>JANOTG010000039.1:0-9787 GCA_031416215.1 Betaproteobacteria bacterium
TCACCAACAGCAGCAGCAACGCCCTGGCGGCGGACGCCCGTTCGCTCAACACGCTGAAGCTGCAGGCCGGAAAAAACACGCCGGCGGCGATCAAGGAGGCGGCGCGGCAGTTCGAGTCGCTGTTCATGCGCGAGTTGATCAAGAGCATGCGCGAGGCGACCATGAAATCCGGCATGCTGGAGAGTTCCGGTGGCGAGCTTGGACAGGACCTGCTGGATCAGCAGCTGGCGGTGCAGATGTCTGGCCGCCCGGGTGGCCTGTCGGACATGATCACACGTCAGCTGATGCTGCAGACTGCGCCGACGCCCGAGCTGCCCGTGCCGCAGGCACAGGTCACCCCGGCAGGCGTCGCCAACCCCATGCCAGCGGGACCGGCCCAGGCCGGATTTATCACGCGCCACGAAGCGACCGCCGCGCGGGTTGCGCAGGACAGCGGTATTCCGGCCGGCTTCATGCTGGGGCAGGCCGGGCATGAAACCGGCTGGGGAAAACACGAGATCAAGCTGCCCGACGGCGCGCCGTCTTTCAACCTTTTTGGGATCAAGGCCGGCAGCGGCTGGAGTGGCAAGGTGGCCGAAGTGCGGACCACCGAATACAGCAACGGAACAGCCAACAAGGTAGTGGCCCGGTTCCGCGCCTATGGCTCCTACGAAGAGTCGTTTCGCGACTACGCACGGCTGATAACGCAAAGCCCGCGCTATGCACAGGCCAGCCAGCAGACGGGGTCGGTACAGGCCTTTGCGGCCGGGTTGCAACGTGCCGGATACGCCACCGACCCGGAATACGCCAACAAGCTCAGCCGCGCCATCAACAGTACGTTGCAACTGCAACGGGCCCGCGCCTGAGAGCCTGAGATCGACCCGTGAGCGGCATTCTCAATATCGGCGCACGGGCACTGCTGGCCAACCAGCTGGCGCTGCAGACGGCCGGCAACAACATCGCCAACGTCAATACTCCGGGCTACTCGCGCCAGTCGGTGTTGTTGCAAGCGGTGGAAGGTCAGTTTTTCGGTGCCGGCTTTTACGGCAATGGCGTGAACGTCGCCACGGTGCTGCGCAGCCACGATGAGTTTCTGACCCGCCAGGCCACCCTGACTGGCTCGGTGGCGGCGGCCGACGCCAAGCGGCTGGAGCGCTTGCAGCAACTCGACGACCTGTTCCAGGGCGGCGAAAACGGGCTCGGTGCCGCCGTCAGCGACATGCTGGACTCGTTTTCGGACGTCGCCAATGCACCGACCGACCTGAGCGCGCGCACCGTCGTTCTGTCGCGTGCCGACGAGGCCGCCGCGCGTTTTCGCTCCACTGCCAGCACACTGGTGAGCATCGGCCAGGCAGTTCAGAGCGAACTGCAGGTGATGGTGGGAAACATCAACGATCTGGCAACCCGCATCGCCCGGCTCAACGTGCAGCTGACCCATGCCCAGGGCAGAGGCCACGACCCGAATGACCTGCTGGACCAGCGCGACCAGACCATCCGGGAACTCAACACTCTGGTGCAGACCAGCAGCGTCGATGCCGCCGATGGCTCGATCAGCATCTTCCTGGCCGGCAGCCAGCCGCTGGTGCTGGGCAACGGTGTGTCCCCGGTGGCTCTGACCCGGGACGATTATTCCGACCTGGGCAAGTCGAAGCTGAGCATCCAGCACGCCGGCGTCACGACGGTGCTGGACGAGTCGTCGTTTGGCGGTGGCTCGTTGTCGGGGCTGCTGCGTTTTCGCAATACCGACCTGCTGGAGGCCACCAACCTGCTCGGGCGCATGGCGCTGGCCGTCGGCACCAAGGTGAACGAACAACACGCGCTTGGCCTCGACCTCAATGGCCAACCCGGAAACGACCTGTTTTCGCTCGGTCCGCTGGATAACGGCCTGGCCGCCAGCGGGAACACCGGTGTTGCGACGATCGCGGTCACGGTGCAGGCACCTCCCGCAGCCGGTTCGACCTCGCTGGTGGCGTCCGACTATGAGATGACCTTCACCAGCGCCAGCGCCGGTACGGTGCGGCGGCTCTCGGACGGGCAATTGACAGCCTTCGGCGCCATACCGGGAACCGCCTTGGTGGATGGCTTGCAGCTGCAAAGCAGCGGCGCGGCCGTCGCCGGCGACCGTTTCCTGATCAGCCCCTACCGCCTGGTCGCGTCCGCCATCGACACCCGCTTTTCATCGCCAGCGAATCTGGCACTGGCAGCACCCGTGGCCGCGCAGGCGGCAGCCGTCAATCAGGGCTCGCTGGCATTGCAAAACCTGCTGGTGCAGCGGCCCGATGCCAACATGACACAGACCGTGACCCTGAGCTTCACCGGCGCCGGTACGTTCAATGTCAACGGCACCGGTACCGGAAACCCGGTCGGCGTGGCCTATGTGCCAGGGCAAGCCATCAGCTTCAACGGCTGGGCGCTCACGCTCAAAGGCATCCCGAAGGCGGGCGACAGTTTCGTCGTCCAGGCCAACACCTTTGTGCGCATCAACGCCGGCAACGCCGAGGCCATGCTGGCCCTGCGCGACACCGCCATGTTCGACGGTGCCAGCACCTCCGAGGGTTATGCCGCGCTGATGTCGCAGATCGGTGTGCGGGTACAAAGCGCCGGCTTTTCTGCCGCCATCTCGAAATCCATTGCCACCAACGTGGAGGCCGACCGCAGCGCCGTCGCGGGTGTCAACCTGGACGAAGAGGCGGCCAAGCTGCTGCAGTTCCAGCAGGCCTACCAGGCGTCGGCAAAAGTCCTGCAGATCGCGCAAAGCATATTTGATACGCTGATACAGAATCTGGGCCGCTGAGGCAAACCAGGAGCATACCGTCCATGCGCATAGCCACCGCCAACACCTACGACACGGCGCTCGAACAACTTTTCAAACGCCAATCCGACCTCGCGCTGCAGCAGGAAAAACTCAGCACCGGGCTGCGCGTCAACCGCTCCAGTGACGATCCGACTGCCGCCGCGCTGGCGGAACGCGCCCGCGTCCGGCTGAGCCGCATCGAAGTCGACCAGCGCGCGCTGGAGGCGCAACGCAGCGCACTCGCCACCGCCGAGACCTCGCTTGGAGAGGCGGTATCCCTGGTGCAAGGCGTACGCGAACTCGCCATCAGTGCCAGCAATGCCGTTTATTCAGCCAAGGACCGGGCCTCCGTGGCCCAGCACATGGCCGATCTGCGCGACCAGCTGCTGGCCGTGGCGAATCGTACCGACGCCAACGGGGTACCGCTGTTCGGTGGCCTGGGCAGCGCGGGCGCACCCTTTGCCGACGTGCCATCGGGTGTGCTGTACCGGGCCAGCGGTGGCCAGCGTGCGGCCACCACGACGTCACTGCCAGGGGCCATGGATGGCCAGGCCATCTGGATGAACGTGGCCAGCGGCAACGGCAGCTTCGAGGTCGCGCTGGACCCGGGCAACAGCGGCACCGCGTGGACCAATGCCGGGGTCGTGGTGTCGCCTGCCGCACTGACCGCAGACAACTACCGCATTTCCTTCACGGTACTGGGTGGTGTCACCAGCTACGACGTGGTCGATCTCACCACGGCCGCCGCTGTCGCCACTGCGCAGCCCTATGTCGAAGGGGCACCGATACAGTTCGACGGCCTGTCGATCGAGGTGCGCGGCAAGCCGGGCAACGGCGATGCCGTGGACGTGACGCCGAGCATCCAGACCAATATCTTCCAGGTGCTGGACGAGGCCATCGCGGGTATCGGCACCTCCAGCGGCGGTCATCTGCTGACCCAGACCGTCACCCGGGCGCTGGTACAGATGGACACCAGCCTGGACCGCCTGCATGCGGCGCGCAGCCAGGCCGGTGACTGGCTGAACCGCGCCGACAGCATCAGCAGCGCGCAGGAGAAAAACACCCTGGCTCTGGAAGGCGAACGCTCGCGTGCGCAGGACCTGGATGTGGCCAAAGGCATATCGGACTTCAACAAATTCCAGACCGGATACCAGGCGGCCCTGCAGTCCTACGCACAGATTCAGCGTCTGTCGCTGTTCAACTACATCAATTGATTCCATGTCGGCTTCGGTTCTCGGCCACCTGACGCTGGGGTACCAGTGGGTGTGGCAGCGGCAGCGCCGGGTTGCCGCGGTGCAGCTGTTCGTGCAACCCGATACGCAGGCACCGGTGGACGCACGCCATCTGCTCGATGTGCTGGCGCAGAGCTGGACCGGGGACTCGGCACGCCTGATCCTGAATGTGCAGTCCGCGCCCTTGCTGGCCGACCTGCTGCAGCATGCACCTGCCGACGGGCCCTGGCTGGTGGTGCAGGCCTCGCAGCTCGCCTTGCAAGACGATCTCACGGCGCAGGTGCAGGCGGCTGCGCGGCGCCGGGTGCCGATGGTGTGGCGCGGCGAACCTGGCGAGCGCATGACGGCCGGGACACAAGCCTGCTTTTTGCGCAGCATGATGGCCATGACCGCTGGCGAAGCCCTGCTGGCCCTGCACGAGGCACGTCATGCCACTGCAAGCACCGCAAGCAGCCAGGCGCCCCGGCGCAACAAGCCGATCATGGAGGATCAGATCTACGAGGGCATTGGCAGCCTGGCCCTCGCCGAGCACTGTCTGGACCCGGGCGCAGCATGGGGCGTCGCTGGCTGGCCGATCGAAGACGTGTTGCACGGCTACCGGGAGCGGGCGATAGAACCCGCCAAACCGGAGCTGTTGCGCCTCATCAGTGCGGTGGACCGTGACCTGTCGATGGACCGTATCGAACACTTGCTGGCGTGTGAGCCGCTGCTGTCCTACCGCTTTCTGCGTTTTGCCAACTCCGCCCGCTTCGGCTTGCGCAACGACATCGAATCGCTGCGCCATGGCTTGATGATTCTTGGTCTGTCCACGCTGCGCCACTGGCTCATGGACCAGCTGACCAGCGCCTCGGAGGACGGCAACTTGCAGCCGGTGCGCCAGGCCATGGTGCTGCGCTCGCAGCTCATGGAACAACTGCTGGACGCCGGCGACCAGGACAGCCTGCGCCGAGAGGTCGTGTTGTGCGGGCTGTTGTCGCAGATCGATCTGCTGACGGGCGAACCGTTGGGCAGCGCCATGCAGCGTATCCCGGTGTCGCAGCGGGTGCTTGGCGCGGTGCTCAGCAACAGTGGCCCCTACGCCCCCTATCTGCAGATTGCGACGGCGCTGGAGTATCCGGCCATGCACGCCATCCCCGGGTTGTGCGAGCAGAACGACATCGATATCGCCGATGTGAACCGTACCCTGCTGCGGGTGCTGGCGCAGGCCCGCACCCCCTGAGCGGCGCGGTGCCGGGGCAGCACAAAACAGCACTGCCATTGGCCTTACCATTGGCCCATGCTTCTTCCCTCCAAATTTTGGGCCGATTTGAGCTCACGCCATTTCGGCCAGTTGGCGGCCAGTGCGCAGATCGAACAAGTGGTCGCGGTGTTGCCAGTTGCCGCCATCGAGCAACATGGACCACACCTGCCGGTCAGCGTTGACAGCACCCTGATCCATGGCGTGATCGACGCCACCCTGCCCCACCTCCAGGCGGAACTACCCGTGTTGTTCATGCCGACGCAGCAGGTCGGCAAGAGCAACGAACATATCCGGTATCCCGGCACCTTGACCCTGTCGGCGCAAACCCTGATGGCGGTCTGGATGGAGCTCGGTGCCTGTGTCGTACGTGCCGGCATCAAAAAGCTGGTCTTGCTCAACAGCCATGGCGGGCAGGTCAGCGTGATGGACATCGTGGCACGCGACCTGCGCGCCGCACATGACCTGATCGTTTTTTCGACCAACTGGTATACGCTGCCGCTGGGTGAGCAGGTGCTGGGACTGTTCAGCGCCGAGGAGCACCGTTTTGGCATCCACGCCGGCGACATGGAGACCTCGATGATGCTGGCCCTGCGCGCGGGCTATGTCGACATGGCGCAGGCGCAGCATTTCAAGACCTCGGCGCAACAACGCGCCGGTCAGTACCCGGTGCTGGGCAACGGCAGCAGCGCCAAGCTGGGCTGGCAGATTCAGGACTACAACCCGTTTGGCGCCGCCGGTGACGCCAGCATCGCCACGGCAGCCAAAGGCCAGGCGGTGATCGATGCGGCCGGCCTGCAACTGGCGCTGCTGCTGCAGGAGGTGAGCGCACTGCCGTTGTCCACACTCAATCCCCAGCCGAAGATCGTGCCGTGACCGCGCTGCTCGAGTTGCGGCGGTGAACTGATGCGCAGTCAATCTCTCAGTGTGGATGCAGGTGGTGCGCATCCGGCACGTGCGCATGGTTGTGCCGAGTCACGGCATGCTGATGCCAGTGGCTGTGTTTTCCGGCCGGCATGTCGTCATGGGTGTGCAGGTGGTGCCCGTCGTCATGGTCATGGGCATGCTCGTGCTCCAGCGCATCATGGTCGTGCACATGGGCGTGTGACTCCGCCAGATGCAGCAGCACGCCAAACAACATCAACACACCGCCCGCCACCATCATTCCGGTGGCTGACCGCTCACCCAAGGCCAGCGCGCCCAACGCGCCTATAAAAGGCGCGAAGGCGAATACCGACCCGGTACGCGCAGCGCCGAATTCTCGCTGCGCAAGCAGGTAAAACCGAAGGCTCAGGCCGTACCCGGTCGCACCCACGGCCAGAAGTGCCATGGCCGCCATGGCGCCCGGCACAGGCTCGCCCATCACCAGGGCCAGCACAACCGTGGCTGTGGCACCCAGGCTGGCCTTGACAAGCACCACCTGTCCAGGGTCACGCTCGGCAACTCCCCGGGACAGTGTGTTGTCCACTCCCCAGGCAGCGGTGGCAGCCAGCACGGCCAGCAGACCCAGCAGTTGGGCCTGGCCTGCAAGCCCCTGTTCCAGCACCAGCGCCACGCCCCCGGCCAGCAACAAGAGCATGGCAGCGACCACGCGTTTGTCCATGCTTTCGCCGTAGAGTTTCCAGGCCAGCACGGCAGTGAACAGTGCTTCGAGTGTCAGCATCAGTGACGCGCTGGACCCGCTGGTGTGTTGCAAACCCCAGGCCAGCGCCACCGGCCCGACCACCGCGCCAAAACCTGCCATCGCCAGCAGTCGCGGCAGGTCCGCACGGCGCACTGCCGCCTCGCGCCCCGACGGGCGTCGCATCACCATTGCGACCAGGGCCGCACCGGCATACAGCAGCGCGGCGGTGCTGAAGGCGCCGAGCCCCTGTCCAAATCGCTGCACCAGGGGCGTGCTGAGCCCGAACAGCACAGCCGCCAGCAAGGCCAGCAGGCCGCCGCGCAGCGCAGGGGGGCTCAGACGGGTTTTCAAGTTCTTATTGCCCCGTGAAATTGGCCGCGATGAAGTTGCCGGGCGCGGTGAAGAAGATGTAGAGCGTCTCCTTCGACTTGTCCTTGGCTGCCGGGTCCTTGAAGGTCACTTTCCATTCCTTGCCCTTTTTGCCATCGACCGCTTCAACCTTGTCGTGTTTGACGGCCTGCCAGGATGCCTCGATTTTGCCGGCCTTGACCAGCGCCTCCTTGCGTTGCTGCGCGCAGCCGAGCACGGTGGCCTCCGCTGCGGGTTTGTTGCCGTGGAAGTGGCAGCTGCCACCCTCCGAGGCCATGGCGGGCTGGCCCATAGAGATGACAGCGAGGATGACGGCGGTGCTGAGTGCGTATTGCATGGTGATTTCCTTTGGGTGACGTGTGAGGTTGAGGTGGGGGTGAAAGGGTGATGCAGCACAATTATTTCAGGGTGTTGCGACTGGCATCGGTGGAATTGCCGATATCCATGTCTTCATGCACATGGCGATGTTCCTCGGCCGGGAACGGGAAGTTGTAGTCATGGCTGCCATGCTGGTAACCATGGAGCTGGGTGAACAGCAGGTATACGCCGGCATAGACGATGGCGAGGTTCGCGGCAAAGCTGAAGCGTGCGAACGATGCCCGCTTGCGCCAGACGGCCAGCAACGCCAGCATCACAGTCAACGCGGCGATCTGCCCCACCTCCACGCCGACGTTGAAGCTCAGGATGCGCAGCAGCATCGCCGTGTTGTCATCTCCCAGCGGCAACTGCTGCAGGCGCGTGGACAGACCAAAACCATGCAGCAAGCCGAAGCCGAACACCGCGCCGAGCAGATTGGGTGACGCCATCTGGAAATATTTCTGGAAGCCCCCGTTGTTGTCAAAACCCTTGTAGATGACACTGAGGGCGATGATGGCGTCGACCAGGTAGTAGTTCCACGTGATTTTGTAGTAGGTCGCAAAAATCAGCGTGATGCAATGGCCGACGGTAAAGACCGTGACGAACTTCGCCACGTCCTTGAAGCCGGTGAGAAAAAACACCACACCGAACAGGAACAGCAGGTGGTCGTAGCCGGTGAGCATGTGGCTCGCACCCAGGCCGACATAACGCAGGTAACTGCCGTCGAGCATGCTTTGGCGGTCTGCGTCGGAGATTCCATGGGCTATGGCCACCATGGGCACCATGACAGCTGCCGCGGTCATGAAGTGGAGGGGCAAACGTCTTGAGTTGGTCATTGACTGAATTCCTTGTGGAGATAAAGATTGGATCGATTCCGACAACCGGAATTGGGAAAGTCGCGATGGCGCAGCATGCCAAGCCCCTCGGCTATTGGCTGAAACAGACCATCATCCTGGTGGCAGTTTTGGCCCTCAGCGCCGCGTTTGTCGGTATCGCGCTGCTTGTATTGCGCTTCGTGACGCTGGACTGACGTTCAAGACGTCATGACTGCGCGATGCACGCGCGAGGCGGCATCTCGGATGGCCCGCGCGGGACGGGAGCCAGCTGGACTGGCGGTAGCGAACGCGCGCTAGGGGTGACCGACGAACCCGGTCAGATCATGACCGGTAGCAGTCAAATGCTGGCCTGGGGAGGCCGGAGCAGACCGTCCAGCAGCGGCGGCGGCCCCAGCGCGTCGGCCCAGGAGAGCAACGCCGCACGCGGAACTAACAATAAATGCAGTACGGTGTCCTGCCACAGGCCCAAAGAATGTGTGCTGGTGTCCGCATGCTGGTGCATCAATCCGCCGTCGTTGTCATCCAGATGTAATGTCTGGTCATCGTGGTGGTGGTGACCGTTGCCCTGGGTATGGACCGCCAGGTGGTCGAGTTCGGCTGCCCAATGTGAAGTAACCCAGGGGGTCAACAGCGCGGCCGTTTGCCAGACCACAACCAGCACCAACAGGAGAGCGCGAATCGGGCGGGACATGAGCGCGCAGTTTAACCGCATCCCACTGTTCAATCCGGTGACAAACCGTCTTTACCCGTCGCGTCGGTATGCGTTTGTGTACCAACAACCATGGATGCCGCAAGTTCGATCCGCCGCACCATTTCAGTGACACTTTCCCGCAGGCCCGAGAAAATTGCGTCGCCGATCAGGAAGTGTCCGATATTGAGCTCGGCGATGCCTGGAATTGCCGCAACAGCGGCCACGTTATTGAAGGTCAGACCATGTCCGGCATGGCATTCGATGGCAAGTTGGTTCGCCATGGCCGCAGCGCGCTGCAACCGCAGCAACTCCGGTTCCGAAGCTCCCGCATGGGCATATGCGCCAGTGTGCAGCTCGACGACGGGAACTTGCAGCCGGGATGCCGCCGCGAGCTGACTTTCGTCAGGATCGACAAACAGTGACACGCGGATGCCCGCTTGTGTCAATGCGCCCACGATGCCCCGCAGATGCGCCATGTTTGCAGCCACATCGAGCCCACCCTCTGTCGTCACTTCCTCGCGCCGCTCCGGAACCAGACAGACAGCATGTGGTGCCAGCCGCAACGCGATGGCAAGCATGTCATCGACTGCGGCGATCTCCAGGTTGATGGGCACGTCGATAGCAGCCTTGAGCCGGAATACATCGTCATCGCGGATGTGACGACGGTC
>JANOTG010000040.1:0-4094 GCA_031416215.1 Betaproteobacteria bacterium
ATGGCTTGCAAGTCGGTCCGGTAGGCTGGCAGCGCCATGAAGGTGCCGGGGATCAGCGCATTCCAGTTTGTGATTTGGGCGGAGAGTGGCGGCAGTCCGACCGCGATCAGTAACCTGATGGTCAGGAAGCTGGAGCCGCCAGCGACGGCCGTGACACCGCCAGCCACCATGCCGCCAAGCAACAACAGCAGGAAGATCGGTGCGTCCATGGTCAATGCAACATGCTGGCCGACTGCCCGCCGCTGTTCGACCGCCTGCGGGCTGGTTCACGGGTCACGGCTGCTACAGGTCCTTCACCAGTCGCAGCGCGTCGTAGATCGCGGCATGGGTGTTGCGCGCCGATACCGCGTCGCCAACACGGAAAAGCTGGAAACCACCCGCTGCAGCATCAGGCCGCGGTTGTGGCTCGCCTGCCAGTAACGCCGGATAGTCGATGGCACCCTGATTGGAGGATGCGGCCTTGAGCGCAAAGTACAACTCATCCAGCGGTCGGGTGCCATGGTTCACCACCACCTGGTCGATATGGCGCTCCTTGTGTACACCACCGTAGTCGCTTCCGATCGCCGCGACCAGGCCGTGGCCGTCGCGCCGTACCGACAACAGGCGGAAAGTGACGGTGAAGGTGACATCGTGTTTTTGCAGGCTGCGCATGTAGGGCACCAGATTCATCGCCATCACCTCGGGCGCGAAGGATCGGTCGGGCGTCATGATCTCGACGGTCGCGCCGGAATGGGCGATCAGCTCGGCAGCTTGCAGCGCCGGGTGGTCGCCGGCGTCGTCAAACAGCAGCACATTGCGCCCCGGTCTGACATCACCACCCAGGATGTCCCAACTGGACACTACGAGGTCATTGCCGGTGGACAACACCTCGGTATGGGGCAGTCCGCCAGTGGCGATGATCACCACCTCGGGCTGTTCTGCCAGCACGGCAGCGCTGTCGGCCAGCGTGTTGAAGCGAAACTGCACGCCACGCTCTTCACAACGCGCCATGCGCCAGTCGATGATGCTGATCATCTCGCGCCGGCGCGGGCTCAAGGCGGTGAGGCGGATCTGTCCGCCGGCTCGGGCTGCGGCCTCGAACACGATTACGCTGTGCCCGCGCTCGGCCGCCACGCGCGCCGCTTCCAGGCCGGCGGGACCGGCGCCGACCACCACCACCCGGCGGCGCACCGATGCAGGGGGTATGTCGTGCGGCATGGTCAACTCGCGGCCGGTCGCCGGGTTGTGGATGCAATAAGCCTCGCCGCCCTGATAGATGCGGTCGAGGCAGAAATTGGCGCCGACACAGGGGCGTATGGTGTCTTCGCGCGCGCTCATGATCTTGCGCACGATGTGCGGGTCGGTCATGTGCGCGCGCGTCATGCCGACCATGTCGAGTTTGCCCGAGCTGATGGCGTAACGCGCTGTGGTCACATCCTGAATCTTGGCGGCATGGAAGGTCGGGAAACCAGTAGCGGCACGGATCTCGCCGGCAAAATCCAGATGCGGCGAGCTGCGCATGCCCTGCACCGGAATCAGGTCGGTCAGGCCGGCGTCGGTATCGATGTGGCCGCGCACCACGTTGAGAAAATCCACCATGCCGCAGTCCTTCAGGCGGCGCGATATCTCCAGTCCGTCAGCGGCGGTGAGGCCGCCGGGCAGGTCTTCGTCGCCGGTGTAACGCACGCCGACGATGAATGCCGGCCCGACGCGTTTGCGCACCGCCCGCAGCACGTCGAAGCTAAAGCGCAGGCGGTTGTCCAGCGAACCGCCATAGGGTTCGTCCAGCGTATTTGTGAGGGGCGACCAGAATTGGTCCATCAAGTGGCCGTAGGCCTGCAGCTCCAGGCCATCGAGCCCGGCCGCCTGCATGCGTTCGGCGGCGTCGGCATAGTTGCCGATGATGCGTTCGATGTCCCAGTCTTCCAGCTTCTTCGGAAAGGCACGGTGCGCGGCCTCGCGCTCGTGTGAGGGTGACACAACCGGCAACCAGTCGGCCTTGGACCAACTGGTGCGCCGCCCCAGGTGGGTGAGCTGGATCATCACCGCCGTGCCGTGTTCGTGGCAGGCGTCGGCCAGATCCTTCAGCCACGGTACCACGTCGTCGCGGTAGGCCAGGATGTTGTTGAACACTGGCGGGCTGTCGCGCGCCACGGTGGCCGAGCCGGCGGTCATGGTCAGCGCTATGCCGGCCTTGGCGCGTTCGACATGGTAGGCGCGGTAGCGCGCCTTGGGCATGCCGTCTTCCGGATAGGCCGGCTCGTGCGACGTCGTCATGATGCGATTTTTCAACCGCAGGTGCCGCAGCTGAAAGGGTTGCAGGAGTGGGTCGTTGTCGCGTGCCATTTCAAATTCCTCAGTACCACTGATCCGTCACCGCCGCCTTTTTGCGCGCCATGTAGTCCAGCAGCGACTCGTCCACACCGGGGTCGATGGGTGGTGCCTGGTAGTCGGCCAGCGCGGTCTTGTAGCGCCGGTTGGCCCGGGTCGCGCTGTCCGTGCTGCCCGCCTCCTGCCAGGTCTCGAACGGTGTGTCGTCGGAGATGGTGGAGTCAAAAAATGCCGTGGTGTAGTTGGCCATGGTGTGGGCGCAGCCCAGGAAATGGCTGCCCGGTGCCACTTCCCGGAAGGCGTCCATGGCCAGGCTGTTGTCATCCACGGTCACCCCTTTCAGGTAGCTGTGCAGGGCACCGCAGAAGTCGGCGTCCATCATGAATTTTTCGTAACTCATGGAGAGCAGTCCGTCCAGGAAACCGGCCGAGTGCAGGATGAAGTTGGCGCCGCAATGCACGGCAGACAACATCGACATCACACTTTCCTGCATTGCCTGGCCGTCCGGCAGCTTGGAGGTGGTGAAAGAGCCGGCACAGCGCAGCGGCAGGCCGAGGCGGCGTGCCAGCTGGCCAATCACCATGGAGCCAATGGCCGGCTCCGGCGTGCCGAAGGTGGGTGAGCCGGAGCGCAGCGACATGCTGGAGAGAAAGTTGCCGTAGATCACCGGAGCCCCGGGCCGCTCAAGCTGTGTGATGGCGCATCCGACCATGGTTTCGGCATGCGCCTGGGCGATGGCGCCGGCATTCGTCACCGGCCCCATGGCGCCACCGAGGATGAAAGGCACGATCACCGCCGCCTGGTTGGCGCGGGCATAGGCGCGCGCCGATTTGGTCATGGTGCCGTCCCACAGCAAGGGCGAATTGACGTTGACATTGCCCAGGATGACGCAGTTCTTGTCGACAAAGTCGGCGCCGAACAGCAGGCGGCTCATGGCGATGGAGTCTTCGGCCCGCTCCTCGGAGGTGATGGATCCCATGTACGCCTTGTCGCTGTATCGGATGTGGGCGTACACCATGTCCAGGTGGCGTTTGTTGACCGGCACGTCGGTAGGTTCACACACCGTGCCGCCCGAGTGGTGCAGCCAGGGGCAGGCATAGGCCAGCTTGATGAAATTCTGGAAGTCCTGCAGGCTGCCGTAACGCCGTCCCCGGTCCAGGTCCATCACAAAGGGTGAACCGTAGGCCGGAGCAAACACCACACTGTTGCCGCCGATGCGCACCGAACGCGCCGGGTTGCGTGCGTGCTGGGTGAACTCGCGCGGCGCCGTTTTCAGCAGCTCGCGCAGGTGGCCGGGCTCGAACCGCACTCGCATGCCATCGACCTTGGCGCCAGACTTTTTGAACATCGCCAGGCAGTCGTCGTCGTCACGGATATCCAGCCCCACCTCGGCCAGGATACGGTCCGATGCGGCCTCGATCTTCTGCAGGTTCTCCTCACCCATGATGTCGTAGGTGGGAATGGCTCGCGTGATGTAAGCCGGCGCGGCAGGCTTGGCGTTGGGGTCCCGGCGCTCGCGGCCGCCGCGACGCTGCCGTTTGGGTTCAGATTCGCTCATGGTGTGACTTGCTTGGTGGCGTGGATGAGGCGTGGTGTGCTCCATGCTAACTTGAAGCGTACGGCCTGCGGTCGACAGCAGCGGGCCGGGCCCACTTGATACGACCCGAGTCTGCCCTAGCCAGTCAGCCCCACCGGCTTGCTCTGGGTCGCCCCGCGGAACTGCCACAGCAGATGCAGCAGCAAGGCGGCGACCACCACGGCGCCTCCGAGAAGGGTTCTGGCCG
>JANOTG010000041.1:0-9340 GCA_031416215.1 Betaproteobacteria bacterium
CGCCGAGGGCCCACGCTGCCGGGGGAACTGGCCGGGCGTCGCAGCGAGGTAAAGGAGGAGCCCGCAGGGCGGGGGACACGAGCAGCGGCGCCCGGGCAGTTCCCCCGGCATGCCAACCAGAGCCCCACGTCTCAGGCTGGAAAAAAATCGAATGTACGGAGTTCGTGTAGTGCAGTGTCATGAATTTGGGAACTCTCAATAAGGCGCTTGCGCCGCGACCCATTCGCGCAACACGCCATACTGCACTTTGCCCAGCGCAGTTTTAGGCAACTCGTTGCGAAACAGCACCCGCCGCGGCATCTTGTAACGTGCCACCCGACCGTCCAGCAATCGCAATACCGCAGCGGCGTCGAGTGTGGCCTGCGGCCGTTTGACGATCACTGCCACGACCACCTCGCCCCACTGTGCGTCCGCCTGCCCGAGCACGGCAAGCTCCGCGATCTCGGCACAGCGTGCCAGAACATTCTCGATTTCCGCCGGGTAGATGTTCTCACCGCCGGAGATGATCATGTCGCGGTATCGACCCACAACATGAAAGAAGCCGGCTTCATCCTGCCGCGCCAGATCACCGCTGTGGAACCAGCCGGCGCAAAAATCAGGATGCCCGGGGTCGCGCCAGTAGCCGGACATCAGATTCGGCGCCCGTACCCAGATCTCGCCCACCGCGCCCGGCGCCACGTCGCTGCCCTGCTGATCGACCAGCCGCACGTCGACACCGGGCCCTGGCTTGCCAGCCGAGCCAACCCGCAGCATCGCATCCTCCCGGCCCAGGCATAGTGTTGCGGGACCGGTTTCGGTGCTGCCGTAGATCTGCCCCACCGGCACGCCACGCAGGTGCACGGCGTCGATCATTGCAGCAGGCACGATCGATGAGCCAGTCACCAGCAGGCGCAGCGATGACAGGTCGGCGCCCGGCCAGTGTGGATGCTCCAGCACGGCCCGCAAAGCCGCCGGCACCAGCAGCGACAGGTCGGGCTTGTGCAGTTGTACATCGGCCAGCCAGGCCTGCGCATCGAACCGCGGGTGCAGCGTGACGGTGGCGCCGGCGTGTAGTGCCGGCAGGGTCTGGATACACAGGCCACCGACATGGAACAGGGGCAAGGTGCTCAACACATGGTCGCTCGCGCCGAGTTCCTGCATCCGTGCGGCGATGGCACAGTTGGCCAACAGCGCCGCCTGGGTATGCAGGGCGCCCTTGGGCTGGCCCGTGGTGCCGGAGGTGTACACCAGCAACACCGGCGCATCGTCCACGGCGTCTGCCGACGCAGCATCGCGGTCAAAGCTGCCGGCCAGCAGCGCCGTTGCGGGCACCAGCGGTATCCCGGCGCCATCCACCAGCGCATGCGCCGCTTCGGCATAGTTCTGGTCAACCACCAACAGGCTCGCGCCGGCATGGCTCAGGATCGCCCGCTGTTCCGCCGCGGCCAAGCGGTAGTTCAGCGGCACCAGAATGGCGCCGATGCGTGCCAAGGCAAACAGCAGCACCAGCATGGCCGGGTCGTTCAGACCCAGCCAGGCGACGCGGTCGCCGTGGCGCACCCCGGCACCGAGCAGCACCATGTGGGCCTGCCGCACCCGAGCCCACAAAGCAGAATAACTGAGGTCCTGCCCAGCACAATGCAGGGCGAGACGGCCCGGCGACAACGCTGCGTGGCGCTGGATCGTGTCGGCCAGGCTAGAGGGCATCCGGCTCGTCGCGTTCGCCAGACTCGTACAGACACTCGCGCCCGAGCCGGTCGATGCACAACTCTGCCGTCCACGGCAACATCAGCGAGCCGCAGCGGGAGTCGCGGTACATACGCTCCAGTGGCAAACTCTTGAGCATGGACTGCCCGCCGCAGGTGCGCACCGCCAGTCGACAGATGTCGTTGGCGTTTTCCATGATGGTGTAGTGCGCCGCATACAGACCCAGGCGGATCTCCTTCGATGGGTCGACCCGGGCCGCGCGCGCATTCTGCAAAAAGATGGCACGGGTCTGCTCCAGCTTCACTTTCATCTCTGCCACGGCGACTTGTTTGGTCGGGTACATGCGGCGCTTCACGGCAGGCGTACCCGGTACCTCGCCGCGCAGGTACTGCACCGTGAAATCGTATGCCGCCTGGGCGATGCCCATGTAGGTCGGTGACAGGGTGGCAAACATGTGGGGCCAGCGACTGGCTGCCTGGGCATACAGGCCCTCGGGCATCAGCCGCTCGGACTCGGGCACGAATACATCCTCGAACACCAGATTGCGCGACACCGTACCGCGCATGCCCAGTGGATCCCAGTCACCGCTGACCGTCACGCCTGGCAAGGTGCGATCCACCGCCAGGTACAAGGCGTCACGCTGCGTGGCGCCGGGCGTGTCGAGCGTGCACAGGATGCCGTAATAGTCGGCCGCGCCCGCCAGCGAGGCAAAAATCTTCTTGCCGTTGACGACGTAACCGCCCTGCACCTTGCGTGCCAGCGTGCCAAACGGTGCCTTGCCCGCGGCGGCAGCGCCGCCCTCGGAAAACGGCTGCGAATAGATCTTGCCCTGCTCGACGATGCGCCGGTAATGCATCACGCGGTGTTCTTCGTGGCTGCTGCGCTGCTCCGGCGTCATATCCAGATCGTCCGCGATGAAGCCAGTCCACATGGTGGAGCTGACATGCATGTTGAGCGTCAGGGCTGTGGCGCCGCAGTGGCGCCCGATCTCGGCCGCCACCATCACATAGGTGGCAAAGTCGGCTCCCCAGCCGCCGTATTGCTGCGGCACACAGATCCGGAGCAAACCGGCCTGTTGCATGTCGGCATAGTTTTCGAACGGGAACACGGCGTCGCGATCGACCTGCCCGGCACGTGGGGCGAACTTGTCCCGCCCGAGGGTCGCAGCGAGGGCCAGCAACTCACTTTGCGCGGCAGTCAGCTCGACATAGTCACCGGCAATCGATGGTAGTGTGTACCGTACCGACTGGCTGCTGGCAGAAGTGGCGATCGTCATGCGCTGGCCCTCCAGGGTACAAAGTGCTGTTGCAGGAATGCACGCACACAGGCGTTGAAGGCCGACGCCTGCTCCATGTTGGCCAGGTGCCCCGCTCCAGACAGGCAATGGTACTGCGCGCCGGGAATCTTGCCGCTCATCTTCAGCATGACTGCGGCGCTTGCATTGCGGTCGTGTTCGCCGGCCAGGCAGAGTGTCGGCACAGCGATGCGCGCCAGATTGTCCAACCGGTTGAACGACACGATGGCCGACAGTGCAGCGCGGTAGCTGTCCGGCGCCACCCCAGCCATCACGCTTTGCGCCAGCGCGATGGCATGCCCGGGTGGCGTGGGGCCCATCATGCCCGGCACCAGCGTACGCGCCAAGCCATCCATGCCCAGGCCCTGGTCCAGCGGTGTGAAACGGCTCTGCAGAAATTGTCGCTGCCATGCGCCATCGGCCGGCCCGAACGCCGCCGACGTGGCGGACAGGATCAGGCCATGCACCTTGTGCGGGAACAACGCGACCGCTTCCTGTGCCACCATGCCGCCCATGCTGTGGCCAAGCAGGACATTGCGCTGGGCGCCGACGTCGTCGATCAGGTGTTCCAGCGCTGCGGCCAGGTTGCCGGTGTTGCAGGGCGACACCGGCGCCGAGGCTCCGTAACCCGGCATGTCCCAGGCGATGGCCTGAGCCCCAGCCTGTGTGATCACGTCCAGGTTATCGCGCCAGACCTCCTTGCCGCCGCCCACACCATGCAACAGGAATACCGCCACCTGGCCCGAACCGGATCGGGTGCTGGCAGGTAGCGGGGCAAAGGCCATGGTGCAGCCGTCTTCAGGCCAGATCGGCGCGTAGTTGGCCGGCGTCGATGACAGTCTGGCCATCCAACTCCACCGAACAGCCGCGCAGTGGCAGGTCGAAATGGCCCAGGGTGTGGCGTTGGGCCACCTCGTTGGCGCCGGTCGAATACAGAAAGTTGCCCGCGAAGGCGCGCAGTTCGGTGCCATTGAAATCATTCTTGTCATAAAAGGCCATGGCATCCCAGCGCGCCCGCGGATTCATGCCCCAACCCACATGGGACACCGCATAAGCCTCGGGGTCGCCCCACGCCGCCAGATAACTGCGCATCAGATCGGCGTCAAGGCCCTGCCCCGACACCTCGCGCACATAGTCGTCGACGATCGTTAATACCACAGGGCGCTCCAGATAACGCTTGAAGGTCAGATTCACGTCGCCTTCATTCAGCACCAGAGTCCCGTTGACACTACCGCGCGCCGGGAATGCCAGGCACAGGCCGCCAGGCCAGTGTGTAATGCTGCCCGGGCGCGCCGTGTAGCCCCAGCCGCCTCCAATACGTGCACCGGTTAGCGCAATTCGCAGCTTGGTCCCGGCGGCGGAGGAAACCCGCATCTGTTGCGCCGCCTTCAGCAACTTCAATCCCAGCTTGACCTTGGACTCCAACGCCGCATCCGGCAAGCAGCGTTCCAGCACTTCGGGATGTTCATTCGACACCATCAAGACACGGGCGCCGCCAGCAAGAATCTGCGGCAGTTCGGCGGCATGGAGCAGGCCTTCCACCGTCAGGTCGGCAACAAAATCGACGGTCGCCAAGGCCTGCACGACCGGCTGCAGCCCGGCGATGGCATCCGACGCGCCGGTGGATCGCACCGGCACCGGCGCCGCCAAGGGCCGCGCGGGCAAGACAACATGGAAAACGCGTGCACCCAGCCGCAACAGGGCCAGCTCGGCCAGTTGTACGTTGACCGGACGGGTCTGTGTCTCGGACAGGATGGCAGCACTGTCACCGGCTTTCACGCCGCACAACATAAACGCCGTCTCGAAGCAGCGGATCCATGTGGCTTCGATTCGATGTTGTTGCATGGTCTTCAATCCCCCGGTTCAATCACAGGCGCGAACCCAACGCAAAGTAGGCTCCCGCATGGAACAACAGCGGCGCACTGTCCGAATTCGAAAAATGCTCCACCTCGGCCACAAACAGGCAGTGGTCACCACCGGCTTGCTGCGACAGCAGGCGGCACTCGAACCAAGCCGCGGCGCCATGCAGGAACGGCATTCCGTGCTGGTTCTCGGCATGCGCCACCCGGCTGAACTTGTCGCTTGCCGAGGATGCGAACAGGCGCGAGGTCTCGACCTGGGCTTCGGTCAACACGTTGACGACAAACCGCTCGCTGGACTGAAATACCGGCAGGTTGGAAGAGCTCAGGCGCAACGACCAGACGATCAAGGGCGGGTCGAGCGACAAGGCACTGAACGAATTGGCGGTGAGCCCGACAAAGCGGCCGTCGGCCGCGCGCGTCGTGACCACCGTGACGCCGGTCGCGAACTGGCCCAGGGCCGAGCGCAGAGCGCGCTCGGGCGACACAGTCGGAAGGCTTGCCGCGTCCGGCGCTGTATTGGAAACAACAGACATCAGCCACATGATAGAGGACACCTTTACACGCCCCATGGGCTTCGTCGGCGAACACTGGGAGCTGTCAATGCGGCCAGCACCGGCCGGGCATAATTTCGCCATGACCGCGCCGCCTGCAAGCACCCCGGCCGTGGCGCGGCCACGACCCCATTCACTGACCGAACTGTTCTGGGCCTTCACCCTGTTGGCGCTGCAGGGTTTTGGTGGCGTCTTGACTGTGGTGCAGCGCGAGCTGGTCGACAAGAAGCGCTGGCTGAGCCGCGAGGAATTTGTCGAAGACTGGGCCGTTGCGCAAGTCATGCCCGGGCCGAACGTGGTCAACCTGGGCTTGATGCTTGGCGAGCGCTACTTCGGACTGCGGGGCGCATTCGTGGCCACCGCGGGCTTGTTCACCTTTCCCTTGTGTGCCTTGCTTGCTCTGGCGGTGATGTTCAATAACGTGTCCGACAACACCCTGGCGCAGGGCGCATTGCGCGGCATGGGCGCGGCCGCGTCCGGCCTGGTCATGGCAAGCGGCCTGCGGCTGGCGGGTGCGCTTCGCAGCAATGTGATGGGCCTGCCAGCGTGTGCCGTGCTGGCAGTGCTTACCTTCGTGGCGATCGCCCTGCTGCGCCTGCCCTTGATCTGGGTATTGTTGGTTGTGGGCGGCGTGGCGTATGTGTGGGCATGGTGGCAACTCGGCCGCCGCCCCGCAGGTTCGACCGATCGGCCATGAGCATGGGAACAAACATCGTATTGACGACGGTCGACTGGTTTGCCTTGTTGACGCATTTTTGCGCCTTGTCACTACTGGCCGTCGGTGGCGCAATCCCGATGGCGCCGGACATGCACCGCTTCCTGGTCGGACAACACGGTTGGCTGACGGATGTGCAGTTCACCTCCAGCGTGACGCTGGCGCAGGCGGCGCCAGGGCCCAATGTGTTGTTCGTGGCGCTGTTGGGCTGGAATGTCGGGCTGAATGCCGGCGGCTACCCGACTGCTGTGCTCGGCATGGGCATCACCATGCTCGGTATCCTGGCACCGAGTTCGATAATCATGCTGCTGTCGGTCCGCTGGACTCGACGCAACCAGGCAAAGCGCGGCGTACGGGCCTTCAAGCAAGGCTTGGCGCCATTGGTCGTGGCCTTGATGGTCGCCACCGGCTGGTTGCTCAGCGCAGGCAATGACGATGCCCAGCGCGACTGGAAACTGTGGTTGCTCGCAGGCCTCGCGTGTCTCGTCGTGCTGCGCACGCGCTTGCATCTGTTGTGGCTGCTCGGCGCCGGCGCCATACTGGGCGGCCTGGGCTGGGTCTGACGCCCACCCGCGATCCGTCACCGGCGGTCAGTGCGGGCCTTGGGTGCGCTGGCGCAGGGCTTCGTACAGGCAAATGCCACTGGCGACCGAGACGTTGAGGCTTTCCACGGCACCGCGCATCGGTATCTTGACCAATTGGTCGCAGGTCTTGGCGGTCAGCTGGCGCAGGCCGGCGCCCTCCGCTCCGAGCACCAGTGCGACAGGGCCTGTGAGGTCTGTCTGGTACAGGCTGGCCGTCGCGGTGTCGCTGGTACCCACGATTCGGATGGTTCGCTCCTTGAGTTCATTCAACGTGCGTGCGAGGTTGGTAACCATAAAGTAGGGGACCGTCTCTGCCGCACCACTGGCGACCTTGGCGACGGTGGCGTTGATCCCGGCCGCGTGGTCCTTGGGTGCAATCACCGCATGGGCTCCGGCACCGTCCGCCACCCGCAGGCAGGCGCCGAGGTTGTGCGGGTCGGTGACGCCGTCAAGCACCAACAACAACGGCGCAACGCGCTCTGTCACCGGCAGGGCCAACTGTTCGGCCTCCAGCGTTTCCAGCAGTTCATCCAGCGAGTGCATCGGTGCCAGTGCCTGAACCCGGGCAACAACTCCCTGGTGGCCATGATTGCCGCACAGCCGCGACAAGCGCAGCCCATCCGATTCGATCAGGCGGACGCCACTTTCCTGCGCCCGATCAAGAAACTGGCGCATTCGCGCATCGCGCCGCGACGCGTCGAAATGGACTTCGAGCACGCTGTGCAGGGCGGTGCGCATGCGCACACCGACGGCATGGAATCCGAACAGGACTTTGGCTGATGACATGGCGCAATTATCGACGCCGCGCCAGACACAGCGCCCGGCTCAGTTCGCGCTGGCCAGCACCTGCCCGGCCTCGATCGTGATACGGCGAGCGCAGCGTTGCGCAATACCCTGATCGTGGGTCACGAGCACCAGGGTCGTGCCCAACTCGGTGTTGAGGTCGAACATCAGCTGCATGATCGTTTCGCCCGTGGCGTAGTCCAGGCTGCCAGTCGGTTCGTCAGCCAGCAGAACCGCCGGTTGCACCACAAACGCGCGCGCCAGCGCCACCCGCTGCTGCTCTCCTCCGCTCAACACTTTGGGGTAATGCCCCAGGCGCGTCGACAATCCCACCCGGGCCAGCATCTCTGTCGCCACCTTGCGCGAGTCGCGTCGGTCCGCCAGCTCCAGAGGCAGCATCACGTTTTCCAGCGCAGTCAAATTGCCCATCAACTGGAAACTCTGGAATACAAACCCAAGCTGTCGGGCGCGCAACGCCGCCCGCTCGTCCTCGTCGATCGCGAACAGGTCCTGCCCGGCCAGATGAACCGTGCCACGGGTTGGCACGTCCAGGCCAGCAATGATCGACAACAAGGTGCTCTTGCCGGATCCGGAGGCGCCCACAATAGCTGCGGTCTCCCGGGGTTGCAGGGAGAAATTGATATCGCGCAGAATGTCGAGTGTTCCAGTCGAATCGGTGACAGATTTGTAGAGATGGTCCACCGATATGATGGCCGGGGCGTTGGATGGGAGCATGAAAGGCTTTTTGTTTTGATACGACGACACTTTATCCCGACACTGCCGTTGATTGTTTTTGTGGGGCCATGGCAGCCCGATGCACACTCCCAGTCGACCAGCAAAACCGCCAGTGTGGCAGGCAGGAAAACCACGTATTCGATTCTCGTGGTCGGCGACTCGCTCAGCGCCGAATACGGTCTGGCCCGTGGCAGCGGCTGGGTGGCGCTGTTGCAGAAGCGGCTGGCCGCCGAAGGTATCTCCGCCAACGTCATCAACGCCAGCATCAGCGGCGACACCACCTCGGGCGGACGTTCGCGGATTGCAGCCCTGCTGAGCCAGCACAAACCGACACACGTGCTGCTGGAACTTGGGGGCAACGACGCCTTGCGCGGGTTGCCCCTGCAGATCACGGAAGACAACCTGCAACACATGGCCAGCGCATCGCGCAAAGCCGGCGCCAGGGTATTGGTACTTGGTATGCAGATGCCGCCCAACTACGGCGTCGAATACGGATCGCGATTTGCCGAGCTTTTTGCACGGGTCGCTCGCAACAGCCAGAGCGGACTGGTACCGTTCCTGCTCAAGGGCGTGGCTGACGACGCTGACCCGACGCGCCTGTTCCAGAGCGACCGGATACACCCGCTGGCGCAGGCGCACCCCATCATGCTGGACAACGTCTGGCCAGAATTGCGAAAGCAGCTCAAATGAATGCGTGGACGGGCCACGTCGGGGTCGACCCGTGGGTGTGAGCATGGTCGCAGCAGCGGATGTGCTGCAGCAACTGGACGCCTACGACACCGTGATTGACGCACGCAGCGAGGCAGAGTTCGCCTTGGATCACCTGCCTGGCGCCGTCAATTGGCCGACGCTGGACAACCAGCAGCGCCACGACATCGGCACCCTCTACAAGCAGGTCGACGCATTTGAGGCCAAGAAACGCGGCGCCGCATTGGCCGCCGCCAACATTGCGCGACATATCGAGACCCATGTGCTGACCCGCCCGCGCGGCTGGAAACCGCTGGTCTATTGCTGGCGCGGCGGCAAACGCAGTGGCGCGCTGGCGCTGGTGTTGGACCAGATCGGTTTTCGCGTCGCGCTGGTGGAAGGTGGCTACAAGGCTTTCCGCGCTGCCATGGTGACCGACATCG
>JANOTG010000042.1:0-8484 GCA_031416215.1 Betaproteobacteria bacterium
GCGCTGGTGGCGGCGCTGATGCAGGTGAGGGCGACGCGATGACTGAACTAGCGCAGCACCAGGATGTGTGCGCTACGCTCGGCGCTGGTCGCCAGCAGCGTGCCCAGCCCGCTGTCGAAGGTGAGCAGTTTCATGCCGCCGCGCACGGCCGCAGTGAGCAGATAGGCGTCGGTCACCTGGCGATGGCCGACCACGCCGCCGGTGCAGCAGGCCAGCACATCAGCGAAGTCGAAGTCCAGTGCCAGCAGCCGGTGTGCCGGATGCGCCAGATTGCGCTCGAGCGCCTGGGCCAGTTCGACCACCGTGGACGCGCCTTGGCCGAGCGCCGGCTGGCTGAGCACGCGTACGAAACCCGCTTGGGTGATAGCGCAGGTGGCCCAGCCAAGCTTGGCGTGCTGGTTGAACCACACTGCCATCGCGTCGTGGTGATCGTGGGCACTCCAGCCCAGTGCGATCAGCGCGTTCACATCCAGCAGGTGCGTCGCCACGGCACGCCTTCAGGGGAAGTCTTCGAGCATGTCCTTGACCTGCTGCGAGGTCAACGTGGGCGTTCCCGCCGGCGCCTCGATGACCCACACTTCGCCCTGCTTTTTCAGCGCCATCGGCGGGGCACTGGCGCGGCGGATCAACTCCGATACTGCCTTGCCAAGCCGCATCGAGCGCGCCTTGGCATAGTTTTGCGCCAGCGCGGCGGCGTCGTTGTCGAGCGTGAAGGTGGTTCGCATGGCGGCACCTGATGCAGTAGTGGACTTATGATGCATTTTAGCGGTCAGCGAATCGATTTTGCAATGGTGGTGCGGCGCCCGCCGGAGAGCCATGGGCGCTGGCCCACAAGGATCGTGGTCAATGTGCGCGAGTTTTCGGGGTTTTTGCGTCAGGCCACCCAACCCGTTTGTGCTGCCACCGATGGACGCATCGCGCCGGATGGGCTGGTTCAAGCTCTAATGCAGGTGAGACCATTTCATGGCAAATAGACAAGAACCCAGCCAGAACGGCGAACCGCGCGACGCACTGACCCGTCTGATCGAAGTCGGTCAGCGGCTGGCTGCGCACAACAATGAAGATGGCTTGCGCAAAGCGATCGTCGCCGAAACCAAGGCGTTGCTGGGCGCACAGCGGCTGCTGCTGGTGCTGCACGCGAGCGACGGGGCCGCCGAGCTGGCTGGCGCGTCTTTGCCTCGAAAGGAAGACGCCGACGTCTTGATGCACGCAGTCACACCGTGGCTGGATGAGGCCCGAGCCACGGGCGCCAGTCGCTTGCGCCATGGCCCTGAGGGCGCCGCACCAAGGGCGCAGCGCAGCTGTCTGGTTGCACCGCTGACGGGGCCGTTCGGTCCACTGGGTTGTCTGTATGCCGACATCGACGGTTCGAAAGGGCGGTTCGAGGATGGCGACCAGGTGCTGCTGGCGACGCTGGTTTCGCATGCGGCCGTGGCGCTGGCCAATCTGCGCCGGGTCGCCGCGCTGCAGGTCGAGGTCGAAAAACGCGCGGCCCAGGAGCGTGTGGCGTGGACCGCGCAACGGGCCAGCGCCGAAGTGCTGCAGGCCATCGGCGCCTCGATGTCCGATCCCGGCCCGGTGTTCGACAAGATCGTGGAATGCTGCGAAACGCTGTTTGATTGTCTTGGCACCAGCCTGTTCCTGGTCGACGAGCAGGGCCTGCTGGCAGTGCAGCGCATCCATGTGACAGCCTCCGGTCTGGCGCATTATGGCCGCGAGACCGCGGCCGGGATGGAAGCCGCAATGCGCTCGGTGTTCCCAATGCCGGTGCGTGATACGGTCGCCGCGATCAACTTCGAAACCGGCGAGGTACTCGACTACCGGGATACGCTCAACGACCCGCAGGTGCCGCTGTCGGTGCGTCGCATCGCGCAGCGCATCGGCACCTATTCGCTGTTGAATGTTCCACTGCTGTGGGAGGGCCGCGGCGTCGGCTCCATCGCGGTCTCGCGCGACATCGCCCTTGCCCACAGCCCGACGCATGGATTCAGCCCGCAGGAGCACGCCCTGCTAAAGACCTTCGCCGACCAGGCGGTCATTGCGATCCAGAACGCCCGGCTGTTCAAGGACACGCAGGACGCGCTGGCACGCCAGACTGCCACGACCGATGTCCTCCGGGTCATCGGCAGTTCGATGGCAGACGCCGCGCCGGTGTTCGACAAGATCGTCGAAAGCTGCAGGCAGCTTTTCGGTGGGGACCTTGCAGGCGTCTCGCTGGTGGACAAGCACGGCATGGTGGACTATGTGTCCCTGGTCGTTCAATCGCCGGAGATCGAGCGCAGCTTGCGGCACGGTTATCCCCGGCCGCTGCAGGATTCCTACCAGGGTTATGTGGTCCGCAAAGGCCGCGTCGTGAACTATCCGGACATCGTCAACGGCCCCGGCGTGCCCGAGGCCATGCGTGCCAACGGCCGCGAGATCGGCAACTATTCCCTGCTGGTGGCACCGATTTTGTGGGAGGGCCGCGGCATTGGCACCATCCACGTGGTGCGCGTGCCGCCGCGCCCGTACACCGACAAGGAAGCCGAGTTGCTGGCCACCTTCGCCGACCAGGCCGTGATCGCGATCCAGAACGCGCGGCTGTTCAATGACACGCAGGAGGCACTGGAACGCCAGACCGCCAACACTGAGGTGCTGGAGGCGATCAACGCCTCGCCCGGCGACATCAAGCCGGTGTTCGATACGATCGCGCGCAAGGCGATGCAGTTGTGTGATGCGGACCATTGCGGCCTGTGGAATGTCGAGGGCGAAATCGCTATTGGTGCCGGTGGCTACAACGTGCCGGATGCCTACTTGCCGTATGTGATGAACCAGCGGGTGCCGGTGAAACATCTCTACGGACCCGTCACGGGTGGGCCACCGTTTGTACAGGTGCCGGACCTCCGGGAGTTGACGTCCTACCAGAAGCGGCTGCCATACGCAGTGGCCAACGTCGAGGTGGGCGGCATCCGGACCTACCTGTGCGTGCCCCTGCGCGACGGCGACACGGTCATCGGCCTGTTTGCGCTCAACCGCACGGAGGTCCGCCCCTTCACCGACAAGCAGATCGCGCTGGTGCAGGCCTTCGCCGCCCAGGCGCAGATCGCCATGAAGAACGCGCGCCTGATCAAGGAGACCCGCGATGCGCTGGAGCAGCAGACTGCCACCGCCGAAGTGCTGCAGGTGATCAGCAGTTCGGTGGCCGACACGGCACCGGTGTTCGACAAGATCCTGCGAAGCTGCCAGCGCCTGTTCGACAGCGGCCAGGTGGCGATTGCGCTGATCGGCGAAGACGGCCTGATGCAATTCGACACCGAGATCGACATCGCTTTAGAACGCGGAGGCGAGCAAGCACGCAATGCCGCCGCACGCATCAAGGCGCAGTTCCCGCGGCCGGTGCGCGACTCCATCCACGGCTACGCCATCCACAAGCGCGAGGTGCTGCACTATCCCGATGTCATGCACGGTGCCGACGTGCCCGAAGGCCTGCGCGCCACCACCGAACTGGTGGGCAACTTTTCGATGATCATCGCGCCCCTGATGTGGGAGGACCAGGGCATCGGCGGGCTGCAGGTGGTGCGCATGCCGCCGGCGCCTTTCAGCGAAAGAGACATCAATCTGCTCAAGACCTTCGCCGACCAGGCGGTGATCGCGATCCAGAACGCGCGGCTGTTCCGCGAGACGCAGGAGGCGCTGCAGCAGCAGAAGGCGAGCGCCGACATCCTGCGCGTGATCAGCGGCTCGGTGGCCGATGCGCAACCGGTGTTCGACAAGATCCTGGAGAGCTGCAAGACGCTGTTTGGTGGCGACGAGCTCGATGTGCTGCTGGTCGACGAGCAAGGTCAGTTGCAGGTGGCGGCCTACCTGGGCCATGCGCGCGACACCATCATGGCCACCTTTCCGGCGCCGGTGGACATCACGCCGGCCGGCAAGGCCATCCGCGAACGGCGCGTGGCGCATTACCCTGACGTGCTGAACAACCCCGACACGCCACCGGTGTTGCGCAAGATGGGCAAGCTGGTCGGTTACCACTCGCTGGCCTTCGCGCCGATGGTGTGGGAAGATCGCGGCATTGGTGTGGTCGGCGTGGCGCGCTCGCGCGGCGCCTTCAACGACAAGGAGCTGGCGTTGCTGCAGACCTTCGCCGACCAGGCGGTGATCGCGATCCAGAACGCGCGGCTGTTCAACGAGACGCAGGAGGCGCTGAGCCGCGAGACGGCGAGTGCCGAGATCCTGCGCGTCATCAGCGGCTCGCCGACCGATGTGCAGCCGGTGTTCAATGCCATTGTCCGCACCGCCGTGCCGCTGATCGCCTGCGACCGGGCTGCGATCTTTCTATGCGACGCCACCAGCTTCTGGGTTGCGGCCAGCAGTCGGGGCCAGGCCTTTCAAGCCAGCGGTAAACGCATACCGATCGACCCGCAGGCGAACTTCCCCTCGCGCGTGATCATGCGCAAGACCATGATGCATGTGCCCGATCTTCAGGCGACGGATCTGCCCGAGTTTGAGCGCAAGCTTCATGCGGCGGGCGAGTTCAAGTCGGCGCTGATGTTGCCGCTGCTGCGCGGCGATGCGTGCATCGGCGTGCTGGGCCTGCTGCGCCAGCGGGTCGGTGCCTTCAATCCGAACGAAATTGCGCTGGCCGAATCGTTTTGCGACCAGGCCATGATCGCTATCGGCAACACGCGGCTGTTCAACGAGACCCAGCTGGCGCTGGAGCGGCAGACAGCAACCGCCAATGTGCTCAAGGCGATCAGCCGCTCGACCTTTGACCTGACGTCGGTGCTGGAGACACTGATCAGCACCGCGGCGCGCCTGTGCCACGCCTGGATGGGCGTTATCTTCAAGATCGACGGTGATTTTGCGCGGCCGGCCGGCCTGTTCGGCGCCACGCCAGCCCTGATCGCGCACCTGGCGGCGAACCCGATCGACCTGCGGGATCAGAAGTCCGTGACCTCGCGCGCGGTGGCCACGGGCCAGGCCTTTCAGGTGGAGGACACGACCGACCAGTCGGTCTATGGCCGTGGCGATGTGCAGCAGGTGGGCGGGTACCGCACGCTGCTGGCGATCCCGATCCTGCGCGAGGGTATTGCCATCGGCGTGCTGACGCTGGGTCGCCAGGAGGTGCGGGCTTTCAACGCAACCGAGATCGAACTCGTCACGTCCTTCGCTGACCAGGCAGCCATCGCGATGGAGAACGTACGCCTGTTCAACGAGACCAAGGAGGCGCTGGAGCAGCAGAAGGCCTCGGCCGAAGTGCTGAGCGTGATCAGCAACTCGGTGTCGGACGCTACGCCGGTGTTCGAGGCTATTGTCAACAGTTGCCAGCGCCTGTTCGGCGGCAACCAGGCGATCATCTCGCTGGTTGATGAGGCGGGGATGGTGCGCCACGAAGCCATTGCCGCAATGCAAGGGGTTCCTGAAGAGCAAGTGCGCAAGAGCCTCGACCAAGGCTTTCCGCGACCGCTGCGACTGGCCTATCAGAACTACCCGATCCGCAAGCGCCGCCTGGTGCATTACCCGGACATGCTGGATGGCCCGGGCGTGCCGGAGGGCATGCGCGCATTGGCGCGGCAAATCGGCAACTTTTCGATGTTGATCGCGCCCATGGTGTGGGAAGGCAATGGCATCGGCACCATCCATGTGGTGCGGATTCCACCCAAACCCTTTAACGACAAGGAGTTCGCGCTGCTACAGGCCTTTGCCGACCAGGCGGTAATCGCGATCCAGAACGCGCGGCTGTTCAACGAAACGCAGGAGGCGCTGGAGCGGCAGACCGCGACTGCCGAGGTGCTGCAGGTCATCAGCGGTTCAGTCGCCGACGCAAAGCCGGTGTTCGAGACCATCGTGCGCAGCTGCCATCACCTGTTCAAGATCACCGACGCGGGCATAGCGGTGATCCATGAGGATGGTATGGTCAGGCTCGAAGCGCATCTTGGGCCTACCGAGGCCGATGCGCAGGAGGTGGCATCGTATTACCCGCACCCGGTCGCCAAATCGATGCAGGGCCTGGCCGTGCATCGGCGTGAAGTGCTGGATTTTCCGGATGTCCTTCACGATGCTGGCGTGCCATGGGGTCTGCGCAAGATCGCCGAGGGTGCGCGCGGCAACTTCTCATGTGTGGTGGTGCCGATGATGTGGCGCAGCATGGGGGTCGGTGCCATTCACGTGACGCGTTATCCCAAGCCGGGAGACCAGCCACCGGGGTTTGAGCCACGCGAAATCGCGCTGATCAAGACCTTTGCCGACCAGGCGGTGATCGCGATCCAGAACGCTCGCATGTTCCGCGAGACGCAGGAGGCGCGTGCCGCTGCCGAAGCCGCCAGGCTTCTTGCAGAAAGCGCCAACGACGCCAAGAGCTCCTTCCTGGCCACCATGAGCCACGAGATCCGTACCCCGATGAACGCGGTGATCGGCATGAGCGGCCTGCTGCTGGATACGCCACTCAACGCCGAGCAGCGCGACTTCGCCAGTACCATCCGCGACAGCGGCGATGCGCTGCTGACGATCATCAACGACATCCTCGATTTTTCGAAGATCGAGGCCGGGCGCATGGACATCGAGGCGCATCCGTTCGATGTGCGGGAGTGTGTGGAATCGGCGCTGGAGCTGATGAGCAGCCGCGCCGCCGAGAAGCGGCTCGACCTGGCCTACCAGTTCGAGGGCGATGTGCCCGATGCGGTGAACGGCGACGTTACGCGGCTGCGCCAGGTGCTGCTGAACCTGCTGGCCAACGCGGTCAAGTTCACCGAAGCGGGCGAGGTGGTGCTGACGGTGACATCGCGGCCGGCCGAGGGCGCGGCGGAGCTGACCTTCGCCATCCGCGACACCGGCATCGGCCTGTCGGAGCAGGGCATGGGCCGCTTGTTCCAGAGTTTCAGCCAGGCCGATTCGAGCACCACGCGCAAATACGGGGGCACCGGCCTGGGCCTGGCCATCAGCAAGCGGCTTGCGGAGCTGATGGGTGGCACGATGCGCGCCGAGAGCGCCGGGCTGGGGCAGGGCACCACCTTTATCTTCAGCATCGTGGCGCCGCTGGCCGACTCGCCCCAGGCGCGCCGACGCGAACTGCTGGGCCAGCAGCCAGCACTGGCCGGCAAACGGGTGCTGGTGGTGGACGACAACGCCACGAATCGCAAGATCCTGGCGCTGCAGGCCGGCAAGTGGGGCATGCAGGTGCGTGCCACCGAGTCCGCCGGCGAGGCGTTGCGCTGGCTGGGGACTAGTGAGGTGTTCGAGGTGGCGGTGTTCGACATGCACATGCCCGAGATGGACGGCATGGCGCTGGCCACGCGTGCGCAGGTGTTGCGGCCGGCGCTGCCGCTGGTGCTGTTCACCTCCCTGGGGCGGCGCGAAGCGGGTGACCTGGGCACGTTGTTCGCCGCCTACCTGAACAAGCCGTTGCGCCAGAGCCAGCTGTTCGACACACTGGCCGCGCTGTTCGTAGCGCCCGACACAGCCGCAGCCACCGCCACGCTGGCCCCGGCCGCGCCGCGCGAGCAGATGGCCGCAAGCCATCCGCTGCGCATCCTGCTGGCGGAAGACAACGTGGTGAACCAGAAACTTGCCATGCGGCTGTTGCAGCAGATGGGTTACCGTGCCGATCTGGCCAGCAACGGCGTGGAGGCGGTGGATTCGGTAGCCCGCCAGACCTATGACGTGGTGCTGATGGACGTGCAGATGCCCGAGATGGATGGCCTGGAGGCGTCGCGCCAGATCACCGCCCGGTGGCAACCTGGCAAACGCCCACGCATCATCGCCATGACCGCCAACGCCATGCAGGGCGACCGCGAAATGTGCCTGGCCGCCGGCATGGACGATTACGTTACCAAACCCATCCGGGTTGACGCGCTGGTGCAGGCGTTGCGGGCTGTCAACCGGCGGCAGGTGGATTGACATGCTGGGACTCGTCGATTTTTACAATCTCGGAGTGGGACTCCGAATCTGTAAAGCCATTGATCTTTTCCAAGATCTTCACAGCCCGGATACCGGCAGCGTGGTGTGGGATCAGGCCGGCAGCGCATTCGGCTCCGCGGCTGTCCTCCGCCCTGCGGGCTCCCCCTTTATGCCGCTGCGCCAAACGCCCCGCCAACCTGATCCAGATTCGCGGCTGAAGCGCGGTGCGCGAGGACCCTGCACCGCCGAGCCTGTCGTGGCTTTTTCGGCCGGGCCGGCCAGTCGTTCTGGCCTGCCTTCGGCGGAGCGGGCTTCGATCAGCAGGTTCCTGCCCTCCGAGTAGCCGCGTTCGCGCATCCCGCGCACGAAGGCCGCCTGCAGGGCCGCCTCGTGGCGCACGGCCAGCAAGCCGACGCACCAGACCTTGGTGGCGCGCTGTGCCCGCGCAATTGCAGGCATCCCGAACGGCAGTACGCACAGGACAAGTTCACGCCATTTCATCCAGCTCGTTCTGTGTTCGCCGCCGTTTGCGTAGACTCAAGCTAACACACCTGCCCCATCCCGAAAGCGAGCCTTCAGCCATGCCCAGCAAGACCTTCACCAGCGGCC
>JANOTG010000043.1:0-5732 GCA_031416215.1 Betaproteobacteria bacterium
GCCGACAGGGCCTGGGTCGCCATTTCCTCCCGGCGCAACAAGCCGAGCCAGACACCGCCGAACGGCGTGCACAGCCGCTCCAGCTTGTCGCGCCCGGCATCGGTCAGCGTGATCTTGCGCTCTGACACGGCGTGCGTGAAGTCGTCTCCCAACACCAGTTGGCGCGCGATGCCTATGCCCTGGTGGGCGATACGCGCCTGCTCGTCGGCCTGTGCCGGGGCAGAAATGATCAGGGGTGTGCGCGCCTCGTCGACCAGCACGCTGTCGGCCTCATCGACGATGGCGAAATTCAGCCCGCGCAGCAGCAGGCGCGAGACCCGCGACGCGGAACCGCCCAGCTTCTCCAGTTGCAGACGCAGGGGGTGGTTGTGGCTGTCGAGCGTGATGCGGTCGCGCAGGTAGTCAAACACCATGGTCTTGTTGCTGCCGTAGGTGATGTGGCAGGCATAGGCCAACTGGCGCTCGGCAGGGGTCTGGTTTTCGGTCACGGTGCCCACCGTCAGTCCAAGCGCCTCGTACAGCGCCCGCGTGATGCCTGCGTCCCGGGTCACCAGATAGTCGTTGACGGTAATCACATGCACCGGTATGCCGGCCAGTGCCGCGGTACAAGTCGCCAGGGTGGCGGTCAGCGTCTTGCCCTCGCCGGTTTCCATCTCGGCCACCATGCCTTGCAGCAGCACCCAGCCCCCTTGCAGCTGCACATCAAAAAAACGCTTGCCCAGCACGCGCTGCGCCATGACCGACACGATGGCGAAGGCCTGTGCCACCAGGTCGATCCGGATGCCATCGCGGCGCAGCGCCAGCCCGATCTCGGCGCCGGCGGCGCGCAAAGCCCTTTCGTCCCGCAGTGCCAGCGCCGGCTCGTGCCGCCGCACCTGTGCCACCAGGTCATTGCGCAGGGCGCGGTGTCGACGTACGGCGCGGCGCAGCATGCCGGCGCAGTGGTCACCCCAGCGGTCGAGTGCGCTCTCGGGAACGTCTTCCACACGTTCCGGATAAACCGGCCGCACAACAGACATCAGGGCGGCAGCGTCAGACATTGAACATGCTCAGCAGGGTGCGGCGTGCCACGCGGTACCACTGGACGGCCAGGGGCTCCGGCTCGTGTTCGAAACGGGCATAAATACGGCTGCCGATATGGCGCAGCGGCACCGCCTGCCGTGACTCCAGCTCCAGCTCCAGCACAAACAAGGCCGTCGCGGCACGGGCCGGGGAGTCGCGGCCACCGCCGGCCGGGTCCGGATCAGGCGCCAGTTCACCACCGCCCTGGGTCGTCAACGCCCGCCCTGGCAGCTGGTTGGTCGCCGCCGGCACGACGCGCTTGACACGCGCCAGAAGCACCTCGGGCAGCCGCTCAACCAGTCGCAGCTGGACAGGTTGTGTCATCTGGCGCACCAGATCGATTTCGCCCTGCGGTACCACCACCTGGATCGCGATCCGCGAGTGGTCCATCACATAACCCAGCAATTCTCCACGCCGTACAAACTGTCCTACCGCGTCCCCTGCATCGGACATCATGAAGACCCCGTCGAGCGGGCTGCGCACCGCCAGATCGGCCGCACGTTTTCGTGCCTCGTCCAGGCGCGTGCGCAAATGGTTGATTTCATCACCGATGATTTTCATCTGCAGCGGTTCGTTGTGCGCCGCCTGGTAACGCGCCTGTTGTTCGTTCAGCTGGGCGCGCAACACGGCGACGCGGGCCACCAGCTCCGGATCTTCGGTGGTGAGCAGTACATCACCACGGCGCACCTGCTGGCCTGGCAGCGCAGAGAGCGCCGTCACGAAACCATCCGCGGCTGGCCGCACGGCCGTATCCGGCGGGGCCACCGTCACACCTTCGGCGCGTGTCCAGGACGGAACCGGCACCAGAAACACGACCGCCAACAAACCCGAGAGCAGCAGCATGACGGTGGCGATGGAGCGAATGCGCCGCCCACGCAATTCTGTCGACGAGAACAGATAACCAAGCTGTTTGCCCAGCGGCACGACCAGAGAGATGTAGAGTGACCAGATCGCCAACAGGATGCCAAAGACAAAAAACTGCGTCGCCACCATCAGCGCTATCGAGAACGTGATGACCATGCGGTAGACGAAGGAGGCGATCGCGAAACCAAAAAACCAACTGCGCTCGCCCGGCGCGTCGAGCCCTGCCAGCGCCCGTTTCACTCCCAGCAGGTAGCGCTTGACCAGGTAGCCGACATGCGCGTTGGCGCGTTGGCCCAGGTTGGGAATCTCCAGCAGGTCGGAGAACATGTAGTAACCGTCAAAACGCAGCAGCGGGTTGGCATTGAAGATCAGGGTCGATACACCTGCCACCAGCATCACGTTGTAGGCCACCGCGCGCAACACGCCGGGTTCCACGTTGACCCACACCAACAGGGCCAATGCGGCCAGCGCGAGCTCGCTCAACATGCCGGCGGCACCCACCAGCATGCGGTCCCGCTTTTCGCGAAACGCCAGCGAAGCCGAGGCGTCGAGATAGGGCACAGGCATCAGCACCAGCAGCATGACGCCCATTTCATGCACTTCGCCACCACGCGCCTTCACGGCCATGGCATGGCCGAACTCGTGGACCAGCTTGGCAAACGGGAACACCAGCGCGATCAGCAACAGGTTCTCGGTGGCAAACAGCTGCTCCGACATGTCCTTGGCCAGCTCGCCCCAGTGCTGGGCTGCCACGACAGCAGCCCAGGCGATAAGGGCCAGCCACACAACTGCGCCAACCGGCCCGAACAACCATCGCCCCAGCGGGTTCATCCAGTCGAGCAGCCGGTCCGGGTCAAACAGGGGGATACGCAGCGACAGCGGATTCTGGATGTACTGCTTGAGCTTCATGCGCTCCTGGCGCACGTTTCTCTGGTGCAACTCCAGCATGTCCGGCCGGATGTCGGTCTGCAGCACATCGGCGCGGTGCAGGGACGCCAGCATGCCGATCACCTCGTCCTGCGTCGGCGCATCGTCCCCGAGCCGCTCGCAAGCCAGCTCCCATATCTCGCGCAGGGTGCGTTTGCCGTCCATCAGGCCGATCACCCGGTTGGCGATCGGGGAGAAGCGGTGGAATCGACCACTCGAGCGGTCCTGCAGCACATACCAGATCTGGCCGCGGTACAGGTGCCGGTGTATCAGGGCGTGGCTGCGCAGGCGCGGCCGCACCTCGGCGACCCGGTACCAGGAGCCGCTGAACAGACTCTCGGTCACAGAAAACCTCCGCCCCGCGGGCTGCGATGCGGGCTAGTCTGGGAACGGCCCGGCGCTGCGCTCATGGCCAATAACTCCAGATGAACAGCCGCAGCCAGCCCACCAGGCGGTGTGTCCAGATCCAGATCAGGCGTCTGGGCTCGACATCGATTTTCGCCACTCCCTCCATGCCCGGTCGCAGGCGCTCGGTGCCACCTGCCAGAGTCGCCTCGACGCGGAAGAAGTTCTTGCCCTCGCGCGCCGTCGTCACCGAGGTCACGTTGCCCACCGTGAACACAAACGATTCCCGGGTGATGGAGGACAACACCAGCACACCGGCTCTGCCGGGCGCGACGTCTGTGATATCGCGCTCATCCACATTGATGATGACCCGGTAGGCCTGCAACGGCGTGATCTCGAACAGGCCCTCGCCGCGTTTGACCGAGCTGCCCAGGGCCTGCGACAGGTCCCCTTTGACAACCACGCCGTCAAACGGCGCCTTCACCGCCACACGGCGCAGCTGTGCGTCCAGCAGCGCCACCTGGGCCTGCGCCTGTTCGTACTGGGCCTGCACGATTTGAGCCTTCGCGCGATCGCGGTTCGCCACCGCCTCCTGATGCTGCTTGACAAACTGGGCGTACTGGCTCGCCCACTTCAATCGTTCCAGGCGAATCTCGCTGTCTTCCAGCGTTGCCAGCACGGCGCCGGTGCGCACAACGTCTCCAGCACGCGCGGCGGCGGTCGCCACATAACCGTCAAAGGGTGCGGCCAGCGTGCGACGCACCGAACCCTCAATGGTGGCTGGTGCGCTGACACGGTAGTCACCGTCGGTGAAGCTGACAAATCCAGCGCCTGCAGCCAAGGCCAGCACGATGAGTTTTCGCTTGACATAACGTGGGCCGACCAGTCTGCCGAGCTGGCGCGTGCCCGCATCCATCATCTGCAGCAGCAAAGGACGTTCGTTTTGCTGCTTGAGTTCCAGCACCCTGGCCAGCACGGCGGCAACCGACTGGGCCAGCTCCAGTTCGCCGGTATCGAAGGGCTGTTGTGCAGCACGCTCGAACACCAAGGCCCCCACCAGCGTGCCGGTACCTGTCATCGGTACTGTCAGCACACAGCCGTTGCCATGTTCCGACGCCAGTCGGGCGTGCTCCCGGTTGACGACGATGTCGTCGGATGCAACCGCCGGGTAACGGATCAGCGACTTCTGGTCTATCGCTTCGTCCATGGCAGCACCCACCGCATGGATCAGATTCATGCGTTTGGCGATCTGCGCACTGTGCGACAGCGCGACGACCGCCGCATGCCCCTTGCGTACCACGCCCAGGCTGACGCGGTCACACTGCAGGCGCGTCGCCAGCTCGGTCACCAGGGTGCGGCAGGCGGTATCAAAGCGAGGCTCTTCCAACACCGCGCCCAGCAAGTCCAGCACCGCCATCAGGCGCGCCTCGCTGCTCAGGCTCTGGTTCGCCTGTGCGGCGCGCAAGTCATCTTGCAACGCCACCAGGGCCAAATGCAGCTTCTGCAAGGTAAGTTGCAGCTCAAGCTCGCCACGGTGCTCCGACTCCAGTGCCACCACACCGAGCAGACGCCCGCTGACCTCGACCGGCAGCGCAATCGCCAGCATTCCCGTTGCCAACTCTTGCGTGACGGCACGACGCTGCGCCAATGCCTGCTCGGCGGCATCGACCAGGTGCGGCACACTGGTCTCTCCGGGGGGCAAAAAAGCGACCGGGGCAAACGGGCCATCGTCCGGCGGCCCCAATACCAGAACCGCGCTCTGCACCAGCGCCATCGAATCACAACAACGTGCCAGCCAGGCAAAAGACTGCTGCTCGGCGCTGCCATCGGCGGAGGGCGGGCTACCCTGTGGAGATTCGGTCACAGCGGACCTTCAGACGAGCGGAGCACGGTCCCCCGCAATGGCCGGATCAGGGCTTCAACTCGCCGTAACGCGCCTCATACTCTTTCAACCCGGTCTCGAGCATGTGCTGCAGTTGTTTGGCGGCAAACGGATTCAGGACAATACGGTCGGACAACGCCACGGTGACCTCTTTTTGGCCGCCGTGCCAGGCCTGATTGGCACCAAACAACAGCATGATTTCCTCACGGGTGCCCAACACATTGCATACGTTGGCGTACGAGGTACGCATTTTCGAGTCATCCCATACCACCTTGGGGCCGGTGGCGGTGCGCGCGGCCGGTGCCGTCGGCGCTGTTTCTGCTGTGCTGTCTTTGCTTGCCATGGATTCTCCGTTACTGTCTGTGCATTTGCCCGCGTCGGGCCCTCGTCAAGTGTTCGTCAGCGAACACCGAAAACCAGTCTACCACTCGATAACCGGTGCACGACTGCGGCGCATCGGAGTCGTTGCGCGTCGCGCATCCGGGCCCGCCATGGCATCGCGGTCAAGCAGACCACGCCGGACCCCGAGCGCCTCCGCTGTCGGCGCCGCCGACTGGCCGGTTCGCCCGGCGAGCAAACCTGCCAGTCCCAGCGCCACGGCGGCGTCAGCCTGCTGCGTCGAGCCTTGCTCTGTGTTCCAGGCGCCACGCTG
>JANOTG010000044.1:0-3306 GCA_031416215.1 Betaproteobacteria bacterium
GTCAACCTGGCCCGCGCAAGGGCATTGCTGGGAGGCGCAGTCGGGGGGGCCGGCAAAGCCCTGCAGGGCAACATCGATCCGAATGTACTGTTTGCGCAGCCGCAGCAAATTCAGGCCGAGGTGGAACGCACACTGCGCAGCTTCGGCACGCCGCACCAGGCCGGCGCCAACCTGCCGGACCAGACCGGGCCGACCCATATTTTCAACCTGGGACACGGCATCAGCCAGCACACGCCTCCTGAAAACGTAGCCGTGTTGGTAGATGCGGTGCACTCTTGCTCACGGGCGATGCGAAAGCAAGGGGCTGAAGGCTGATTGCCTAGCACCATTTGGACCGGATTTTGGTTGGTGACCCCTGACTTATGCACAAAATTATTGTTGCGCCGCGCCATCACCGATACCAACGACCGACCCGCGCTACAAATCCGATAGCTGCACTAAGTGATTGATTCATATAGGAATAGGTCCGTTGCTTTTTTGACGTGCATTCCAGTGAAAGCCTTGATTTCTATGGCTTTGGACTGCGCGGCGGGTAGATATCAACAAAGTTATCCACAGAAATCTTGGGCGACTCTTAAAGTGCTTATAGATCATGCACTTAGGCGCTGTTTCACAAGTTCACTTCAAGATGTCGGGGCAACTCGACGCAATGCATGACCGCTCTGATACGTGTCGTTGTACCAACACCGGCGCACAGCGAGGTCGCAGGGGCCTTGACATACCGAAGCCCCTTGGCGCTGGCTGCCGGAACACTGCTGCGCGTGCCGCTGGGCAAGCGGGAGACCCTGGGTGTCGTCTGGGATGCAGCCACTGACGACGGCGCGCAGACCTGGGACAGCGCGAAACTGCGCGATGTCGGCGCGGTGCTGCACGGCCTGGCGCCCCTGGGCACAGGCTGGCGACGCCTGGTGGACTTCGCAGCCGCCTATTACCAGCGTGCAACCGGCGAAGTAGCGCTTGCCGCCTTGCCACCGCAATTGCGCGAACTCAGCGAGCCGCAATTGCGCCGCCGTTTGCTTCCGGCCGCCAAGTTGCAAACCGATGCGTCGGGCGGGCCTTCCGTTGCACCCAGCCTGAGCGCTGAACAAAACGCGGCGCTGCAGCGGTTTCGCAACAGCCAGGGCCCGCATCTGCTGTTTGGTGCCACCGGCAGCGGCAAGACCGAAATCTACCTGCAGTGTGTGCAGGAGTTGTTGCAGCGAGACCCGCAGGCGCAGGCCTTGGTGATGGTGCCCGAGATCAACCTGACACCCCAGTTGCAGAGCCGCTTCATGGCGCGTTTTGCCCCCCTGGGTGGCGAACAGGCGGTGGTTGCCTTGCACAGCGGCATGACCAACCCGCAGCGGCTGCGCAGCTGGATTGCCGCGCACCAGGGCAGGGCACGGGTTGTCCTGGGTACCCGCATGGCAGTCTTCGCCTCGATGCCGTACCTGCAGTTGATCGTGGTGGACGAGGAACACGATCCGAGCTACAAGCAGCAAGAGGGCGCGCGTTACTCGGCGCGGGATCTGGCGGTCTACCGCGGGCGGCTGGAAGGCGCCAAGGTGCTGCTGGGCAGTGCCACGCCGTCGCTGGAGAGCTGGCACCACAGCCGGCCGACGGCGCAGGGCGGCCGCTACGAGCGGCTGGAGATGCCCAGCCGCATCGGCCCGCAGGCGGCATTGCCGCAGGTACGCCGGGTCGACATGAACCACCAGCCGGCGAAATGCGTGATCGCGCCGCCCCTGCTGCAGGCCATCCGCGAACGTATTGCCGCCGGCGAACAAAGCCTGTTGCTGCTGAACCGGCGCGGTTATGCGCCGGTGTTGCATTGCAGCGCCTGCGAGTGGAAAAGCGCGTGCCCGCATTGCAGCGCGTTTCGGGTTTTTCACAAGATCGATCGCAGCCTGCGCTGCCACCATTGCGGTTGCGCAGAGCCGGTGCCGCGCGCCTGCCCGGCATGTGGCAATCTGGACATCGTTGCCGTCGGGCGCGGCACCGAGCGATTGCAGGAGCACCTGGCCGAGTTGCTGGCCGACGTGCGCCGGCCTGGTTCGGTGTCATTGCAAACCCCGGACGGCGAGCCGGCGCGTATCGAGCGCATCGACGCCGACAGCACGCGCCTGGCTGGCAACCTGCAGTCCCAGCTGGCACGTGTGCACGACGGTGTGATCGACGTGCTCGTGGGCACGCAGATGGTCGCCAAGGGGCACGACTTTCGGCGCATCACGCTGGTGGCGGCGATCAACCCGGACGGCGCCCTGTTCTCGAGTGACTTTCGTGCACCCGAACGGCTGTTCAGCCTGCTGTTGCAAGCGGCCGGCCGGGCCGGTCGCGACGCGCCGACCAGTGGCCACAGCGAGATGTGGATACAGACGTTTTTTCCCAAACATCCGCTGTTCGATGCAATAACGCGGCACGACTATCCTGCCTTTGCCGACCAGCAGCTGGCGCAACGTGCCAGCGCCGGCCTGCCGCCGTTCAGCTTCCAGGCGCTGCTGCGTGCCGACGCACGCACGCAGGTGGTGGCACAGGCCTTCCTGCGCGCGGCGAGCGACGCAGCAGGCGCCGAGCTGGCCAACCTGCCCGGCTTTTCCCAACTGAGCCTGTATCCGGCCGTGCCACTGGGCATGCAGCGGGTGGCGAATGTGGAACGCGCCCAGATGCTGGTGGAGAGTAACTCGCGGGTTGCATTACAAACATTCCTGAGCGCCTGGCACGGCGTATTGCACAACCTGCGCCAGGGACCACACGGCAAAGGCCTGCTGCGCTGGGCCATCGACGTTGATCCTTTGGCGATCTGAGATGTTTCTGCTTTGAACCTTCTGGAAGGCAGCGGGTCGGAGCCAGCTCATTGCGGTCGTTGGATTGCGGTCGCATTGACGTGCTCTGGCGCGCGTCGCAGCAGGCCCACAGCGGCGCGGGCTCACACTGGGGCGGTCGGCACTGCGTGTCCGACTGCCCTGCGGTGCTCCCCCGGGGGCCGGGCCGCAGAACTCACTGCGTTCGCTGCGCTCTCTCCGTTCAGACAACCGCGGCCAGAATGACAACGAAGTGCGCTGCGCGCACCGACCCCCAGGGTCCGCTCCTCGGCGCCCCACAGATCGCCCGCGCCGCTGTGCGCCTGCCGCGACGCCGGGCTCCTGGTCTTCGGGATGTCGGGGCCCGGACCTCCCCACAGCCAAGCACCCATGCGGGCGTGGCGGGTGGCTGCGCCGGTCTGCTGGAAGTATTCGCGCATGCCACAGAGTCACGCGCGCCCGCATCCGGGGTCGCGCCAACCCCATGGTGTGCTGCAACACCATCTGCGCGAGACTGCAAGCAGAA
>JANOTG010000045.1:0-1885 GCA_031416215.1 Betaproteobacteria bacterium
GCCTTGCCGGCATTCGCTTTTTCCATGCCCACATCCTTGAGCACGGTGGTGATGCCGCGACTGGCCTGCACAAATGCAATCCCTGCGCCCATCATGCCGGCACCCAGAATGCCGACGCGGCCCGGCTTGTAACGCGGCACGTTCTTGGGGCGCGACTGCCCGGATTTGATGGCGTTCATGTTGAAGAAGAACGTGTTGATCATGTTCTTCGCCACCGGGTCGACGATCAGGCGCGCCAGATACCGGCTCTCGATGCGCAGCGCGGTATCAAAGTCCACCTGGGCGCCCTCGACCATGGCACACAGCGCGTACTCGGGTGCCGGATACAGGCCGCGTGAGGTTTTTTTCATCATCGCGGGTGCTACCGCCAGGCCGGCGGCAATCTTCGGGTTGTCGGGCCCGCCGCCAGGCATGCGGTAGGACTTGTCATCCCAGGGCTGGGCTGCGCTGGGGTTAGCGGCAATCCAGGCCAGGGCGGCAGCTCTCAGGTCGGCTGTAGTGGGCACCAGTTCATGCACCAGTCCCAGCTCGACCGCCTCGCGCGGGCCGAACAGCTTGCTCTCCAGGATATACGGCTGCGCACCCGCCAAGCCCAGCAAGCGGGTCATCTTGGTGATGCCGGATGCGCCGGGTATCAGCCCCAGCGTCACCTCGGGCAGGCCGAGCTGGATCTTGCGGTCGTCCACCGCCACACGGTACTGCCCAACCAGAGCCACTTCCCAGCCGCCGCCCAGCGCCGAACCGTTGAGGCAGGTCACCACCGGCTTGCCCAGCGTTTCCAGGGTGCGAAAGTTCTTTTTGGTCTGCTCGATCTGGCGAAATACCTGAGGTGCGTCCGACGCCTGCAATCGCATCGTGCCCTTGAGGTCGGCACCGGCAAAGAAGGTGGTTTTTGCCGACGCCAGGACGATGCCTTTGATCGCGTCCTTTTCCTGCACCACCTGCGCCGTAACCGCAGTCAAGTCATGCTGCCAATCCTGGCACATGGTGTTGACCGGGGAGCCGGGCTCGTCGAAAGTGATGGTGGCGATGCCCTCGTCTAGCGCGTACTGGATGGTTTTCATTGGCAGGAAGATTCAGATGCGCTCGACGATGGTGGCGATACCCATACCGCCACCCACACACAGGGTGGCCAGGCCAAAACGCAGATTGCGCCGGTGCAACTCGTCGATCAGGGTATTGAGGATCATGGCGCCGGTGGCGCCCAGCGGGTGCCCCATGGCGATGGCACCGCCATTCACGTTGACCTTCTCATGCGGCACGCCCATCTCTTTCATGAAACGCATGGGCACGGCGGCAAAGGCCTCGTTGACCTCAAACAGATCAATCTGGTCGATCGTCATGCCAGCCTTGGCCAGTGCCTTGCGCGCCGCCGGCATCGGCCCGGTGAGCATGATGGTCGGGTCGGCGCCACTGAGGGCGGCAGCGACGATGCGCGCCCGCGGTGTGAAGCCGTGGATGCGGCCGGCGGCCTCGGAGCCGATCAGCACCGCCGCCGCACCATCCACAATGCCGGACGAATTGCCTGCGTGGTGCACATGGTGGATGCGCTCGACCTGCGGGTACCGCGTCAGCGCCACCTGATCGAAACCCATCGCGCCCATGGCGTCGAAAGCGGGCTTCAGCGCCGCTAGCCCCTGCATCGTGGTGTGCGGCTTGATGAACTCGTCGTGGTCCAGGATGGTCTGGTCCAGGAAGTCTTTCACTGGCACCACCGAGCCCGCGAAATAACCGCCCTCGCGCGCCCGTGCCGCACGCTTCTGGCTTTCCATGGCAAAGGCGTCGACGTCATCGCGGCTGAAGCCTTCGATGGTGGCGATCAGGTCGGCACCGATGCCCTGCGGCACAAAAGCGGTCTGGCTGTTGGTCTCGGGGTCGCGCGCCC
>JANOTG010000046.1:0-3137 GCA_031416215.1 Betaproteobacteria bacterium
TGCTGTTCCAACGGGGCAGTGGTCCCGTTGCACCTGCACGCCCAGGCGCGCCTGGGTGCAAAACACTGCCCGGAGGCCGCCATTGTGTTGATCGAGGATGGCGACGATGCCGCCGCCGTGCCGGGCCAAGCCTGATGCAGAAAATCACCTTCATCGAAGCCGATGGACGGGCGCATGTACTGCAGGTCGAGCCCGGGCAATCGGTCATGCATGTGGCGATCGAGAACAACATACGCGGCATCCTGGCCGACTGCGGCGGATGCTGCTCCTGCGCCACCTGCCACTGTTATGTGGATGACGCCTGGGCGGCGTGTTTCGCGCCGGCGGCGGTGGAAGAAACCGAGCTCGTCGGTTATGCGTTCGACCCGCTGCCCAACAGCCGCCTGTCTTGCCAGCTGATGCTGACGGCAGAACATGACGGCATCGTGATCCGCTTGCCGAAGCGGCAGATCTAGCAGCCGCGCGGGCTCATTTCTAACGCCCGACCCAGCCGCCACAGACTGGAAACACCTGCCCGACAAAGCAGTTGGCGTTGTCGCTGCACAGGTAGGCGGCGAACTCGGCGTCTTCGTGTGCGCCGACCAGGCGGCCAAGGGGAACTTCGCGTTGCAGTCGCTCCTGAAATCGCGGGTTTGCTTGCACCTCGGGCGGGAAGTAGGTCGGATTTTCGACAAAGTTCTGGGCAATGGCATTGACCTGCACGTTGTGCGGCGCAACTTCAACACCCACCGCCTGCACATAGGCCAGTTGCGCGCCGCGCGCCGCGCTGTAGCTTGACGCGCGTCTCATGCCGCGCAAGGCCGAGGCGCTGCCCATGACCAGAATCTTGCCCGAACGCCGCTCCATCATGGCGGGCAGTGCCGCCCGACACAGCCGTGCCAGCGGATGCACCAAAGCGGCGAAGGTGTCGCTCCATTCCTGCTCGGACACCCGGGTGGCGTGGGTGGTGGGCGCTGCAATGGCCAGGTTCGCCAGCAGCACGTCAACCCGGCCTGCGGCAGCGACCACCCGTGCCGGTGCGTCGGGCTCCAGCAGCGGCTCCGAATTGGCAATCACCACGGCGCCGTGGCTGGCCAATACGTCGCACAACACCGGTCCCATGAACATGTCGGCCTGGGTGACGAGCACCCGTTTTCCTTGGAGCGTTTGTGTGGTCATGCGGCTTTAGGTGTTTGTCTTCTGGCGACGGCGCGGCCCACGTGTCACGGCTGGGTGCGGCACGTGCGCTTCCTGGATGTCGATATTAGGCGTTATCCCTGCCTTTGCCTGGCTCCCAACCCGGGCACCCGAACCGGGTGAAAACCCTGCAAGCTCAGCCGTGATGGCAAGGCATACTTGCCGTTGTTGGAAAAAGTTTTGGCAATTCATCATCAGGAGACACCCCATGAAATTGAAGGCACTGGCAATCGCCGCCGCCCTGGCCGGCGGGTTCGCAGGCATGGTAGCTGCGCAGGTCACCATGCGCAGCAGCATCTCGATTGTCCAGAATTCACACCAAGGCGTCGGCATCGATGTGTTTGCACGCGAGGTCGAAAAACGCACAGCCGGGCGCTACAAGGTGCAAAACTTCTATGCCGGAGCCCTCGGCGGTGAACGCGAGAGTATCGAAGCTGTGCAACTGGGCACGCAGGAATTGACGCTGACCTCGACTGGCCCAATTCCCAATTTTGTGCCGGAAGCCAAGATACTGGATATCCCCTTCCTGTTTCGCGACAAGGCACACGCCCATGCCGTGCTGGATGGGCCTATCGGTGAAGAAATGCTCAAGCATTTCGACAGCAAGGGATTCAAGGCCTTGGCCTGGGCCGAGAACGGCGTGCGCCACATGACCAACAACAAGCGTACCGTGCTGGTGCCGGAAGACCTCAAGGGTCTGAAGATGCGCACCATGGAAAACCCGATCCACATTGCGGCGTACAAGGGCTTTGGCATCGTGCCGACGCCGATGGCCTTCCCCGAGGTGTTCACCGCCCTGCAGCAGGGCACCGTGGACGGTCAGGAGAATCCCCTGTCGGTCATCATGGGAGCCAAGTTCGACCAGGTACAAAAACACCTCAGTCTGACAGGCCACGTCTATTCGCCGGCGATATTTCTGATGAACAAGGGCGCGTTCGACAAGCTCACTGCGGCCGACAAGCAGGCCTTTATCGAGGCCGCCAAAGAGGGCGTCAAGGCGAACCGTGCACGTGTGGCCGAAGACGACGCAAAAGGTGTTGCCGAGTTGCGCTCCAAGGGCATGACGGTGGTGGAGAACGTCGACAAGGCGAAATTCGTCGCCGCCCTGGCGCCTGTGTTCACCGACTTTGAAAAGCAGTTTGGCAAGCCTGCAATCGACCGCATCCGCAACGTCAAGTAAGTGCGACGATGTCGCTACGCGGGTGCCCGGCGTTGCCGCCTGACGACGCCGTTTCGGCATGAAGCAGGGTTTTTTGCGCTTTGAGCGCTACTCCACGGGTTTCTCGATGGTGGCAGCCTGTGCCCTGATGGCGATCGCCGCCGGCCTGGGCCTGTTCCAGGTCATCACCCGCTTCGTGCTGGAGCGACCCGCCGAGTGGACCGAAGTGCTGATTCGTTTCAGCCTGATCTGGATGGTCTTCATGGGCATTCCGATGGCGTTTCGACAGGGCGCCATGGTCAGTGTCGACGCCCTGTACCGGTGGAGCCCGCCGCGCCTGCAGCGCGTGCTGGACTGGGTGGTGTTTCTCGCTGCCCTCACGCTGATCCTGATCATCATCTGGTGGGGCTGGAACTATGCCCAGCGCGGGCGTGTGCAGACCGTCATCGGGCTGGAGAGTGTTTCCATGTTCTGGGCCTACCTGGCGATGCCTGTGGGCGGGCTGTTCTGCATTCCCGGACTGATAGGCAACCTGCTCGATCCGCAACACCACGAACTGGAGGCGGCGCAATGAGCCACGCACGGCCGCCCGAAGGGGCTCAGCACCGCAGCTCGCAGAGCGAAGGTAGTTCAAGATTCGACGCACGGCCGCCCGAAGGGGCTCGCACCCCAGCGCGTTGCGCGGAGGTTTCACCATGAGCGTGGTCATGATTTCGACCATGGTGCTGTGTTTCGCGTTGTCGATATCCGTTGCGGTGTCGATAGGCCTGTCGGCGGTGCTGGGCATGCAGGTCAACAACGC
>JANOTG010000047.1:0-3162 GCA_031416215.1 Betaproteobacteria bacterium
CAGCAGGTTGTCGTTGGGCCTGGAGCAGACCGCCGAGGCGATTCTTGCCGTTGTCAACCAGCGCATGGCCGGGCGCATCCGCCTGATGTCGATCGAGCGCGGGCTCGATCCACGGGATTTCGCGATGGTCGCCTTTGGCGGTGCCGGGCCTTTGCATGGTGGCGCGTTGATCCGCGAAGTGGGCATCAGCACCATGCTGGTGCCGCTGTACCCTGGCGTGTTGTGTGCGCTGGGCTGCGTCTCCGCCGACCTGCGGTACGACCTGTCGCAGACCGTAGAGAAGCGCATTGACCGCCTGCAAAGTGGTGAGCTGTCGGGCATTTTTGCGCGTCAGCGTGAGCAGGGCCTGCAGCAACTGCGCGACACCCAGGTGCCGGTGGACAAACATACCGTCACACATGCGGCAGACATGGTGTACCAGGGCCAGATCCATGCCCTGCGGGTGACGATCGATGCCGTGTGGGACACGACGCGCCTGGCGCAGGCCTTCAACGACGCCTACCGTGAAAAGTTCGGCAACACGCTGGACAACATGCCGGTGGCGGTGGTCAACCTGCGCACGGTGGTGGTCGGCCAGCGCTCCAGCGCCGCCTTGCCGCAGCGCGCGGCCGTGGCCGGCACGGGCGCTCCGGTGGCCGCATCACGGCGCCCGGTGCACTTCAATACCTGGTACGACACGCCGGTTTATCAGCGCGATGCGCTGGCGCCCGGCATGAATTTCAACGGCCCGGCGATCATCGAGCAAAGCGACACCACCACGGTGATCGAGCCGGACATGGTGGTCACGGTCGACGCCCAGAGCAACCTACTCGTACAGGTGAAATGATGGACGCAGTCACCCTTGCCGTGGTTCGCGGCAGCCTCGAACAGATCGCCGACGAGATGGATCTGCACCTGATCCATGCGGCGATATCGCCGATCATTTCGGAAACCAACGACTGTGCCAATGGCATATTCCACCCGACCACGGGCGAAACCATCGCCCAGGGCCGTTATGGTTTGCCGGTGTTTCTGGCCTACATGCAGTTCACGGTGCAAAGCCTGATCAAGGTGGCGAACGCCGAGGGCGGCTTCAAGCCCGGCGACATGTGGATCCTGAACGACCCGTACTTCGGCGGCAGCCACCTGCAGGACGTGCAGTTGATCGCACCGGTTTTTGTCGAAGGCCAACTGTTCGCGATCATGGCCACCACCGGCCACTGGATGGACATCGGCGGCAATGCCCCCGGCGGCTGGGCACCGCGTGCCACCGAGGTGCACCAGGAGGGCATCATCATCCCGCCGGTCAAGCTGTACGAGGCCGGCCGGCTCAACACCGCGCTGGTGGCGATGTTTCGCGCCAACGTGCGTCTGCCCAACGAGATTGCCGGCGACCTGGCCGCCATGTCCAACGTGTTCTCGGTCGGCACCCGGGGCGTCGAGGCCCTGGTCAAGCGTTACGGGCGTGACGTGTTGTCCGAGTGCCTGAACGAGATGATCGTCTACTCGGAGCGTCAGATGCGCTCCTATATCGCCGAGTTGCCCGACGGCACCTACAGCTATGAAGACTTCATGGACAACGACGGCATCGTCGACACACCACTGCGGGTGCGGGTGGCGATCACCGTCAAGGGTGACCAGATGCATTTCGACTTTGCCGGCACCGGCCCCCGTTCCATCGGGCCGCTGAACATGTCGCGCAACACCACCCTGTCGTCGGTCTATGTGGCCATCAAGCACATCTTTCCGGACGTGCCGGTCAACGGCGGCACGTTCCGTCCGATCAGCTTCAACATTCCGGATGGCACCATGCTGGCGGCTGAATACCCGTCACCCTGTGGTGGTTACCTGGAGCCCATCGGCCGCGTCATCGACGTGGTGTTCGGCGCCATGGCCCAGGTGCTGCCCGACAAGGCGCCGGCGGCCTTCTTCGGCACCATCGGCGTGGTGTCCATCAGTGGCACGCATCCGCGCAGCAAGAACTACTACGTGGGTGTGTTCCCTTACCCGGGCGGCTACGGCGCCACCAAGGCCAGTGATGGGCTGATCAACGGTACACCGCCGCAGTCCATGGCAAACTTCATGTCACTGGAGATGTCGGAGCACCGCTTTCCGATCCGCTTTGACCATTTCCGCATCCGCGACGATTCCGGAGGGGCCGGCTGGCACCGCGGCGGGTTGGGCACCGAATACGGATTCACGACGCTGGGCGACACCATCGTGTCGGTGCTGGGGGACCGGGTCGACCATGCGCCGTTTGGCGTGGCCGGCGGCGGGCCGGCCCTGGCCAGCACGGTGCAGTTCACCACCCATGGCAAGACCTGGGTGCCCGAGATGCGCAGCAAGCAGGAAAAGGAGCCGATGGTGGCGGGCGACCGTATCCGACTGGCCTCACCCGGCGGTGGCGGCTTCGGCAAGGCGGTGGAGCGTGACCTGGCGATGGTCGAGCGCGACCTCAACCGCGGCTACATCAGCCGCGCCACGGCCGAACAAACTTATGGCGTGGTGGTTGCCGGGGCACACAGCGATGCGGCGGGCCATATGCATTACACGCTCGACGTGCCGGCGAGTGCGCAGCGGCGCCAGCAACTGGCCAAAGCCTGAGCCGGGCAAGAACAAGGGGAAGCAGACGATGACGACGGAGATGGCAGGAAGTTGGGAGTTGCCTGAAGAGTTGCGCATGTTGCGCGACACGATACGGCGCTTCATGCAGGACGAGGTCAAGCCGGTGGAGGACAAGCTGCCGCACGACGCCTACACGCCGGAGCCGGAACAACTCAAGGCGTTGCAGACGAAGGCGCGCAGCCTGGGTCTGTGGTGTTTTGAAACCCCGGCCGAGCATGGCGGGGCGGGCTTGAGCCTGCTCGGCCAATGTGTGGCGGCCGAAGAGGCGGCCAAGTGCCGCATGGGGGCCTACATCGCCGGTTGTGGCGCTTTTGGTTTCGATCCGCCGGTGGTGATCTGGAAAGGTACACACGACCAGCAGCGTTTTGCGCGCGAGGACATGCAAAACGGCACCAAGGCGTTTGTCGCCATCAGCGAACCCAGTGGCGGCTCGGACCCGGGGCGTGCCATCCAGACCCGCGCCGAGCGCAAGTCCGACCGGTACGTCATCAACGGCACAAAGATCTGGATTTCCGGCGCCGGCATGGCCAAGTGGGGCATCGTGTTTGCCCGCGTCGG
>JANOTG010000048.1:0-27965 GCA_031416215.1 Betaproteobacteria bacterium
CTGCTGCAGCACGGCTGGAAACTGGCTACTGCCGAGAGTTGCACCGGTGGCCTGATAGCAGCCCGTTGTACGGCGCAAAGTGGCTCCAGCGCCTGGTTCGAGCGTGGCATGGTGACCTATTCCAACGAAGCCAAATGCGACCTGCTGGGCGTGCCGGGCGCACTCATCAGCGCGCATGGTGCGGTCAGCGAGCCCGTGGTACGCGCCATGGTGGCGGGCGCTGTGACGCACTCATTGGCGCAGGTGGCGGTGGCTGTCACGGGGGTGGCCGGCCCGCTGGGCGGCAGCCCGGACAAACCGGTCGGCACGGTCTGGTTTGGCTGGAGTGTGTCCGGGCGGGTGAGCACTGCCGTGCGCCAGTTTCCCGGTGACCGGGCGGCGGTGCGCAGCGCCACCGTGCTGCACGCCTTGTCGCAGTTGCTGCTGTTGCTGCGGCCGACTGTGGCACCCCGCTGAGAGGCCGATCGAGTCACATCGGCGCGGCCATGCTCAAGTGCGCAGGAAATCCTCCAACGCACGGCGCGGCGTATGCTGCTGCGTCGCGCAATAACCAACGCGGCAGAACATCTGCACGGTTTCCTGCGCCGCCGGTTTGCCCAACAGCAACTGGTGCAAACGGTCGTAGTGGGGCCGCATTTCGGCAAACTCCTGCGGCGCCTGGCTCATGGGATGGACCTGCAGGCCAAGCTCGGTGGCCTTCAGCTGCAGCCGCATATAAGCACGCCCGGCACGCACCTCGGCACTGCGGCTGCCGCCCGCCGGGTTCGCGGCGTCGGTCGGCGCGGACAACCAGACAAAACCCATCGCGGTCTTGCTGTGGCCTTCGAAGCGGCCCATCATCTGTTTGAATGCGGTGCTGCCCTCGGCCGGTGGATTGCTGCAGTCGAATGCCCCCACCATGGCCGCCACCCGCGGCACCCAGCTGTTGATGCTGATGCCGTCACGGTGTTGTGCAATTTCCCCCGGCCCGACACGCGTCAGCTGCACACTCTCCATCACGGTCCTGGGCGTCAACAACTCGACGCGGGCCGACTCCCAGCACAGGGTGCGCAGTGCCTCGACACGCGCCGGCTCCAGCGTCGCGCCGAACAGCACCTGCGGATCGGATAGAACCTCTTTCAGGGCGTCGATCGTTCCAGGTGCGACCATGCGGGTCGTGTCGTAGTCGACCTTGGCCGTGTGGCGGCTCAGCAACTGCGCGAACAACGCGTCTTTGCTGGCCGGCGTCGCATTGGCGACCCAGGACAGGCGCGCCACCGGTCTGTCGTCCACGGCGCGGGGCGCGAACTCGCCTTGGGGAAACAACTGCACCGCGGCCTCGATGCCGCGCTCGCGCAAGGCAATCACCAGCGACTCCACAAAGGTGCCCTGGCTGACCATGATCTGACGGAACCACGGGTCGGTCATCGGCAACATGCGCTGGCGGTCGACATGCAGCGAGATCGCGCTGTCTTCCCGCAGATCGACCAGCCAGGGTTGCCGATTGTGGGAATTGGGCGCCAGGATGGCATAGGACAACGCCCAGCGGCGCAACTCGGCCTGTTGCGACGGACCGGCCCAGGCCAGCACCGCCTGCGCCGGATAGTCGGTGGAGCATCCCGCCATACCGCCGCCGACGGCGCCGGCCACGGCACCGCCACCCACCAGACGAATGAAGTTTCTGCGTTGCATGGTCATCCCCTCAAGCCCAATCCCGCACCTGGGCCAGCACGCGCCAGCACTGCACCGCGAAGGCCCGCACGGCGGCCAAGCCACAGCGGTCGAGCCCGTCTTGCAACAAAAATCTTCTTTGCGCTGCGTTGTCCATCATCTGCTCCTGGGGTTGTGGGTTGCACGCCACGCGGTGTGCGGGTTTGCATGGAAGTATTGTGGAAAGCTGCCGCCCAAACCACAATGAGCGAATTGAGAGATTCAGAAGTTCATTAATGAATATCCAGACCGCCTGTTATGCAAGGCTGGCAGTACGGCGCGCATGAAGCAGGACTTTGACTGGAGCCTGATCCGTTCCTTTCTTGCCGCGCTCGACCATGGCAGTCTGCTGGGCGCCGCGCGCGCCTTGCACGCCAGCCAACCCACCATCGGCCGCCACATCGCCGAACTGGAGTCGCAGCTGGGAGTGGTGCTGTTCGAACGTACCGGCCGCGGCCTGCTGGCGTCCGACGTCGCGCTGCGGCTGGCCGAATCGGCCCGGGCCATGGAGGCCGGCGCATTGAAGCTGGCGCGCGGCGCGGCGCTCGACCAGGTCGGCAGTTCCGGCACCGTGCGGTTGACGGCCAGCCAACCGGTGGCCTGCAGTCTCTTGCCACCGGTGCTGGCCCAGATGCGCCTGGCCTTGCCGGAGATCCAGGTGGAGCTGGTGGTGAGCAACAAGGTCAGCAACCTGCTGCGCCGGGAGGCCGATATCGCGGTGCGCATGGTGCAGCCGGATCAGGCCACCCTGATCGCCAGACGCATCGGCAAGGTGAGCCTCGGCGTCTACGCGCACCGTGACTACCTGCGCCGGCGTGGTACGCCCAAACAACCACTGGACCTGCTGTCGCACACACTGATCGGTTTTGACACCGACCAGTCCATCATCGAAGGCTTTACCCGCTTCGGCGTGCCACTGGGCTCGGTGAGTTTCGCCGTGCGCACCGACGACCTGATCGCCTACCAGGAGTCGATCCGAGCCGGACTGGGTATCGGGTTCATCGCCGACTATGTGGGCCGTGCCGACAACGGCCTGGTGCCGCTGTTACCCATGCTCAAGCTGCCGGCACTGCCCATGTGGCTGGCGGTACACCGCGAGATCCGAACCAGCCAGCGCATCCGGCAGGTTTACGATTTTCTCGGCAACACCTTGCCCGGATTGTTATGACAAGTATCCGACCTACTGACAGGAGACACCCGACATGCTGCACCGTATCAACGAGTTCTTTCCCGTGCGTTACACCGTTTTTGCACTGTGTGTCGTCGGCGCCCTGCTGAGCCTGTTCACGGTCGTCGCATTTGGCCAGGGTGGCTGGTTGTTGCCGGTGCTCGCCGCCCTGGTGGCGCTCGGTGTGTATGACGTGATGCAGACCAGGCGCTCGATCCTGCGCAATTACCCCGTCATCGGGCATCTGCGTTTTGTGCTGGAGTTCATCCGCCCGGAGATGCGCCAATATTTCCTGGAAAGCGACAACGAAGCAACACCGTTCTCGCGCGCCCAGCGCTCCCTGGTGTACCAGCGTGCCAAGGGCGACTCGGACAAGCGGCCGTTTGGTACCCAGCTCGACGTCCATGCGGAAGGTTATGAATGGATAAACCATTCGATGGTGCCGAGCAAACTCGCAACCCACGACTTTCGTGTCTGGATTGGCGGCACGCCCGACGAGGCGGCCCAGCGCCAGGTCGGCGAAGGTTTGTGTACACAACCCTACCTGGCCAGCGTGTTCAATATCTCGGCCATGAGTTTTGGTGCACTCAGCGCCAACGCCATTCGGGCTCTGAACGCCGGCGCGAAGAAGGGGCACTTTGCGCACGACACCGGTGAGGGATCGATCTCGGTCCACCATCGCGCCCATGGCGGCGACCTGATCTGGGAGATCGGCTCGGGATATTTTGGCTGCCGCAACGATGACGGCACGTTCAACGCCGACAAGTTCACCGAGAACGCGCTGGATCCGCAGGTCAAGATGATCGAGATCAAGCTCAGCCAGGGCGCCAAGCCCGGCCATGGCGGCGTCCTGCCCGGCCCCAAGGTGACGCCGGAGATTGCAGCGGCCCGCGGCGTGCCGGTGGGGGTGGACTGTGTCTCACCGGCAGCACACAGCGCCTTTGCAACGCCGCTGGAGATGCTCGCCTTCATCACCCGCCTTCGTATTCTTTCGGGCGGCAAGCCGGTCGGGTTCAAGCTGTGTATAGGACATCCCTGGGAGTGGTTTGCCATCGTCAAGGCGATGCTGGTCACCGGTGTGACGCCCGACTTCATCGTCGTCGACGGGGCCGAAGGCGGCACCGGGGCGGCGCCACTGGAATTCACCAACCATGTCGGCTCGCCGCTGCAGGAAGGCCTGCTGCTGGTGCACAACACGCTGCGCGGGGTCAGACTGCGCAACCGCATTCGTATCGGCTGCGCCGGCAAGGTGGTGAGCGCATTTGACGTGGCGCGCATGATGGCGCTGGGCGCCGACTGGTGCAACAGCGCACGCGGCTTCATGTTTGCGCTCGGGTGCATCCAGGCGCAGCACTGTCACACCGGCCATTGCCCGACCGGCGTCACCACGCAGGATCCGCTGCGCCAACAGTCGCTGGTGGTGCCCGACAAGGCGCAGCGCGTGTACAACTTCCACCGCATGACGCTGCATGCCCTGCAGGAACTGGTGCAGGCGGCAGGGCTGCCCCATCCCAGCGGCCTCACCGCAGACCACATCGTGCGCCGATCCACCGACCAGAGGGTCAGGTCGTTGGCGCAGTCGGTCCTGATACAGATGGACGATGGTGCCCTGCTGCAGGAGGACCTGGGGCGTTTGCCGCTGATCTACCGCCAGTCGTGGTCGTTAGCCAGCGCCGGCAGTTTCCGATTGCAGATGGCGTGAGGTCTGCTGCAGAGGCAAAACCTGTGTCAGTGCGTCATCTCGCCGCGAAGTTGCCTCTGGTAGAAAAGATCGAAGACGCGTTGAGAGCGACTAAGGATATCGTCCTGATCGAACGCAGTCTGCGGTAGTTGATCAAACAGATAGTCAAAAATCTCGCTCTTCATCTGAGCCTGCAAGGCCGCTCTGTCGCGCAAATACTGCAACTGGTTCTTTCCCCCGCGCAACTTTTGCAGCAGTTCCTTGGCGACGGCCTTGATCTTCCTGATATCGGCGGCCGTCAAGTCGGTCTTCTCCTTGCACAGCAACTGGTAGATCGCGCGTTCATCCTCGTTCTCGAATCCTTCCGCGATGTATTGGCGGTCTTCTTCGTTCAGTTCGTCGTTGAGCCGCGCCAGTTCCTCGAATACGCGTTGAATTTCGGCTGCATCCTTGTCACGGTTGTATTGCGCCACGATTTTCTGGTACCGCTGGTAGAAATTTGCCCGCAACGGGTTCTTCTGCAGCATCGCCAGCAGGCGCGCTTCGATGCGTTCTTGCAGGCTCAGAACCGCAGTCTGCTTGTAGTCAGTCTGCGCAAACTCGGTCTGAAGGCGTACAAAGTCAATCGCCGACAGGTCATAGCTACCCGAACGCACCTGGGCCTGCGGATGCAGGGCCAACGCTGAATCGACGACCGATTGAAGGGTTTGCAGTGCCGCGCTGACGTCCGGCGGTGCGCTCCGCTTTTGCAGCAGGTTGTAGATGGCAGCAATGGCTGCTTCTTCGGCGCTGTGGCGTTGCAGGCACTCGTGAGGAAACAGATTGAGCCTGCGCTCCTCCACGTCTTGCGCAAGAACTTCAAACGTCTTCTTCACTTCCGCCGTAGCACTCAATGCCTCCCGTGCCTTGTGCAACTGCGTCGATATCTGGAACTCCGTGGCCTGGGCATCCATCAAGCCCTGCAGGTCAAAGCCATGTGCCACGAGGTGGGCACGCGCCCGGGCAATGCTCGCGGCGTACTCCGCTTCCATACCCTCCTGCGGTTCCTGCAATGGGCTCCCGGTGTCACCTGTCGCGCCCTCGCGTCGTTGGGCAAACGTGGCCAGCGCGGCACGCAGGCTCTTGAGCATGCCGTTGTAATCCACGACCAGACCGTTCTTCTTGCCCGGCGCCCGGCGATTGACGCGCGCAATGGCCTGCATCAGCGTGTGGCCCTGCATCGGTTTGTCGAGATACAGCGTGGCGAGTGGCTTCACGTCGAAACCCGTGAGCCACATGGCGCACACAATCGCGACGCGAAACGGGTGCTCGGGCTTCTTGAAATCCTCTTCCAACTTGCGCTGGTTCATCTTGTCGCGATGCGGCTTGATGCTCAAGCCCCAGCCCGCGAAGTCCTGGCGTTCGGTGGCGCTCTGGCTCAACACCACGCACATTTCGGTTGCGCGCATCCAGTCCACCTTGCGTTGCCACTCGCGGATCTGCTCGTCTGGCTCCTTGCCAGCGGCCGCGTAGCGTGCCAGTTCCTCGCCCACACGCTGCTGCAATGCATCAGCCCTGTTCTTCCACGCCAATGCGATCAGGTCGAACATCTGCACGCAGGTGCGCTTGTCCAGGCATACGACCATCGCCTTGCCGCGCCCACCCATCATCTTCCAGCGATCGGAATAGTGCCGCACAAAATCATCCGTCACCTTTTGCAGGCGGCTCGGCAGCGTAAGCACAAAGCCCTCGGTATTGAGTTCCTTGTAAAGCCTTTCTTCCTGTTCGGCAGACAGCTCGCCTTCGGCCGCCAGCGTGTCGACCCGCTCCTTGATGCGCTGGTTGATTGTCGCGTCCACAATCTTCATTTTTTCGCCATGCGGCTCGTAACTCAGCGGCACCGTCGCGCCATCGGCCACGGCGCGCTGGAAGTCGTACACCGAGACGTAGTCGCCAAACACCTGCCGCGTCAACTGGTCTTCGGCGCTCTCCATCAAGGGGGTGCCGGTGAACCCTATGAATTTGGCATTCGGCAATGCCGCGCGCATATTGGTGGCCAATCGGCCGTACTGCGTCCGATGGGCCTCGTCGGACAGGACGATCACATCGCGCCTTTCGCTCCAGGGCTCTCTCGCGCGCTGCGTGAACTTGTGGATCAGGCTGAAAACATAGGAGTTGTCCTCGCTCAGCAGCCGCTTGAGACCTCTGCCGTCGCGCGCCCGCGCGCGCACGTTGACCACCGCGCCGCAGTTCACAAAGGTGCCATGGATCTGCGTGTCGAGTTCGTCGCGGTCGGTCATCAGCACGAAGGTGTAGCTGGCGGACAGCTTGCGCCGCACCTTCTGGCACAGAAACACCATCGAATAACTCTTGCCGCTACCCTGGGTGTGCCAGAACACACCCAGCTTGCCGCTCGCAACATCGGCATCGCCCGAACGCAACTTGGCGATGACACGGTTCACGCCCAGGTACTGGTGGTTGCGCGCAACGATCTTCAACGGCTCGCCTTCGCTGCGGTCAAACAGCACGAAGTTCTCGAGCAGGTCCAGCAACGACGCCGGCAGACACATGCCACGCAACAGGATGGGCAGCAGCGCATGCACCGGCTCCGCGTCGTCCTTGGGTGCCGGGTCGGGGTCGGATTCGTTGAGGCGCTTCCAGCGGTAGAAGTGTTCCCATGGGCTGGTGATGCTGCCAAAGCGCGCGTCGAACCCGTCGCTCAGCACCACCAGCGCATTGAATGCAAACAGGGCCGGCAAATCCTGCAGGTAACGCGTGAAGTTGTCGTCGAACGCGACTTTCAACTCCTTGTCCTGCCGCTTGAACTCAATAAACAGCAGCGGCAGCCCGTTCACAAAGCCCAATAGGTCTGGCCGCACCGGAGCCGGCCCACCTTCGAGCCAGAGCTCCTGCACGCAAATGAACTCGTTGCGCGCGGGATCGTCCGGCCGATCGAAGTCGATGACCGTGAGCTTTTCGTCGCTCTCGCGGCCGTCGCCCCAGCGCACCCGCACCGGCACGCCATCGCGCAGCAGCTTGTATTTGTCCTCGTTGGTCTGCACCAGCGTCCTCGCGGCGTCCAGCGTGAGCAGCGTGTCCATCGCCTGGTTCACGGCCGCATCAGGTACACCCGGGTTCAGCCGCACCAAGGCAGCGCGCAGATGGCGCTTGAGAACGCACTCGGTCTTGCCGGCCCGACCCAGCAGGCTTCCCGGGCCAAGGTCTTCTTCGTTGTATGCGACCACGCTGCGCCAACCCATGCCGGCCAGCAATTCGGCCGCCGGCTTCTGCACCGACTGGTCCTCGGTGTAGCGGCGCCGGTTCATTGGTGACCTTCGCGCTGACGCGCTGCGGTGCTATTCGCCTTGGGAGCGGCCCGGCGGCTCATCCCAGCTCGGGCGTGAAGCCTTGTTCGGTCAGCAAGCGAATCACCCCGCGCATCAAGCCGCTGTGCACGAACTGCACGCAGTAGATGCGGGTGTTCGGCACCACCGGCTTCACCATGCCGGCCGTGATCAGCTTGTTGAGCCGGTAGGTTCGCTGGCGCGGTGTGAGTGCGGGCAACTCCTGGTCGATATCACGCGCCTTGAACTGCCCTTTGGCCACCGCCATGCGCAGCAGCCGCTCTTCGTCCGCGTCGATAAAGCCACGCCCACGGCTCCAGGCCAGGGCGGGCAGGAGAATCTTGTCCTTTAGGAAATCGTAGCGGGTGAGCTGGTCCACCTTCTTCAACTCATCCCGCACCCCAGCCAATACGTACAAGGCCCAGGCTTCCAGGCCGTCGTCGGTGCCCGCGTCGGCGGTGGCCAGCATCTGGTAGTAACGTTCGCGGTCGTTGCAGAACACCGCTGTGGGGTTGAGCACGCGGCCGCCGGTCGACACGTTGAAGCCGTACTTGAGCAGCAGTGCATAGGTGAACAGCCGCACCACGCGCCCGTTGCCGTTGCCAAACGGGTGCACCCAGGCAAAGCGATGGTGGGCCAGTGCGGTCTTGAGCAGGTCGTATTTGGGTGCATCAGGTGCATTCACAAAGGCCAGCAGCTCGTCCATCAGGCCCTGGACCTGCACCATGTCGGGCGGCACGTGCGCGGCGCCGGCAATAGACACATTGCCGTTGCGGTAGGCACCAGGCGTGCGGTCGCCCTCGCGGACCAGGCCATCCACCGTGAGGGCATGCAATTCACGCACCAGGTGGTGGGTGATGGTGTCGCCGGGCTTGACCACCGCCTCCAGATGGTCCATGGCACGCTCGATGTTCTCTATCTCGCGTATCGCGTCGGTCTGGTGGGCCGGGCCGTCGAGCTTGGCCTCGATGTAGTCCGCCAGCGTGGTGTGGTTACCCTCGATACGCGCCGAACCCAGGCTCTCCAATAGATGGAAGATGGATTTGAGCTGGAAGAACACCGGCGCCGGCGTGTCACCCGTCAGCTGGAGGCGGCGCAGGTATTCGAGTTCGATCACCACGTCGGTCAATGGCGAAGTAAACGCCGGCTGCACGATGCGCAGTGCGTAGACCACCGGCGGCGCTGGCTGGGAGTTCGAAGCAACAACGGGCATGGGCGCTGGAAACTACCAAGGTTTGAATGCAGAAACTACAAATTCCTGGTAGATTTAACATCAAATCAAGCACTTACACAAGTATCTATCTTATGACAAGTGCACAAGCCCGGTACCGAAACAACAAAACCCGGTACCGGAAAGCGACAGTCCGGCGCGCGCCGGCGCTTCAGACCGCCAGCGCGCCAGACATCAATCTGGGGAGCAGGGCGTCACGGGCTTGCCTGGCTACATCCGTCTGCTTCTTCAAGGTCTCAACCTGCTTGAGCAAAGGCACTACCAGTTCCGAGTATTCCTCAAGGACATCCTGCGCAGGCCACACACACTCCATGGCACGAAATGCCTTCTTGCTCAACTCCAAGAACGTAGAACCGGTTGAAAGCGAGATGAACTCATCAACCCGGCTCATCAAGTTGAAAAACAGAAACTCTCGACTGACTCTGATCTTTGGTGCGATCGCAATGAAACCCTGATTTGTACAAGCCGCATGGTCAAGCAAAGCGAAATACCCAATCGACGCCCGGCTCGTCATGAAGATCGTGCCTGCTGGCATAAGTTGGGACGAACAGCTTTCCAATCCAGACGTCGTAATCTTTCGTGATGATGAAGGGAGGAAAATGCAAGCGTTGCGCGTTACGTCGGTTGGGGTAAGCCACGTGATATCTCCATCCCAGAAATCCTGCCGACCGGTCGCCGGCGTCGCGCCACCTACCGCGAGGCACACGTCGCCAAGTGTTCGGCGCTCCCACCCTTGCGGCACCCCATCCACCACCTTGACCCGCTCATGGCCAGGAAAGCGCAGGGCCACAAACCATTCGCGGTACAGGCGCCGCGCCGCCTCTTCCAGCAGCTTGATGCGGCGCTGGTTGTTTTCGATCAGGTCGTCGTAGGCGGCAATTGCACTAGCAACGCGTCGTTGTTCGTTGAGCGGCGGCAGTGAAAATGAATAGGAGGCGATGTCTCTGCCACTGATATGTGGAATGTTTGCGCCGGTCGTAATTCGATCGATATGCGCTGAAAACTGGGGCGCAGAGAGTACGTACCGCAAATACAAGGTGTCTGCAAGTTCAGGCCGGCCTCGCATACAACACACACGTTGGACAAGGAGACTTGGCAAGTCATCCCTTCTTACCCAAGCAAGTTTTAGTCCGCCACCAACGATTGGCCTGTCCATCGCCAGAATCACGTCGCCCAACTGAAGCTGATAGCGGGAAAGTTCGTCGAAGTCCCCGATCGGCCACCTTTTCGTCTTGTCATCCCAGCGAATGGCGCCCTGCTGAACGTTGTCGCCCCGAAGCAGCTTGATACCTTCCCCGTCTGCATCCAAGAAACCAGCGCTCTTGAATGCAACGCCGATCAACAGGTCTGCAACTTCCCCTAGCGCCACGGGTCTCGAACTCACTCAACCAACTCCGCCAAATTGCCCTGGATGAAGTGTGCAAGTTCCACTGCCTGCAAATTCAGCTCCGCCAACTCCGCGTGAATCTCCCTCATGCGTTCCGCAAAGGCTTCCGCATCCTCCTCGTCCGCACCGCTGGCAGCCACCCCCACATACCGTCCCGGCGTCAGGCTGTAATCGTTGGCGGCAACCTCCTCGCGCGTGACGGCCTTGCAAAGACCGGACACGGGCTGGAAAGTGGCTTGCGGAAAACGGCTCAGCAACCAGTGGCCCTGGGCAATGAAATACAGCGCCTGGCGAAAGGCGGCCACTGTTTCGTCATGCAGCGTGGGCGCATCGTCCCGGGCCGGGTCGGCTGTCTGCAGTTGCTTCTTTAGTTCGCGCTGGTTTCTGCTCTGGGGCGCGTTCGCCCACACGGTGGCATTGCGCGCGCGCAGGGTCTTCTCCGCCACGTCGACGGCGCGCAACAGGTCCTTGTGGCGGGCTTCATGCGCTTTCAGAGTGGCTTTCAAACCGGCCTGAAATGTTTCGATTTCGAATTGCACGGACTGCAGGGTGCCGAGTACCGGCGTCTTGTTGCGACGGCTAAAGGCGGCACGCTGTTTCGCCACGCGGGTTTGCAGTGCCTTCCAATCGGTGGCGTCACGTTCAGCACTGGCCTGCAAGTCAGCCACCTGCTGCACAAAGGCCTGTAGCTGGACGGACTGGGTCGGTAAATCGCTTTCCATGCGGCCCTTGTTGAGTTCGGCCAGCAGTTGCTCGGGATGGCGCACCGCCTCGTCGGCCAGACCCTGCACGAGCTGGGCCAGTTGTGCCTGCGGCTCGGCCACGGCTTGCATGACAGGATGGAGCAGCCCCAATTGCGCGTCGGCCTTGCGGTGGTAGTCGGCCAGCAGGGCAAGAAACTGGGATGACTCGCCCCGGTACAGCCACACGATGGCGCTGAGGTTGGCAAGGTGCTCGTCGGTGAACACATGCGAGCGGGCCGAGACCACGTGGTACACACTGCGTGCGTCGAGCATCAACACGGTCTTGCGCAGCGTGGCGGGCTTGCCTTTGTCAAAGAACCACAAGGTGCAGGGCAGCGCGCGGGTATAGAAGAACTTGGGGCCGATGGACACCATCACGTCCACATGGCCGGTCTCCACCAGTTTCTGGCGTATGTCGCGGTCCTTGTTGCCGGCGTCGGATGCGCTGGACGCCATCACGAAGCCGGCGCGGCCGGTGGTATTGAGTGCGCTGTAGAAATACTGGATCCATAGGCTGTTGGCGTTGGAGACGGTCTCGCCGCCATCTTTCTTGCCTTTGGTAGTGGTGCCGGGCAGGCCAAAAGGCAGGCGCTGCGTGGGGCCCACATCGGCCAACGCCTTCTTGGCGTCCACCATGTCGACGTTGAATGGCGGGTTGGCCATGACGAAGTCGCAGCGCCCCAGGGCCCGGTGCTGGTCCACCTCGAAGGTGTTGCCCTGGATGATGTTCCCCTCCAGCCCGTGCACTGCCAGATTCATGCGCGCCAGCTTGGTATTGGTGTCGCTCTTCTCCTGGCCCCAGAAGCTCACACGCTCGTTGGCGCTGGCGTGCACCGTGTTCTGTATGAAATAGCCGGTTTGCACAAACATTCCGGCCGACCCGCAGGCCGGGTCGTACACGATGCCGTGTTCGGGCTCGATCACACCGACGATCATGCGCACCAATGAGGGCGGCGTGAAAAATTCGCCGCCTTCCTGGGCCCCGGTCTGCGCGAACTGGTTCAGGAAGTATTCGTAGATGCGGCCGAACACATCGCCACTGGCCCTGGCCAGCGACGGGCGATTGAAGATTTTCAGGAGCTCAGCCAGCAAGCCCGGCTCGAAGCCTAGGTGTCCTTGGGCAAGGCGCCGGCCAACACCTTCTTGTGGGCACTGTCCTCCACCGTGTCCTCGATCAGGTTCATGGCGTTGCGCAGCGCCTCACCCACCTTGCTGCCCGCAGGCAGGTTGACCAAGTCATCCCATCGCGCGCCGACTGGAAGGTAGATCGCGGCCTTCCCCTGGAACCCCATACGGATGCGCTCTTCACGCACACGGCCGGTCAGGCGCGTGCTAAGCGAAGCCTCCACTTCTGGCAGCACCGCGAGGAAACGGTTGAACGCGTGGCGCAGAAAGATCAGACCCAGCACCGGCATGGCGTATTCGCTGGCCGTGAGTTTGGAGTTCGCGCGGAGCTGGTCCGCAGCCTCCCAGAGTTCGTCTTCAATCTTCTTGAGATGGCGCTGGTCCATGGATGCCTTATGCCTGTCGCACGTGTCGTGCGAGTTTAGACTCGTTGGGCTGCACGCCAGGATACGGTTTCAATCCAGATGGCCGGGCCACCGCCACACCCAGACTGGCCAGGCGTTTGCGCAGCCGCAGCACCGCATCGTCCTTGCTCAGCAGGCAGGCACTGTGCGCCACCGCCAGGTCAATGAACATCTGGTCATCGCGGTCACTGCAGCGTACCGTGCACGCGGGCGCGGCGGGGCGCACCTGGCTCAAGCGGTCGAAGCGGGCCAGTACCGCGTCGCTGGTCTGACCGCTACTCTGCAAACGGCCGAAAACGCGTGGATAACACAACACGCGTTCGAGTTCGCTGCGCATGGGCAGCGTCACCAGCCATACTGCGGCAGCCTGTTCCAGCGCCAGCGTCAAAGGCTGCGTCGCCGGGTCGTCGAACACCAGCAGATCGAGCAGCACATTGGTGTCCAGCACGACAGTGCCGTGCAGCGTCGGCAGTTGCATCAGGCGACCGGATGTTTGGTTTTTTCGCCGGCCGGTGCGCCACGTGCCGAGCCCTGCACCATGTCGAAGCGAAACAGGCGGCACTCGATCGGGCCGTTCCACATCGGCACCCGGCGCGTTTCTTTCAAGCGCATCTTGCCGGGCAGCTTCAGGTCAGGCGTGAGCAGCCATGCCGTCCAGCCGGCAAAGTTCTTTTTCCAGTGGGTTGCCAGTTGCACAAAGAAGTCGCCGCCATCGGCGGTGTGGGCATGTTCCCGCCGTCCCGGGCTCGCCACTCCGCCGACCTCGATTCGTTCGCCGTACGGTGGGTTCAGCAGCATGGTGCCAGGTCCGTCCACAGGCGGCAGGCGCTGCAGTGCGTCGCCACCACGAAACTCGATCATTGCGGCGACGCCGGCGCGCTGGGCATTACGTTGCGCAAAATCCACCATGCGGTGTGCCACGTCACTGCCGAAGATGAGGGGTTTGGCACCCGCCGGGCGTTGTGCGTCGTGCGCCTGCATGCGCAGCGCGGTCCAGACATGCTCCTGGAACGGCAGCATCTTCTCGAACGCAAAACGGCGCAGGCTGCCGGGCGCAATATTGCAGGCGATCTGCGCCGCTTCGATGGCGATCGTGCCACTACCGCAACACGGGTCGTACAGCGGCAGCCGTATGTCGGCGCCCCAACCGCTGGCGGCAATCATGGCCGCTGCCAGTGTCTCCTTCAGCGGCGCCTCACCCTTGTCTTCGCGCCATCCGCGCTTGAACAAGGCTTCGCCCGATGTGTCGATGTACAGGGACACGGTATCGGTAGTCAGATGGGTGTAGATGCGGATGTCCGGGTGCTGGGTATCGACATCCGGGCGCACTCCGCCGGCGCGGTCACGAAAACGGTCACACACCGCGTCCTTGATCTTCAAGGCGGCGAAATTCAAGCTGTGCACGGGGCTGTGTTGGGCCGTCACCTCGACCTTGATGGACTGGCGCGGTGTGAACCAGATTTCCCATGCCACCGCAGACGCGGCGCGGTACAGGTCCTGCTCGTTGCGGTAATCGGCGTGTATCAATTGCACCAATACCCGTTGCGCCAGGCGGCTGTGCAGATTGAGCAACTGGGCATCGCGCCAGGTCGCCTCCAGTGACACACCGCCACGGCGTTTGTGCACCGCACCTGACTCCTGCCGGGTGATGTGCACCACCTCCTGTTGCAGGTAATCCTCCACGCCCGCCGCGCAGGGCAGGAACAGCTGCAGATGATTCATGCACGCCTCCAGGGCTGCCGTCGGGCGGCGTTCACAGGGCGCGCCGCAGGCTGGCGGGGGCGATCTTCAGGCCCTCCCGGTATTTGGCAACGGTGCGCCGGGCGCAGACGATGCCTTGCTCGCGCAGCATGTCGGAGAGCTGGTTGTCGCTCAGGGGCTTGGAGGCCGGCTCGGCCTCGATGAACTGTTCGATCAAGGCGCGCACGGCGGTGCTCGATGCATTGGCCCCCGACTCGGTGCCCAGGGCGGAGCCAAAGAAGTACTTCAGCTCGAAGGTGCCGAGTGGTGTGGACATGAACTTGGCTGTCGTCACCCGGCTGATGGTGGACTCGTGCAAACCCAGCTCATCGGCGATTTCGCGCAGCACCAGCGGCCGCATGGCCAACACACCATGCTGCAGGAAATTTTTCTGGCGCTCGACAATGGCATTGCTGACGCGCAGGATGGTGTCAAAGCGCTGCTGTATGTTCTTGATGAACCAGCGCGCCTCCTGCAACCGCTGTTGCAGCGCCGCGTGGTTGGATGCGTCCGAGCCGTTGCCGCGGTGCTGCTTGAGCGCGTTGGCGTAGATGTCGTGCACGCGCAGGCGGGGCATGACCTCCGGGTTGATCTGCGCCCGAAACCGCGCGTTGGTGCCTTTGCCAACCTGAACCACCAGCACGTCGGGAATGATGACGTTGCGCTCCACATTGACAAAACGCCGGCCGGGTTTTGGTTCCAGCCGCCCAATCACCGCAATCGCTTCGCGTACCGATGCATCATTGGCCGCGCACACCTGGGTCAGCCGCTTGATGTCGCGCCGCGCCAGCAGGTCCATCGGCTGGGTGCAGATACGCATGGCCACCGCCAGCACCGATTGTTGCGGCGCATGGCTGGGCAGGGCCCGGCGCAGCACCTGCAGTTGCAGGCGCAGGCATTCGCCCAGGTCGGCCGCGCCCACACCGGCCGGCTCAAAGCTGTGCAGTATGCGCAACGCCACGGTCAGGTGGTGCACCAGTTGTTCGAGTTCCTCCGGGTCCTGCGGCGACAGCGCCGCCGCCAGTTCCTGCAGCGGCTCCTCCAGGTAACCATCGTCATTCAGGGACTCGATCAGGAAACGCAAGGCGACCCGGTCTTCCTCACCCAGGCCGCTGGCCAGTGCCTGGCGGTGCAAATGGTTCTGCAGTGACTCCTGACTGCGCGCCAGCTCGCCGGCGTCGAGATCATCGTCCTGGCCGAGGTTGTTGCCGTGGGCCTTGGCATCGCCACCCCACTCGCCGTCATCGGGCGCCATCTCCACCGTGCCGTCACCCTCCCAATTCTGCGCATCGACCTCGGACAGGGGCGTTGCACTGTCATCCGCGGTGCCGCGATCGGCTTCCGCAACGTAGTCTGGGCTGGCCGCAAACTCGGCCTCGCTGTCACTCTGACGCACCGGTGTGTCGGCCTGCGCCAGGCCGAACTCCTCACGCGCCAGCAGCTCCTCCGACAGTTCCAGGAACGGGTTGTCGTCCAGCATCTGGCTCACCTCCTGGCTGAGTTCGAGCGTGGAGAGCTGCAGCAGGCGGATCGATTGCTGCAACTGTGGCGTCAAGGCCAGGTGTTGTGAGACCCGAAGCGATAAACCCGGCTTCATGGCTACATCTTGAAGTTTTCACCCAGGTACACACGGCGTACTTCGGCGTTGGCGACGATCTCCGCCGGTGTTCCCTGGGCCAGCACGTGGCCGTCATTGATGATGTAGGCGTGATCACAGATGCCCAGCGTCTCGCGCACGTTATGGTCCGTGATCAGGACCCCGATGCCACGCGCCTTGAGAAAATTGATGATGCGCTGGATTTCGATCACTGCGATCGGGTCGATGCCGGCAAAGGGCTCATCGAGCAGAATGAACCGCGGCTGCGTGGCCAGCGCCCGCGCAATCTCCACCCGGCGGCGCTCGCCGCCGGAGAGGGACAGGGCCGGTGACTTGCGCAGGTGGTCGACACGCAGGTCATGCAACAGTGCGTCCAGCCGCTCGCCGATCAGCGACTGCGACAGCGGCATGCCCTGCGAATCCAGCTGCAGTTCCAGCACCGCGCGCACGTTGTCTTCCACGTTGAGCTTGCGGAAGATGGACGCTTCCTGGGGCAGGTAACTCAGGCCCAGCCGCGCGCGTCGGTGGATGGGCATGTGCTCCACCGACTTGCCGTCGATCGTGATATCGCCGCCGCCCGCCCGCACCAGGCCAACAATCATGTAGAACGAGGTTGTCTTGCCGGCGCCATTGGGCCCCAGCAGGCCGACCACCTCTCCGTTGCCGACCGCCAACGACACATCGCGCACGACGGTGCGACTGCCGTAGGACTTTTGCAGGTGCCGGGCTTCCAGGCGGCTGGTTGTTGGCTGCGCCGGCGGGGCCGCCGTCACTTCTTGTCTCCGCCCAGCGTGGCGGATCGGCGCAAGACAGCCGGTGCACTGGCCGCGCCGGCAGGAGAGGCACTGCCCGGACGGTTTTCATTGACGCGCGGTGTCAGCATCGTCTTCACCCGTGGTCCGCTGCCGTCGGCGGCTGGCTTGACGGACCCGCCGTCCACGGTCAACACGCTGCTTATGTTGTCGTACACGATCACCGCTCCGGTCATTTCGTCGTTCAGTACATTACCCAGATAACGCCGCATCTGGGCGCGCTGGACAAATCGCACCGTGTCGGCGCGGCCGTCGTATTCGATGACTTCGGCTTCACCTTCCATGAACTCGTCCGGAGTGCCAGGTCGGGTGTCGCGCTTTTGCCGGAAAAACGCCAGTTTCCCCGGCTCCGCCTTGACCACACCGAACTGGTTGCCCTCCGGGTCCTGGCGCACGTCGAGTTGTGCACCACGCATCACGATCGTGCCCTTGGTGACCAGCACCTTGCCGGTAAACACGCTGGTTTGCTTGACGTCGTCGTACCGCAGCGTGTCGGACTCGATGTTCATGGGTTTGCTGCGGTCGGCCCTTTCGGCCAGCACGGGAGCCGAAAGCACAACACATGCCAACGCAACAAACAAGCGAAAAAAATAGGATTTCATAAAGGCACGATTCTTGCAGTCGAGTCCTGCCTTTTCATTGTAGCCCCCAGCCGCAGGAAGCCGGTTGTCACGCCGGGCCACTGAAGATGGAAATTTCGTGCTGTGGCGCGAACGCCACCCCGGCACGCCCGCGCTCAGCGTCCGGCGCGAACCTCTGCCACCAGGAAATCGACAATCTGCAGCGCGCGCGACATGTTCTTGGCCAGCGTACCGTCGGTGTAGAAACGCCCAGCGACGCCCAATGCCGGCACACCTTCCACCCGATAGGCATTTTGCAACTGGGTCGCCCGACTCGCCTTGGTGGCAATCGAGAAGTCGTTGTAACGCTCGAGAAACTTGGCCTTGTCCACACCCTGCTTGGCGACCCAGTCGGCGATTGCATCGCCCTTGCCAAGCGGCTGCTTTTCAGCATGTATGGCCGCAAACACCTTGGCATGCAACTTGTCTACCAGGTCCATCGCCTCCAGCGTGTAGTACAGGCGTTGCTGGGGCACGAACTCGTCGCGAAACCCCACCGGAACGCGTCGTATCGACACGTCCTTCGGCTGGCGTTTGATCCAGGCCTCCAGCGTCGGCTCGAAGGCGTTGCAGTGCGGGCAGTTGTACCAGAAGAACTCCACCACCTCGACCTTGCCCTGCCCGGCTTCAATGGCGGCTGGCTTGTCCAGCTTGAGATAGTCCGCACCGGCCTCGGGTTTGAGGGCTTGCGCATGCGCGCTGCCACCGACGAACTGGGCCAAACCGAAGGCAGACAAACCTGCCACGGAGAAATCACGACGTTTCATGCTTGCTCACTCCTGAAAATTGAATATTACCGATCTGTTGAATGCATCCGACAGAAAATTGTTCCAATGCCGAGTGACCGGGAAGATTTCGTCGCGAGCGGGCCAAGGTGGTGGTGAGGAGCGGAACCGTACCCATGTACGGTGAGCACCGCAGACGCCAGATTGGCACGCGCAGCAGAAAGATTCCTGGTCACTCAGCGCTGTACCCGCACCAGCGCTGCCTCGACCCCCAAGGCCTCCAGCTTTTCCTTCAGCTTGTCGGCATCCTCTTTGCGATCCATCGGACCGGCACGCACCCGGTAGATCGTGCGACCAGCCTGTTCACGCTCCGACACCCTGGTCTCAATGCCGGCCAGCGACAACTTGGCCCGATGGCTTTCGGCGTCTTCCGCCGTGCGATAGGCGCCGGCCTGCACAAAATAGGAGAACGGATCAACTGCCATGCCGGATGACCGCGCCTTTGCCAAGTCGCCCAAGGGATCCGCTGAAGCTGCCGGCTTGGATTCTGCTTTGGCATCGGCCGGCGGAGCCGGCGGCGCTGGTTTCGCCGCCGATGCCGCGGCATCTGGCACCGCGGCCGCAGCTGCGGAAGCCGATCGTGCCGGGGTTTTCCCGTACAGCGGGGCATTCGGATCCCAGTCCTTGTTTTTCTTGGCTTCGGCAGCGTCCTGGTCCGGGGCACGCGATTGGGCTTTGTTGACGAACGGAATCGGCATCTTGGTCACATAAATGGCCACCGCCAGGGCCAGACCCAGGCCTGTGACCAGACCGATGATCAAGCCCAGCAACGTATTGCCCTGTTGCCGCTTCATGCCCTGTCCTTCATCTGAGATCGCATAGTAAATGTCATTGTCGGCGTTCCGGGCTCACATTTTGTGCGGCGCAGCAACCCCCAGCACCGCCAGACCATTACGCAGCACCTGGGCGGTGGCGGCGACCAGTGCCAACCGCGCCAGTCGCAACCCCGGATCGTCCACCAGAATACGCTCCGCATCATAGTAACTGTGGTAACAAGCCGCCAGGCCGCGCAGGTAGAAGCTCACGTCATGCGGGGCACAGTCGCGCGCCGCATCCGCCAGCATCGCCGGGAATTTGGCCAACTCCAGCATCAGGGTTTGCGCCGGCACACTGGAAAGCACATCCAGCGCAACCCCAGGCAGCGCAGCCATGTCACCGCCCCAGGCGGCCAACACGGAGCAGATGCGGGCATGTGCATACTGCACGTAGTACACCGGGTTGTCGTTGTTCTGCGCCAGTGCGAGGTCCACGTCGAACACGTACTCGGTGTCCGGCTTGCGGCTGAGCAGGAAAAACCGCACCGCATCCTTGCTGGTCCATTCGATCAGGTCGCGCAGCGTGACATAGGAGCCGCTGCGTTTGGAAATCTTGACCTCTTGGCCGCCCCGCACAACCCGCACCATGGTGTGCAGCACGTAATCCGGATAACCGGCAGGGATACCGACATCGGCCGCCTGCAGACCGGCACGCACGCGGGCGATTGTTCCATGGTGGTCCGTGCCCTGGATATTCACGACGCGCGAAAAGCCGCGCTCCCATTTGCTGATGTGGTAGGCGACGTCGGGCACAAAGTAGGTGTAGCTGCCATCACCCTTGCGCATCACGCGGTCCTTGTCGTCGCCGTAGCTGGTGGACTGCAGCCACAGTGCGCCATCCTTTTCATAGGTCTTGCCAGTCTGCTGCAGACGGCGCACCACGGCGTCCACCTTGCCGCTGGTGTACAGGCTGGACTCCAGGTAGTAATTGTCGAACCGCACCGCGAAGGCACGCAGATCCAGGTCCTGCTCGTGGCGCAGGTAGGCGACCGCAAACTCGCGGATCGCGTCCAGGTCGTTGACATCGCCAGTGGCGGTGGTGACCCGGTCGTCGGCGCGCACGGTCTTGCCCGCCAGGAAGTCGCGCGCAATATCGGCGATGTAGTCACCGTTGTAGGCCGCCTCGGGCCAGAGCGGGTCGCCCGGCTTGACTCCTTGGGCCCGCAACTGCGTGCTCCGGGCCAGCGTGGCGATCTGCACCCCGGCGTCGTTGTAATAGAACTCGCGGTACACCTCCCAGCCCTGGCTGGCCGCGAGGTTGCAGATGGCGTCACCCAGCGCGGCCTGGCGCCCATGGCCGACATGCAGCGGCCCGGTCGGGTTGGCCGACACGAACTCCACCATCATGCGCTGCCCATGCGGATGGCGGCAGCCAAATTGGTCTGTTTGAGCCAGCACCTCACTCACCACCTGCTGCTTGGCTGTGGCTTTAAGCCGGATATTCAGGAAACCGGGCCCGGCGATGTCCACCTGCTCGACCCAGCGGGCAAATGCCTCGGTGGCCAGCACCCCAGCCAACAGCTGTTGCGCAAGCTGGCGTGGATTGGTTTTCAGGGTCTTGGCCAACTGCATCGCCACGGTCGTTGCCAGGTCACCGTGCGCCGGCACTTTGGGAGACTCGAACTGGGCTTTGGCACCAGCACCGGGCGAGAGCTGCTCCAGCACCTGCCCCAAAGCGGCCAACAACTCTTCTTTTACTTTCTGCATCACCTGATTTTAGGCGGCGCCGAAGTCCGGATCGGCACTCCGCGCAGTGTGTGCAGGAATCCCGCAGACGCCGCAACAAGGCAACGTGGGCGGCTGCAGTAGCTCAGACTGTCAGGCTTGCCAGTAACCGGGCCGACTGTAATGGTGCTTGAGGAAATCCAGCCACAGCCGCACGCGCAGCGGCAGGTGCTTGCGTTGCGGGAACACCGTATATATTCCGTTCGGCGGCGCAGCGAAGTCCTCCAGGACGGCGACCAGCTCGCCACGCGCGATCTCCGCCTGCACTTCCCAACTGCTGCGCCACGCAATACCGTAACCAGCCAGACACCAGTCATGCAATACCTGACCGTCGGAACAATCCAGCGGGCCGTCCGGCTTGAGGTAGATCACTTCATGCCGGCCGGCAACAGGTGCATCGCCCTGCCCCACCTGTTTGGCTGAGGCCGGCGCCCGGAACGCCCAACCACGGGTCTGTGACGCATCGCTGGACAAGGTCAGGCAGGCGAATCGGGCCAGGTCGTGTGGATCGCGCGGTGTGCCATGCAACTGCAAAAAACGCGGCGTCGCCACACAAAGACGGCGGTTGTCGGCCATGCGAAGGCTGACAAGTGAGGAGTCCAGCAGGTCGCCGACACGCACAGCGCAGTCAAAGGCTTCGCCCGCAATATCGATCACCCGGTCACTCAGGTTGAGTGAAATCGTGACCTCCGGATGCAGCTCATGAAATTTTGGCACCAAAGGCGCCACATGGCGGCGTCCAAAACCGGCTGGCGCGGTCACGCGCAGGTGTCCGCTGGCCTTGACGCCACCGGCCGACACGCTGGCCTCGGCATTCGCCATGTCTGCCAACACACGCTGGCAATCCTCCAGGAACGCGCTACCTTCATGCGTCAGGGTGATGCGCCGCGTGGTGCGCAGCAGCAGCTTGACGCCCAACCGCTGCTCCAGCGCGTCGAGACGGCGCCCGATGATGGCCGCTGCGACGCCCTCTGCCGCTGCCGCAGCGCTCAGGCTGCCGCGCGTGGCGACCAGGACAAATGCGCCCAGTTGCTTGAACTTGTCCATAGGCCAAGGTTAACCGCAGCGGCGCGCTCAGCCGCGGGCGTGCGGCACGGTGGTCAACTCGTTGATGCTGTGGGTGTCGTAACCGAGCTCGCGCAGCAATTCGGCGCTGTGTTCACCCAGCTGTGGTGGCTGCAGTCGTACCGTCGGGCGAACGCCGTCCAGCATCAACGGAAGAAGGACCGTGTGGCAAGACCGTCCGTCCGGCAGCGTCATAGGGGCCAGCCCGCCGGTGGCCAGCAGATGCGGGTCATCGAGCAGGTCCTGCGGCCGCGTGATCGGGGCAAATGGCAAGGCATGCTGCTCAAAGATGGCGGCCAACTGTGCGGCACTATAAGGGGCCAGGCGTTGCCGCAGCATCGGCATCATCCAGGCGCGTTCGCGCACCCGGTCGTTGTTGCTGCACAGGCGCATGTCCGTCTTGAGGTCGGCAAAACCGAAGGCATCACCAAACAGGGCCCATGCGCTGTCACTGACGACTGCCAGGAATATCTGCTCGGCGCCGAGAACCTCGAATACATCGTAGATGCCCCACGCGGAAATGCGCGCCGGCATCGGCGCTGCGGGCTGCCCGGTCACGGCGTACTGCATGATGTGTTGCGCGACCAGAAACACGTTGTTCTCGAACAGTGCGCTTTGCACCTCCTGCCCGCGACCGGTTCTTGCACGTTGGGCCAGCGCCGCCATGGCGCCAATGGCCCCAAACATACCACCCATGATGTCGTTGACACTGGTGCCGGCCCGCAGCGGGTCACCGGGGCGGCCGGTCATGTAGGCCAGGCCGCCCATCATCTGCACGACCTCGTCGAGCGCGGTGCGGTGCTCATAAGGGCCGGGGAGAAAACCCTTGTGGCTGAGGTAGATCATGCGCGGATTCAGGGCCTTCAGGCTCGGGTAGTCCAGCCCGAGTTTTTGCATCGTGCCGGGCTTGAAGTTCTCGCTCACGATATCCGCCGTCGCGATGAGGCGCAACACGGCCTCCTTGCCGGCCGCGGTCTGCAGATCGAGTGCGATACTTTTCTTGTTGCGATTGAACATCGGGAAGAACCCGGCGCCCGAGCCGAGCAGATGCCGCGTGGTGTCGCCGCAGCGGCCATGGCCCACAGGCTCGACCTTGATGACCTCAGCGCCCAGGTCCGCCAGCACCATGCCGCAGGCCGGGCCCATCACCATGTGCGTGAACTCCACCACCCGCACACCCTGCAACGGCAGCTCACGGGCGGCCGGATTCAAGCCCGCCGTCGCCATGCTGGCTTTGTCCGGCGGCAGTCCATCACGCGGGCCGCCCTCGCCGTTCTGCAGGTTTTCTTCGACCAGACCGGGCATCGGGGTTTGGGGTTCCATCGTTCCAGAGGATAGAAGCAAATTCTCTCTTGTGGCGCGAGCGGCGGATCCGCTCGGGCCCGCGCGCACCAAAAAACCTCACACCAGCGCCAAGTCGACCTGTGTTTGCCCGGCGCCGGTCATGATGCGCCCGATGGCACGCTCCACGATCGGCTGGGCATCCAGCGGCTTCAGGCGTCCGGCACGCAACAGATCGGCCACTTCCTGTGCCGAGCGGACAAACGCCTCGAAGCCGTCGCGGTTGGTGAACAACAATCGCGTGCGCTGCGGGCTGACCCATCCCAGCCGGTAGCGGCGCCACAGATCCTGCTCGAGGGCAAAGTCAAACCACAAGCCGCGCACAAACGCCTGCGCCATGTCGTCATAGGCATCAGCCTGGTTCTTGGCCTGCAGGGCACGACGGGTCTCAAGTTCTTTGAGCGCCCGCCGCGCGGCCGCACTTTCCTGCTCGTCGGGACCAGTCTCCAGTGGCGCTGGCGCCGAACGCGGTGAGCGAATGACCTTCATGTGGGTGCCGATCAGACTGCGTGTAAAACTGCTGCGGGCGTCCCCGTCCCAACCAATCGCGTCCAGATTGTCATTGAGCCGGCGAATCATGTCCGGCAACAGGGCAACCAGGCGCGAGCGCTCTTCGGCATGGGTCTTGACCTGGGTCGACCAGATCACCTCGTCCATCGTCACCAATGCCTGGTCCCAGGCGGTGCTGTCACGCGTCTGCTCGATCCAGGCCCGGGCCAGCACGTCGCGCCACTGGGTCGCGAGAAAGGGCAGCAGGAACGGCGGCACCGGTTCTTGCGCGGTCAGGGTGTCAATACACTGGTGCACCACGTTGTCGGCATGGGCACGTGCCGCCTGCAAGGCCTCTACCCCTCGCTGCTGGTCGGCAACCGGTTCAATCTGTCGCTCGGCCTGTTGTTCAGCGGTCTGCATGAATGCCTCGAACCCGGCCAACAAGCGCGAAAACAACCCCAGGTCGTCGGCAAACTCGGCCAGCACCCGCTTGACCACCGTATTCACCTGCTGGTACAGCGGATCCGCCTCCCCTTTTTCCGGGTTCCAGCCGACCGACGCCGCTGCCAATACGTCCACCAGGCGGCGCGCCGGATGGATCCCGGACAGAAAGAAGTCGCGGTCAATCATGGCCGCCTTGAGCACCGGTATCTGCAACCGCCCGATGACATACTTCAACTGCATCGGGATCGCCGGGTCGGCAAAGACGTAGTCAAACACTTCGGCCAGGGTGTCGATGGTGTCGCGGTCCAACTCGGCGGCGCCCTTGACCTCGTCGCGCTCCCGCATCTTGCGCAGTACGTTGTGCTCGCCGAAATCCTGCCCTTCAACCCAGGGCGGGAACGAAGAATTGCCAGAGCCGATTTGCAGCCCACCCAGAAAATCGAGCAAACCCCGATCGGCTGCCGGATGCGGGAGACCAGCACTTGCCTCACCCGCACCCTCCGAGCCGCCTCCTGCTGCCGCTCCATCCGGCCGACCAACGACTGGATTGCCGAAACCGAGCTTGCGCAGGAATTGGCGGGCGCGATCGACTACACCGAGCCCGGACGCCGCCGCGCCGTGGGCTGCCGCAGGTGCCGCTGGCACACCAGGGTCGCCTTGCAACCCGCCGGGGTCGGATGGGGCGCCAGCGCTGTCCGGCGCCGCTGGCAACGGTGCAGGGGCCGAGTCCGCGCCAGGAGAGCGTTTGATGCGGTGCACCGGTTGCGCCGAGAAACCGGCCCGCACCAGCGCCTCTGTAAGACCTGTGTACAGGGGGGCGAGATCGATGCTGCGCTGCGGGTCGAGCGTGGACAAAAGATCTTCGACCACCTTGGGGTCGAACTCGCTCAGATGCCAGGCAACCGCAATCGCACGCAGCAAGGTCGACGGTCGAAACGGATTGTCGACCAGCGTCAGATCCTCGCGGTGCAGCAAGACACCCACCGATTGGGTCAGCTTGGCCAGCCCCACCTCGTTGCGGGCGCTAAAACGCTGCGCAACACGGTCAATCAGCAAGTGGCGCTCGATTTCGTCCACATCCAGCAAGGCCATGCTGCGCAGGCCACTGGAGTCCGGGCTGGTATCGACCGGCCGCAAAAAACGCACCAGACCGGGGATCACCGCATCAAACTCGTCCTCGATGACCTCGCTCAAAGCCACTTGCAGCGAGCGGCCAAACAAAACGGCCTGTCGGTCAAGCAGCTGCGCGGCAGTGCGCAGGTTCTGCGCCTGTGTCGTGTGTGGGCGCAGGTCGAGTTGCTCGAAACAATACGCACTGAGGGTTTTCAGAAACACGTCCTGACCCTGGGCAAAAAACGCCTGGGTTCGGGTAATCAACGCACGTGCATGGCGCACGACCAAGGCGCGTTCGGTGGCATCGTGCGAAGCTGTCGTATTGACCATCGGCATCGATCTGGGGCCCGGTTAGTCCAAGAAAGCACTGAACAAGTGCTTCTTGACGTTTTTATCCGATTGACACCCGGCGCGATAGTGCAAGTGGCACGCAGGATGCGCATCTTTTGGCAAAAGAGCAGATTGATTTCCATCCGTGCCCGAAATCAATGTTGAAGTGCGGCAAACCCAAGGACGCGCTGGATTACCAACAAAAAAGTCACGTATCTAGCCCAGTTTTCCCTATTAATCGGCGTCCGGATCTGTAATACAGTCATTTCATGGATAAACCCAAGGCCGTGTTATTCGATGCGTATGGCACGTTGTTTGATGTGTTCAGCGTCGGATTACTGGCTGAGCAGCTGTTCCCGGGCCACGGGCAGGCGATCAGTGTGTTGTGGCGCGACAAACAGATCGAATACACCCGACTGGTGACCACCAGCAACGATGGCGCACACTACCAGCCGTTTTGGGCACTGACCCGCGCGGCTCTGGTGTTCGCGCTCAAGCGCCTGGTGGCGCCAACACTGTCCGCTGGACCATCGCCTGACTTTGAGCAGCCGATCGAACGGCTGATGAACCAATACCGCTGCCTGAGCGCGTTCCCGGAGAACACCGACGTGTTGCGCGAACTCAGAACGCGCGGCATCGTCACCGGCATCCTGAGCAACGGGGATCCGGCGATGTTGGCGCTGGCCGTCAAGTCTGCCGGACTCGATGGCCTGCTCGACCATGTGATCAGCGTCGACAGCATCCGGAAATACAAGACCGCACCCCAAGCCTATGCGCTGGGTGAGCAGGCCACAGGCCTGCCAGCGCGGCAAATCGCCTTTGTCAGTTGCAATGCCTGGGACGCGTTGGCCGCCACCTGGTATGGCTACCAGACGCTGTGGGTGAACCGCAGCCAGATGCCGTTTGAAGAACTCGGCACCCAACCCACCCACACCGGCAGCAGCCTGCGTGATGTTCTTGCTTTTTGTTGACTTCACAGCTTCGTATCCAAGGAAAGACCCGCCATGACCGCACGCACCCCGATCCACCAACTGCAGGTGGCCACCGAGCTGGTCCAGTTCATCAACCACCAGGTGTTGCCGGACACCGGCGTGTCGGCCGAGCGCTTCTGGAGCGGCTTCGCAGCCATCGTTGCCGATCTGGCGCCAAAAAACATCGCCTTGCTGGCCGAGCGCGACCGGCTGCAGAGCGAACTCGACACCTGGCATCGGGCCCATCCGGGGCCGATTCGCAACATGGCCGGCTACCGCCGGTTCCTGCAGAAGATTGGTTACCTGGTGCCCGTGCCAGCGAGCGTGCGCGCCACCACCCGCAACGTCGACGCCGAGCTCGCCACCCAGGCCGGGCCACAACTGGTGGTGCCGATCCTGAACGCCCGTTATGCGCTCAATGCCGCCAACGCCCGCTGGGGCTCGCTGTATGACGCGTTGTACGGCACCGACGTGATCTCCGAGGCCGACGGTTGCGACAAGGGCCCTGGGTACAACGCCCGACGCGGCGCCCGGGTGATCGCCTATGCCCGCCATGTGCTGGATCGCACGGCGCCGCTCAAGAGCGGCTCGCATGTCGACTCGACACGGTATGCCGTGCAAGCCGGGCAGCTGGTGGTGCAGCTCGCCCATGGCAGGCAGAGCACACTGAAAGACCCGCGGCAGTTCATCGGTTACCAGGGCTCGGCCGACGCGCCGTCGGGTGTTTTGCTGCAACACAACGGCCTGCATCTGGACATCCGCATAGACGCCACACGCCCGATCGGCGCCACCGACCCGGCCGGGGTTGCCGACCTGGTGCTGGAGGCCGCCTTGTCGACCATTCTCGATCTGGAGGATTCGGTGGCCTGTGTCGACGCGCAAGACAAGGTGCTGGGTTACCGCAACTGGCTCGGCATCCTGAAAGGCAGCCTGACCGAAGAGGTGTCCAAGGGCGGGCGCAGCATCACGCGCGGCCTGAACCCGGACCGCGTGTATACCGCCCCGGCAGGAGAGGGCGAGGTGCGCCTGCACGGCCGCTCGCTGATGTTTGTGCGCAATGTCGGGCACCTGATGACCAACCCGGCTGTTTTATATACAGCGGCCGACGGCGAAACCCGGGAAATTCCCGAAGGCATCCTGGACGCCATGGTGACCACCACCATCGCCATGCACGACCTGCAGGGCCAAGGCGTCGGACCCGACGGCCAGGCCCTGCGCAATTCACGCCGCGGCAGTGTGTACATCGTGAAGCCCAAGATGCACGGCCCGGCCGAAGTGGCCTTTGCCAGCGAGCTGTTTGGTCGCGTGGAAAAGGTGCTTGGCCTCAAGGACAACACGGTCAAGCTCGGCATCATGGACGAGGA
>JANOTG010000049.1:0-3625 GCA_031416215.1 Betaproteobacteria bacterium
CAAGCTGGTCGTCATGCCGGCCTTCAAGGCGGCGGAGTTCCTGCTGTTGGCGGCGCGCGAGCGCATGACCCACAGCCTGATGGTGCCGGCCATGTACAAGCTGTGCCTTTTGCAGGATGATTTTGATCGACACGACCTGTCGACCTGGCGTGTCGGAGCTTATGGCGGAGCGCCGATGCCGGTGGCCACCATCGACACCCTGGCGCAAAAACTGCCGAGCCTGGTGCTGATGAACTGTTATGGTTCAACCGAAACCACATCACCCTCGACCCTGATGCCCCAGGGTGAGACTGCGGCACACAGCGATACCGTGGGTCGGGCGCTGGCCTGCGCCGAGATTGCGGTGTTCGACGACGATGGGCGCGAAGTTCCCTACGGCAGCCTGGGCGAGATCTGGATCAGGGGGCCGATGGTGGTGAAGGACTACTGGGACAACCCGGCGGCGACCGCGGCCAACTTCACCGGCGGTTTCTGGCACTCGGGTGATATCGGCTCCATCGATGAACTAGGCTATGTGAAGGTCGTCGACCGCAAGAAGGACATGATCAACCGCGGTGGTTACAAGATCTACACCATCGAGGTTGAGAACGCCCTGTACGCACATCCGTCGGTGCTGGAATGCGCGGTGGTCGCCAAGCCCTGCCCGGTGCTGGGCGAGCGGGTGCATGCCTTTGTGGTCCTGCGCGACGGCGGCGCAACGGCGCAGGACCTGACGCTGCATTGCGCGCAACGCCTGTCCGACTACAAGGTGCCGGAGAGTTTCACCCTGTCCAACACGCCGCTGCCGCGTAATGCCAACGGCAAACTCGTCAAACGGGCGTTGCGCGACCAGGTCGCCGCCAGCTTGCCCATACCGTAAGGAACCGACATGCCCTCAGCCGATATCAGTACCCTGGAAAAACTGCGCGCCCAGGTGGGCCGGGAAGCCGTTGTCACCCAGTGGGTGGATGTGACGCAGCAGCGCATCGACCTGTTTGCCGAAGCCACCGGTGATTTTCAGTGGGTACACGTGGACACCGCCCGTTCTGCGGCCGAGTCGCCGTTTGGCGGGACGATCGCGCATGGTTTTCTCACGCTGTCCTTGCTGGGAAAGTTCTACCATGAAGATGTATTGCTGCCGTTTTGCGACCTGGGCCTGAACTATGGCCTGAACAAGGTGCGCTTCACCCATCCGGTACGTGCCGGCAGCCGGGTGCGTGGGCGCTTCGTGTTGACCAGGTTGGACGATGTGGACGGAGGCATTCAGTGCACCTGGACCGTGACCTTCGAGATCGAAGGCGTGGAGCGTCCGGCCTGCGTGGCCGAGCATGTGGTGCGGCGCTATTTCCGCAAGACCTGAACACGCCGGGCGCAAGGAAGCAGATATGGCAAACCGGACGGCGATCATCACCGGCGGTGGCACCGGCGTCGGTGCGGCAGTGGCGCGCATGCTGGCAGCGAGCGGCTGCAACGTCGCGATCAACTACAGCCGCAGCGCGGACGAGGCGGCGGCCGTGGTGCAGCAGTGTCTTGCACTCGGTGCCGATGCCATTGCGTTGCGCGCCGATGTGGCCAGCGATGCCGATTGCCGCGAGCTGGTGCGCCAGACCGTGGCGCGTTGGGGCTCGCTGGACCTGCTGGTGAACAGCGCGGGCACCACCCGCTTTATCCCCATGGATGATCTGGAGGCGGTCAGCGCGGAAGACTTCCAGCAAGTCTATGCGGTGAACACGCTGGGGCCGTTCCAGATGGCGCGCGCCGCCCGCGCGCACCTCGGTGAGGGGAGTGCGGTGGTCAATGTATCGTCGATTGCCGGCGTCAACGGCAATGGCAGCTCGGTGCCTTATGTCTTGTCCAAGGCGGCGCTGAACATCCTGACGCTCTCCCTGGCGCGTATTCTTGCCCCCAGGACACGGGTGAACGCGGTGTTGCCGGGGCTGATCGAGGGCCGCTGGATGCGCGACGGGCTTGGGGACGCAGCCTATGAGCGGGTCAAGCGCCAGTTCGCTGATGCGTCAGCACTGGGCAAGGTCTGCACACCCGAGCATGTGGCCAGTGCAGTGTGCTGGCTGCTGGCGCCCGACTGCATGGTCACCGGCCAGCTGATACCGGTCGACGCCGGCTTTCTGCTGGGGCGGCCGCCATCGGCGGCTGGGGTAACAACGAGCTAAGTTGGCCGGCGGTCGGCAGACGCGCTGCTGGTGCCTGTGCACGGTGCCATACTTGACAGGATGCGGCCGGATCGGGTGCTGCGCAACCATGCCCGAACGGCAGAAAGACCACCAAGATGCGCAAGACCGTACTCGTCTCCGGCGGCAGCGGCTACATCGCCGGATTCCTGATCCGCCAGTTGGTGGCCGAGGGCTGGATGGTGCACACGACCGTGCGCAGCCTGGCCAGGGAGGCAGCAGTACGCGAGTTGCTGGCGGTGGACAACAGCCGCATCACGTTTTTTGCCGCCGACCTGATGGCAGACGCGGGCTGGGCCGAGGCCATGGCCGGATGTGCCTATTGCGCGCATCTGGCCTCGCCGTTGCCGGCCGGGATCCCGAAACATGCCGACGAGTTGATCGTCCCGGCGCGCGACGGTGCGCTGCGTGCCCTGCGCGCGGCCAAGGCAGCCGGTGTGCAGCGATTTGTCATGACATCCTCGGTGGCTGCCATTTCTTATGGCCGGGGCCGTGGTGTGCACCACTTTACCGAAGCCGACTGGACCGATCTGTCCCGACCCGGTATTTCGCCCTATATCCAGAGCAAGACGGTGGCTGAGCGCGCGGCGCGCGACTGGATGGCCAGCGAGGGCGGCGCCATGGAATATTGCAGCATCTGCCCCTCGGTGGTGCTGGGCCCGGTGTGGAGCCGCGACTATTCGTCGTCGGTGATGGTGGTGCGCGCCCTGCTGGATGGCCGCATGCCTGCCTGCCCCGACATCGGTTTTGGCATTGTGGATGTGCGCGACGTGGCCGACCTGCATGTGCGCGCACTGACTGCGCCCGACATGGCGAACGAACGTTTCATCGCGTCCGGCCGTTTTGTCAAGCTGCGCGAAGTGGCCGAACTCCTGCGCGCCGAGCTCGGGTCCCAGGCGCACAGGGTGCCAAGGCGCAACGCGCCCGACTGGCTGGTGCGGTTTGCGGCGCGCTTCAATCCCTTGGCCAGGGCCGTGCTGGATGAGCTCGGTTCGGTGCGCAACCAGGACGCCTCCCATGCCAAGGACGTGCTGGGCTGGGCCACGCGACCGATCGAACACAGCATCCTGGACACGGCACGTTCGCTGATCGCGCTCGGTATCATCAAGCCCTGATTTCTTCTCCCAACCATCCACGATGTCCACATTTGAAATTGAAGGCGGCGTAGCGCTGCGCGGCACGGTGCGCGCCTCCGGCAACAAGAACGCCATTCTGCCCATGATCGCGGCCTGTATCCTGACCGATCAGGAGATGGTGCTGGAGAACGTACCCGACATCGTCGACGTGCGCCACATGCTGGAGCTCGTCACCGCCATCGGCGGCAAGGTGGAGCGCAGTGGCGAGCGCGTGAGCATCCGGGTGGCCAGCCTGAAAAGCAGCGAAATCAGCCGCGAACTGTGCAACAAGGTGCGTACCTCCATCATGTGTGTGGGCCCCTTGTTGCACCGCCTGGGCAA
>JANOTG010000050.1:0-2375 GCA_031416215.1 Betaproteobacteria bacterium
GTGTTCAATCGGGCCTGGTCCAGGCCTGTGGTGACCTGAGGGGATGATACAAGGGCCGGTTCGGGGCCAGGCCGCCGCTGCCCTTGTTATGAAGCAACCACCAGACGGTGGCGCAGCAGAATACGTTCGAGCGCGTTGAGCGTGTGATAAACCTCGGCGAAGTCGGCAAAAAGTGTCGCGTCGTCGGGGGGTGCAGCCTTGCCACGCCAATCGGCGCGAAACTGCGCGAAGATGTCGGCAAAGCTGCGCTGGCCATCGATCAGGCGCAGTATCTGGGCGGCGTAACGGCCCGGATTGACCATCATGGTTGCGCCCGAATGCTGGTGCTGCAATTGAAAAGGCTGCCCACGGCTGGCGCTGAAAATGTTGGCCAGTGCATCGGGGTTCACCGGCTCGTGGAAATACTGTGGCACATAGTTCGGGTCGCCATACGGTGCCGTGCAGTCGGGCGAATGCGTGGCATACAGGGAATGCGTGATCAGGTTGCCCACCATCAGCTCGGCCATCGCATACTGCTGGCGGCGTGGCATGGCGCGCAGCGTCTGCATCATGGCCGGCGGTTTGTGGCCAAGCACCATGTGCGGCAGATAGGGTGCGCGGCCGCGCTGCACGTCGCTGAACTCCAGGTGCATGCCGTGCCCGGTGGCCTGGTCGGCCGGGCCGCCCAGCCAGTCGAACAGTTCGGCCACACTGTACGACCGGTCCTTTGAATGGAGCAGCAGGTCAAAGATGCCCGAGTCGCCCGTTCGGTGGTCAGAGTGCAAGTCGTCTGCGCGCTTGAACCAGGTGCTGGGGGGCAGGCTCTCCAACAGGTCGCGCGCGTTGCTGATCTTGCGCGGCATGTCGTGTTCGCCGTCGTTCACCATGCGCAGCAGCGACTGCATCTGGTAGACACCGGTGCGCCCCGTTGTGCCGTAGACCATCAATCCAATGGCCCCGTGCGGCGCCAAGACGCCTTGTAGCGCCCTGAAACCAAGGTCTGGGTCCGCGAGGTGGTGCAACACGCCACTGCAATTGATGTAGTCGAACTGCCCCACATCGAGCGATGCCAGATTGAGCAGCGAGTCTCGAATCCAGACGATGTTGGTCAGGCCGCGGACTGTCGCACGTTCGCGTGCGATCGCGGTGCTGGCCTCGCTCAGGTCCAGATGCACAACCTCGGCGTTGGTGTGGCGTAGCTGCTGTGCCAGAAAAATCGTGGCATCACCGGTGCCACCTCCCGCCACCAAGGCGCGGAAGTTGTTGCGAAACGACTGCTTGCCCGCAAAGCAGTAGTGGTTGATCATCGGCAGGTCGTCCAGCCAGGACAGTACCAGCCGCTTGTTTTCGTCCTGCGGGTCACGCGCCGGGTAGGGCAGTGCCTCGTACTGCTGGCGCACGTTGGGCAGGTAGTTGTCCGGCCTTTGCATGGATGGCGCCAAAGGTTCAGGACACCACCTGGTAATACAGGTTCTGCGGATGTTTTGCCTGGGCAAAAAAGAACCAGCGCTCGGCGATCAGGCCGGGCGTCTGCAGCAGCGCGGCCAGCAGGATGGGCAGCGTCGTCTGTGACGCCAAGGCCCACAGCAGCAACAACGACGGCAGCACGAAGGTCAACAGCAGGAAACCGAGCTTGACGTGTTTGAGCGTAGCCGCCCGGGCGCCGTGGAAGAACTCGCGGGTGTTGAAGGCGCCCGCCGACATGCCCATGGATTTCTGCACCAGCCGCGTGGCCTGGATGCCTGTGGCGGATTGCAGCGTGGATCGGTGTTTGATCGCTGCATTGCGCCGCAGTGCCATGGCGCGGGTCGCCCAGGCGGCCAGCGTGGCGGCCAGCGCCCAGGGGCTGGCCAGCAGCACAAAGCTGTTTTGTCCGGCCAGCGCGGCCAGGGCGCAACCCAGCACCATGCCCGAAGACAGCCCGATCAGCATGAAATTGATGACAGTCAGCGGATGTGCCCACTCTTCGATGAATCGCAAACAGGCATAGATCATGGCCGTGCAGTACCACAGGGCCAGCGCGCCCAGCAACAGCAGTACCGGCAGGATGGTGCGCGACGCACTGCCGGCACCGGTCAGCAGCGACAACCACCACAGCGCCACCAGCAGGATGAAGGCCGGCAACACGATGACCTCGCGCGACATCCAGGAGGTACGCCACATCAACACGGCACGCCAGGCCCGCGTCTTGTGCCCGAGGTGCAGGAACGAGGCCGCCAGACCGGCCACCAGCAACACTTCGGCAACCGCCACCGCGAGCAACAGAAAGCCGGGTGTCAATGCGGCGCCAAACAGGACAGCGACGGCCAGCAGCACCAGCAGACCCTGCGCGGTACCAGCCAAGGTGGTGAAGAACAGGATGGAAAAAGCGGGATGCATCGCTCAGACTCTCAATG
>JANOTG010000051.1:0-3639 GCA_031416215.1 Betaproteobacteria bacterium
TACTTTCAAGCGACAGTTTTGTTACGGGTTAACCCGCAACAAGTTCGCCGCGCCGAATCACCCGAGCAGTTGGCGCAGCACAAACGGCAGGATGCCGCCATGGCGGAAGTAGTCCACCTCGATGGGTGTATCGATGCGCAGGGTGAGCACACAAGCTGACTGGCTGCCATCGGCGCGCGTCACCGTCAACAGCGCGTCACTTTGTGGTGTCAGAGCGGCCACTGGCTCGATCATGATCAACTCGTCGCCACACAAGGCCAGGCTGTGCCAGGAGTCTGCGCCCTTGAACTGCAATGGCAACACACCCATGCCCACCAGGTTGCTGCGGTGGATGCGCTCGAAGCTGCGTGCCACCACGGCCCGTATGCCAAGCAGCTGGGTACCCTTGGCGGCCCAGTCGCGGCTGGAGCCGGTGCCGTATTCTTCGCCAGCAAACACCACCGTGGGCACAGCCTGTGCGATGTAGTGGGTTGCCGCGGCATGAATGGTCGTCTTGACTGGAGCACCTGCCTGCGACGGGTACAGCAGCGTGCTGCCGCCCTCCTCCCGGCTGCCGTCCGGCAACGGCGGCAACATCAGGTTCTTGATGCGCACGTTGGCAAAGGTGCCACGCAGCATCACGTCATGGTTGCCTCGGCGCGCACCGTAGGAGTTGAAGTCTGTGCGCGCCACACCATGTGCCAGCAGCCACTGCCCGGCCGGGGATTGTTCATCAATGGCACCCGCCGGTGAAATATGGTCGGTGGTGATGGAGTCGCCAAACAGCGCCATGATGCGCGCACCTGCCACACGGCCGGTCGGTTGCCGATCGGCCTGGTCCAGTTGCAGAGTGAAGCCATCCAGAAATGGCGGTTGCGCGATATAGGTGCTGGCAGGCCAGGTGTAGCTGCTGCCCTCTGCGCCCCGGATGTCCTGCCACAACGCGCCTGGCTGGCTCTGGATGCGCGCGTAGTTGGCGCGGTAGGCCGGCCCGCGCAGGGCGCTGTGCAGCAGGGCGGCAATCTCGTCGCTGTGTGGCCAGATGTCACCCAGGTACACGGCACGCCCGCCTGTGCCCTGCCCCACCGGCTCGGTCATCAGGTCACGTGTGACCGTGCCGGCGATGGCGTAGGCCACCACCAGCGGCGGGCTGGCGAGGTAGTTGGCCTTCAGGTTCGGGTGGATGCGGGCTTCGAAGTTGCGATTGCCCGACAACACAGCGGCGCATACCAGGCCGTTGCTGCGGATGACCTCGTTCAACTCGGCGCTGAGGTCACCCGAGTTGCCGATGCAGGTGGTGCAGCCATATCCGGCGACGGCAAAGCCGAGTTGTTCCAGGTAGGGCAACAGGCCAGTCTCATGCAGGTATTCGGTGACGATGCGTGAACCGGGCGCGAGCGAGGTCTTGATGTGTGGCGACACGCGCAGGCCCGCCTGCACCGCCTTTTTCGCCAGCAGGCCTGCCGCCAGCATGACGGCAGGGTTGGAGGTGTTGGTGCAGCTGGTGATGGCGGCGATCAGCACATCGCCGCTTTTTACTGGCAACCCGCCCGGCGTGTGAAACACCTGCGCCAGTTTCTCGCGCGGCTGGCCAAACCCTGCGGCGCTGCCAGCCAAAGAGTACAGCTCGGAAAAGTTCGCCGCCACCTGTCCCAACTCGATGCGGTTCTGTGGCCGTTTCGGGCCAGCCAGGCTGGGCGTGACCGTGCCCAAGTCGAGCGAGATGGTCTGCGAATAATCGATCTCGCCCGCCAGCGGTACGCCAAACAGCCCCTGGGCGCGGAAATAGGCCTCGAACAGCTCGGTCTCGGCGGTGCTGCGGCCGGTGGCCCTGAAGTAGGCCACCGTCATCTCGTCGACCGGGAAGAAACCCATGGTGGCACCGTATTCCGGCGCCATGTTGGCGATGGTGGCGCGGTCCGGCAGCGCCAGGCTGCGGGTGCCTTCTCCAAAGAACTCGACAAACTTGCCCACCACCTTGTGACGGCGCAACAACTCGGTCACGGTCAGCACCAGGTCGGTGGCGGTGACGCCCTCGCGCAGTCTGCCGGTGAGCTCCAGCCCCACCACGTCAGGCGTCAGAAAATACACCGGCTGGCCCAGCATCGCAGCCTCGGCCTCGATGCCGCCGACGCCCCAACCGACCACGCCCATACCGTTGATCATCGTGGTGTGGCTGTCGGTCCCCACCAGGCTGTCGGGGTAGACCACAGCGTCAGCGTTCTGGTGCACACCACGAGCCAGGTACTCCAGGTTCACCTGGTGCACGATGCCAAAACCCGGTGGCACGACACGGAAGGTGTCAAAAGCCTGCATGCCCCATTTCATGAACTCGTATCGCTCGCGGTTGCGCCGGAACTCGAGTTGCATGTTCAAGTCCAGCGCGTCCTTGCGGCCATAGTGGTCGACCATCACCGAATGGTCCACCACCAGATCCACCGGCACCAGCGGTTCGATGCGGCGCGGGTCCTGCCCCAGCCGCACCGCCACGCTGCGCATCGCCGCCAGGTCGGCCAAAAGCGGGACACCGGTGAAATCCTGCAGCACCACACGCGCCACCAGAAAAGGGATTTCTTCGCTGCGCGGCGCATCGGCCTGCCAGTTGGCAAGCTGCGCCACATGGGCTGCCGTCACGCGCCGGCCGTCGCAATTGCGCAGCACCGACTCGAGCACGATGCGCAGCGAGACCGGCAGTCGGCTGACGTTGGGGTATTTTTTTGCCAGCGCCGGCAATGAATACAAAACGGCGCTTTCACCGCTGCGGGTGCTGAAGCTCTGGCGCGTGGATTCGAAGTTCTGCAGCATGGTGGTGCCCCGGTTGGCGTCGTTGGGCACATTCTGTCAGCCGGCGCAATGTCCCTGACAGCGTTGCTTGATCCACATCACAGCACTGGCTTAGCGCTGAGCCTGCGCCATGTGCCTGGTTACTCCACCCGCATGATCCCGGTCGGCTTGAACCCCAGGTCGGCCGCCTTGCCCTTGCGGCCGCGCATGCCGCGGGCGTTGTTCAGGCTGCGAATCTCCAGCGTCTCGTCGCGCGGCTTGCCACCACGGCCGATGCCGTCGATGCGCACGCTGCGGGTGTAGGCGGCAGCACCGGCCAGGCTGTCCCTGGCCTCCAGGTCGATCAGCATCAGGCCGCGCCCGCCATTGGCCATGGTCTTGAGTTCGTCGATGGCGAAGGTCAATATGCGCCCCCCGGTGGAGGCACAGGCGACATGGGTTGCAGCAGGCAGCGGCGATGCACCTGCGCCAACAGCCACCAACGAGGGGCGGTTCAGCGTCTCGCCTTCATTGCAGGACACAAAGGCCTTGCCGGCCTTCAGACGCGACACCATGTGGTCGACACTGGCGATGAAGCCATACCCGGCGGAGCTGCTGAGCAGCAGGCTGGCCGCCGCCGGCCCGGCGAAGTAATACAACAAACTTGTGCCGGGCTCGAGCTCCAGCAGCGTCGTGACCGGCTGCCCGTCGCCCCGTGCACCCGGCAACTGGGCCACCGGCACCGAATACACCCGGCCCCGGTTGCCGAACACCAGCAGGGTATCGACCGATCGGCACTCGAAGGTGCCATGCAGCTGGTCACCCGACTTGAACGCAAAACCCGCCGCCTCGTGCCCGTGCCCGGTGCGCACCCGCACCCAGCCCTTGTCGCTCACC
>JANOTG010000052.1:0-10343 GCA_031416215.1 Betaproteobacteria bacterium
CGGTCGGCAATCCAGCGGTCAGTAAAGGTCAATCCGACGCCTGACGCCTTGTCCCGGCTCCAGGCGGCGAACTCGGCGCTGCGCGTGGTTTCCAACACAGCGTCGAGCAATTGCCGCGCAGTAGGGTCTTTGCCCGCCAGATAAAACGGGCTGAGTTCTTGCAGGGCCACAAACGCCCCGAAATTTTCACGCGCGTGAACCCGCAGGCTGAAGTCGGTGGGAGCGATCACAACCTTGCCAGCCAACGATGCATACGCCGCATGCGGTTCTGGCGTTTGGGGCGCCCCACCCACCAGCGCCTGCACCGCGCCGTGTAATGCGTCTCTTCTGTCGTTCCCGGCTGGCAATTGGGCACGGTTGATACCCAGCAAGGATTCGACGGTATCGACAAGGTTTTCAAGGCTGCGGTTCTCACCTTCCGCGCTGGCGCGCAGCAGATAGTCAAACCGGGTCAAATCGAGCGAACCGTCCAACCGTCGCAGCATGTCAAAGACGGTCAGGGCATCGGTGACCTGGCGCTGGTCGTGGTTCCAAGACGGGACTTTTGCGTCGGGCACATCGGTGTTGAACTGGTTTTCGATCGGGATAGTCAATGAAACACCGGGGAAGCTACCGCCGGGAAAACCAGCGATCAGGTCGAGCCGATCACCCGCGTTGTTGGCTTCACTCGACACAACATTTGTAATCAACGGGTTGCCTTCGATTGGGACGATGCCACCCAGGCTCGAGAAAAGCCTTTGCACAAATGGATCAGCTCGAAAGCCGGGTGAGTTAAACGCGACAGCAACGTCCGTGCTAGCCGGGAACAACGCCGCGAACGCCATCGCCAAGTGGCCACCAAGGGAGGAACCTGTGACGACTACTTTGGCTGATGGTGAAGCCGCAAGCAGCATGGCCACTTCGCCCGTGCCGGCGACACTGGGAGCAGCGACGACGCTTCGCGCATCCGGGCCAAGCGCATATTGGCGAACGAGCTGTGGCTGGCCTTGCATATCGAGCGGCGTGCTGACCCGCTGCCACCAGTTGACCATCTGCACAATCTGGCTAAAAGCCGCGCCACTTGCCGAGATATCAGTTAACGCGCCCCAGTCGTTCGGCTGCACGAGCAGGTTTTTCTGCGCGGTGCCACGGAAGCTGATGTAAATTTTGCCGCGATCTGGTCCTTGTGAGGCCTGGAATACTGTTACGTCGAAGCTTGTAGTGCCGCTGCCACCTACTGATGTTGCGTCGTTGAAGGTTTGGACGGCAACCTCGAAACGAGCCGTAAACGCCCGAGCCTGGAATACAGTGAATCCCGCAAGGTCGCCATTTAGAGTTTCCAAGTCTTCAGATGCAGGTGGCCCCTTGGTCACGAAACTGCCGTAGCCAGCAAGCGCGACCTCCGCCAGATTTTTCAGCTGTTCTGCATTCATTTCTTCTCCGACCGGTTATGTCGCGGGTGATTGGAAAATACTTGCACATCCAATCGATCTTCAGTGCCAATTTTTGGACAGGTTCGAATTTCAGTGGGATCCCAAATGTCGAAACCACCCCCTGCACGCTGATATCCAAAACGCTCACCCATGGTCTTGTTGTCGCTAACCCGGACAATTCGCGACGAGAACTTGACAACTGAGGGATTCGTGTCGTTCAAGACCTCCAAAACACGGGTCTCGATGACAAACGGATACTCCGGCCCAAGCGTGACGCCCTTACCGCGTTCAGGTATGAAGAACCCCCGGATTGGCTTGATATCCCGGAAGTACTCCTTTGTCTCCGGTGCCGTTGCCGTCTCATACACCCGAACAGCAACATCCTTGCCACCATTTGCGGCACACAACGCATCAATCCTTTTATCCCAGTGGGTGACGCGCCAATCGACGTAAATCACCCAGGCGATAAAAATGCCGATGAGCGACAGCAGCAACAGCCCAACAAATTTGAAGAAGTGCGACACGGTCTGGGATTTTCTGCATCGGCGTTGGCGGACAAGTGGGTCTACTTGGCAAGCCGACGCAACAAGCCAACGCCACAGGCAGTTTCAACAAACCGCGTGGCTACGTCAAGCCGAACGAAGCCCCTCACCAAAGTCGACTGGGGTAAACCCGTACCCAAAAGGCATGACGCGCAACTGCGCGTAAGAAATGGAATGCCACTCAGACAAACCGGTGGCGCAAGGAGCTATTCGTCTGCCGCCGTTCAAACTTGCTGTCCCCCACCCGCGCGCCGCTACCCCCATGCCCTCCCCCGTCCAACCCACTGTGGTGTACATCGTCGCTCCCGGCCCGGCGGCGCGGGCCGTGCGGGCGGCGCTGATGACCATGAATGTGTTGCCGCGCGAGGCCACTGGCAACGCAGCGGGTATGCGCGGGTTGCAGGCGCAGTTGTTGGCGAATCCCGACTGGCTGGCCATCGTCGACCTACACGCTCTGCTTCCGCGCTCTGTTGGCAACCCACTGGCTCTGGTGGCACTGCTCAGCGATAACGCCATACGCGCACAGGTAGTGCTGGCGCGTGGCAACAGCGGCCCGGTGTGGCATGTGGACCGCACCTGGGTACGCCGCCTTGGTTTTTGTGATCTGGTGGCAGACCTCGACAGCGCCGCCTTGCTGGGCGAGGCCGCCGTGGTGCTGGAGCATGTGGCAACCCATACAGGCGCCGGGTTGGTATCGGCGCCCAAGCTGCGGCAGTATTTCAGTGCCATGCAGGTACGGCCCGACAGTGACGGCGTGCGCGGCGTCATACGGGGGCTCACGCAACAGACGGCCGAAAAGGTGTGTCAGGCGCTGGCCTCTGGTGTTGCCAGCGCCGACCGGGTGCACAACGTCACCAGCTACCCGGCATGTTTTGTCGCCAGCCAGGCGGTGGACTGGCTCTGCCGCCACTACCGGCTGCCGCGGCTTCAGGCAGTGGTGCTGGGCCAGGCCTTGCAGTCGTTGGGTCTACTGAGCCATGTGGTGCACGAGCAGGTTTTTGCGGACGCCATATTGTTTTTCCGCGCCAACACTCTGGCCGAGGACGGTCAGCTGGCACCCGACGCTGTGCTCAAAAAGTTGAATGCCGCCAACGGTGTCGTGGTGCGCGACCGCAGCTACCGGGTGCGTAACTACCCGGCATGTTTTGTCGGCTCCGAAGCGGTGGATGTGCTGCAAGGGGCGTTCCAGCTGCCGCGGCATGTCTGCGAGATGGTGCTGAACCGGCTGCACGGTTACGGGCTGATCGAACACGTCACGCAGGACCATCCGGTGCGTGACGGCAACTTCTTCTACCGCTTCACCAGCGTTGCGTCAAAAGCGCTCACCTGAAGCCCGATGGCGTAGCGGCTTGTGCACCGCACAAAGTCACGTCCCCACCACCCCACCATCCTTCTTGCGTATCGCCACGATGGACGAGCGCGGCCGTCCGCCAGGCGCATAGTCCGGCCAGTTGGAATACTTGACCGGCTCGCGCGGGTCGCTGCGTTCACTCGGGGTTTCGCCCGGGTGCTGGATGCTGATGAACACGGTGCGGCCGTCGGGCGTGAATGTGCAGCCGGTGACCTCACTGTTGGTCGGGCCGGTCAGGAAGCGCCGTGTTTCGCCGGTGGCCGGGTCACATGCCAGCATCTGGTTGTTGCCGATACGCGCGAACTCGCCCTGGTACATGGCGGCGGCTGCAGCGTCGGTCTGTATCCACAACACGCCACGCTGATCGAAGGCAATGCCGTCCGGGCAACCGTAGATGTCGCCCTTGATGTTGCCTTTGGCTTCGGGTCGGCTGTTGGCGGGGTCCCCGGCCAACACCAGGTGGTTCCACTGAAAGGTGGCGCCGTCGAAGTCGCCCGCGTCCTTCCAGCGCACGATCTGGCCCATGCTGTTGTTGGCACGCGGGTTGGCGGCGTCCACCCCGGGCTGGTTCGGCTGGCCGCGCGCGCTGTTGTTGGTGAGGGTGCAATAGACCCAGCCCGACTGCGGGTCGATCGCCAGCCACTCGGGCCGGTCCATCTTGGTGGCCTGGAGCGCATCGCTGGCCTGGCGTGCCTTGATCACCACCTCGCCCTGGTCGGCAAAACCATTCGCCGCCGTCAACGGGCCCTGGCCGTGCACCAGCGGCAACCAGCGCCCCGTGCCGTCGGCATCGAACCGCGCCACATACAGCGTGCCGTGATCGAGCAACTCGCGGTTTGCCTGCGCCTTGGTGCGGCCGTTGCCCGCCGGCGCGATCTTGTCGCGACTGACAAATTTGTAGATGTATTCAAACCGCGCGTCCTCACCCGAATACACCACGGCTCGGCCGTCTTTGGTGACCCCGACCCAGGCTCCCTCATGGGCGGCGCGGCCGATCGCGGTGCGTTTGACGGGTGTGCTCGTCGGGTCCATCGGGTCCACCTCGACCACCCAGCCGAAGCGGTGAAACTCGTTCGGGGTCTGCCGCAGATCAAACCGTGCATCGAACTTTTCCCACTGGTAACCACCGTCCTTGCGGGCACCCCAGCGGCGTTGATCGGGGGTGGGAGTCTCGGCGCCGCCAAAATAAAAAGCCCAGTTTTCTTCTCCCGACAAGTAGGTGCCCCAGGGTGTCTGGGAGGATGCGCAGTTGTTGAGTGTGCCAAGCACGGTGCGGCCGGCCGGGTCGGCAGCGGTTCGCATGAGGGCATGGCCGGCCGCCGGCCCACCCACCGAGAACGGTGCATCCATGGTGAAGCGGCGGGCGTACCGCGATGGCCGCACCATCTGCCATGAGCCGTCTTTCAGCTCGGTCTCGAACACCGCAAGGCCATGGGCGTTTTGCGCTTTTTTCACCTTCTCGGCATTCATGTTGGAAAAACCACCCACATGCAGCAGGCCGTCGTCGGTGTATTCATGGTTCACGGCAATCACGCCGCGCGTCGAGCTTCCACCCAGCGCAAAATATTCCAGGCCGTCGTGGTGCATGCCCATCTGCACCGCCTGATCCGCTGCGGAGTTGGAGGCGTCGCGCTGGAAGGCGGGCATATTGCCGGCAACTCCAATCGGTTCACCCCAAGGGGCCAAGGGCGTGGCCACATAACCCTCGGGCACCACCAGCGCATCCCCCAGTCCCGCCGGGATACCCTTGAAGCCGAGCTTGGGGCCGCTGGGCATGTTGGCACAACCGGCGAGCGGCGCCAGGACACTGGCCAGGCCCAATGCCGCGCCACCCTTGAGCCAACTACGCCGGGACGCGTCTATCACCTCGTGAATGCTCGGGTTGGACGAGCGGTTGCTGTCTTCCATGGTGTCGAAGTCTTTGGCCAATGGGGTCTCCCGAGGGTTTGTCACGAATTTGTCACATCATGCTAATGGCACCTGCCGCTATCACCAAGCCGGGTTTACCCGGCAGCCCTCACACGTTGTCGGGCATGAATTCATCACCCGGCCCGTTTTCGGCCGGGCGCAGGCATCGGTCGCGACCGGTTCACTGGTTGGTGAGCGTCATCAGGATATCGGCGTACCAGGCGCAATTCAGGCCCAGCACCTCGTCGAGCTTGAGGTCGCGGGTGCCGACATCGACGCGCGCCGAATGCACGCCCAGCAAGATCCAGGGCAAGTCGCCGCGGCGGCCGGTTTTGCGCGTTGCACGCATCACCACTGGCGCGCCACTGGTGCCGCGGTGCGTGCGAGCGTCGGTCAAAAAGTATCCCTGGCCCTGAAAGCGCAGGCCAAACACCGACGCCACGGCCGCCAGTCGTGCCACCGGCATGTGGTGCCAGGTGTCGTGAAACCCGAGCGGGAAACCGACGATCACCAGCGACGCCCCCATCTCCACACCCTCCAGCCGACCGAGCAGGTTGGCCGGTGTGAAGGCGCGGTACGCCACGGTGGCGGGCAAGGCGGCGCGCTCGATCTCGATCACAGCCACGTCGATCTCGCCCGAGACGTCCTCGCCCTGACGCCACAGGCCCTGGCCATCGCGGTACAGGGGTATCGAAAATTCGAGCGACTGCGTCATGTTGTCCGAGTCGATGTGCAGCTCGATCTCCAGCCGGTCTGGAAAGTGTTTGCTCGGTTCGTCGAACATCACATGGCGACTGGTGACCAGGAACAGCCGCTGGTCGCGCTCAAAAAAGAAACCACTGGCTCGGGTCAGCAGACGCATCTGCTCGTAGGTGGAGACCCGGACAACGGCCAAGGGTAGAGATTCGGTCATGGTCGTAGTTTGCCTGCACCCGGAGCACATCCACCGCAAAATCGAACGAAATCGGATTTGCAGCGGGACCCGACGTGTTTGTCAAAGATGTTCACGGCCGGGCAGGCTGATAGTATCGCGGGCATGATCCTGCGAAGAGGCACACAAAAGGTTTCCATCGATCTGGCCGCGGCCGCGCATTGGAACACCAGAGGCGCATGCTGATGCGCAGACCACCACATCACGGGTGGCGTTGGCTGCTGGTCATGCTGCTTTTTGCGCTCGGGGTGTTGGCGCAATCCTCCGTCAGCGCGCAGGACCCCGGACCCCTGCCTCGGCGCGAGGCAGCCACGGCGGCCGCCAACAACGGGTCCTACGGACGCGTCATCGTCAGGTATAAAAACGGCAGCGGCATCCTGCGCCATGCGAGCGCCCAGCGTGGCGTGCATCAGCGGCCCCTGGTGGCGGCGGCACTGTCACAACAGCTCGGTCTGGTGTTGCGTGACGGTCGCGTGCTTGGTCCGCGTACCCAGGGCTTGCGGGCCAGCCGCATCAGCTCGATCCAGTTGGCGGCACGTCTGGCGGCGCATCCCGACGTCGAATGGGCGGTCGTGGACGAACGCCGCTACGCCAGTGCCATCACCAGCGACCCTTTTCTTGTTGGCAACCAGACCCTGCCCATACCCGCGGTTGGCCAGTGGTACCTGCGCGCGCCGGACGTGACCGCGGTGTCTGCCATCAATGCCGTCGACGCCTGGGACACCACACCCGGCCTGGCCAGTGTGACCGTGGCGGTACTCGACACGGGCGTGCGTCCGCACCCGGAACTGGTCAACAAACTGCGCCCCGGATACGACTTTGTTGGTGCACCAAACGGTTCACTGGCAACCGCCAACGACGGTGATGGCCGTGACCCGGACCCGAGCGACCCGGGCGACGGCACGGCGCAAGACTTCTGTTTCCTGGGGGATCCGGCCAGTACCAGCAGCTGGCACGGCACGCAGGTAGCCGGCCTGATAGGTGCCGAGACCCATGAACCGGTCGCTCGGGGCATGGCCAGTGTCGGACGCAACATCATGGTGTTGCCGGTGCGCGTGCTGGGGCGTTGCGGCGGTTTCGACTCCGACATCATCGCCGCCATGCGCTGGGCCGGCGGCTTGACTTCGGAAGTCGGCGTCGGCGTGTCCATGATCGTACCCAACAACTTCCCGGCACGGGTGATCAACATGAGCCTGGGCTCGCGTGGCTCCTGCCCTGCCTCGTACACAGCGGCCATAGCCGAGCTCAATGCCGCCGGCGTGTCGGTGGTGGTGTCGGCTGGTAACGCCACCGGGGCGGCGGTGGACACGCCAGCGAACTGTGCCGGAGCCATCGCCGTCTCGGGATTGCGCCATACCGGCACCAAGGTCGGCTTCTCCAGCATCGGGCCGCAGGTGGCCATTGCCGCACCGGCGGGCAACTGTGTGAACGAACCTGTCACAGCCCTGGCGCCCTGCCTTTTCCCGCTGCTAACGACCAGCAACGATGGCACCCTGGCGCCTGGCAACAATGTACACAGCGACGGGCTGAAACCCACGTTGGGTACCAGTTTCGCCGCGCCTCTGGTCGCCGGCACCATCGGCCTGATGTTGTCGGTCAATCCGACCATGGCTGCGGCCCATGTCCGCGCCGTATTGCAGGCCAGCGCGCGGCCTTTCGTGTCGACCGGCGCCGCGCCCGGAGTGGCCACCTGCCAGGCGCCCAGCGGCGCGATTCAGCTCGAGTGTTATTGCACCACCAGCACCTGCGGCGCCGGCATGCTGAGTGCGGCAGGCGCGGTAGCCCGGGTGTTTGACCCGTTTGCCGTCATCAGCACCGCCAGCGCGACGCCTTCAGCTGGCACCACGACGGTGCTGGATGCCAGCAACTCGCAACCCCAGGCCGGGCGTGCCATCACCGCCTACCAGTGGACCGTGCTCTCGGGGGCTGATGTCGGCAGCCTGGCCGGGCCGAGCAATGGTCCCCAGGCCAGCCTGGCGCTGTCGGGCACCGGCACGGTCACCGTGCAACTCATCGTCACCGACAACACCGGCGCCACCGGCATTGCGAGCACCACATTGCAAGCAATTTCGCCACCCGTTGCCAGCTCAAGTGGCGGCGGCGCGGGCGATGCCTGGTGGCTTGCTGGCCTGATCACCGGGCTGTTGCTCAGCATGCATGCGCACAGGCGGCGGCGCAATGCTTGATCGCGCGATGAGTGGCAAGGCGACAGGCCAATTGGGTCCTTGAGCCACCCTCCGAACCTCGACAATCTAAGCCATGTGCAGCCACTACCAGGCGGTGAAGGAACGCGAGCGCTTTTTCAGGCACTTCGGTGTCTACCCGCCTGACGACAGCGGAAAGTTCGATATGTGGCCTGGTTATTCCGGCGTCATGCTGCGCCGGCCACACGCCGCCGACAGCGGTGACGAAGCGGTGCCAGCCCTGGAAACGCTGGCAGGCCTGTTCGGTCTGTTGCCGCATTGGGCCAAAGACCAGAAGCTTGCGCGCAACACGTTCAACGCGCGCAGTGAAACGGCGCACGAAAAACCCAGTTTCCGCGACGCCTGGCGCAACCGCCAGCATTGCATCATTCCCGCCGATGCTTTTTTTGAACCCGACTGGCGCTCTGGGCGTGCTGTGGCCACCCGGTTTTCGCGCGCTGATGGCGAACCGATGGGCATCGCCGGCCTGTGGTCGTGGTGGAAGTCACCCGCCGGCACGGTGGTCACCAGCTATACCATGCTCACCATCAATGCCGATGACCACCCCCTGTTGCACACCATGCACCGGCCAGGGGACGAAAAACGCATGGTCGTGATCCTGCCGCATGGCGCCTACGCCGGCTGGCTTGACGCACCGGCCGAGCGCAGCAAGGAATTCATGCGGCAGTACCCAGCCGACCAGCTGCAGACCGACACCTGACATGCCAGACCAAAATTCTTCGCCAGCCGATCCCGATAACACGTTGCGCGCGCGCCGCCTGTTCCAGATTTCAACCCTGACGATTGCCGGCCTGCTGCTGATCGTGGGCCGGGCCTTGTTCTACGGCAACCATGCACAAGCCGCTGTGCTCAGCGTGGGTGTGGCGGCGATGTTCCTGTGCCAATCCATGAACCGGCGTGGCGCAACCGAGTCCGCCAACCTGTTGTTGGTGGTCTCGATAACCCTGATGGTGACCGCACTGATGTGGCAGGGCCAAGGCCTGCGCGATTCGGCGCTGCTGGCATTTCCAGCGGTGCTCATCTCTGCCGGTTTGCTGGTCGACCCACGCCATGTGTTGCATCTCGTGATCGGCATGTTGTTGGTGGTGGTGTTGCTGACCGTCAATACTTTGGCTGGATGGCGCTTCGACCAGGCGCCCGACCTGCTGGTCGACCGGGCGGTGGACATCATCATCATCCTTCTTATCAGCGGCTTTGCCGTGTGGGTCATGATTGGTGATCTGCACCGGGCGCTGACTGGCCTCAGGTTGCAGAACGAGCGTTACCGGCAGTCGCGGGAAAACCTCACCTACCTGTCGCAGCACGACGGCTTGACCATGCTGCCGAACCGCATTCTGGGACGCAGCCGGATCGAACAGGCGATCGCCAACGCACGACGCAACGGTGGTCATGTGGCGCTGCTGTTTGTCGACCTTGACAACTTCAAGTCCATCAACGACTCACTCGGCCACACGGCGGGCGACGACTTTTTGCGCCAGGTGGCGCAACGTCTGGTGGCAGAGGTGCGTCAAACCGATGTCGTCAGCCGCCAGGGTGGCGATGAATTCCTGGTGGGCATCACGGACATCGCCCAGGGTCAGGCAGTTTCCACCGTCGCGAACAAGATACTGGCACGCATGAGCGAGTTGTTCATGGTGCGCGGCACCGAGATCTCGACCTCGTGTTCCATTGGTATCGCGGTATACCCCGACAACGGCCGCGATTTCGAAACCCTGCTGCGTAATGCCGACATCAGCGTCTACCACGCCAAGGACGCCGGTCGCAACATGATCCGGTTTTTCGACGAGTCCATGAATACGCTGATGCAGGAGAACCTGCTGCTCGTGGCTGGTCTGCGCACGGCGCTGGGCCAGCAAGAGTTCGTGCTGCATTACCAGCCGGTGGTCGACATCCACAGTGGGCAACTGGTAGGTGCCGAGGCACTGGTACGCTGGCGCGCGGCCGATGGCACACTGGTGGCCCCGGGCCTGTTCATTCCGGCGGCCGAGAAGTCGG
>JANOTG010000053.1:0-3694 GCA_031416215.1 Betaproteobacteria bacterium
CTGGCGGTGGAGGAGTTCGCCCAGCGCGCCGGCATCAAGCTGACCCATGTGCCATTCAAGGGCAATGCCGAGAACATGCAGGCCATCCTGGGCGGGCACATCATGGCAGCCAGTGACGCCACCGGCTGGGGTCCGCATGTCGAGTCTGGCAAATTGCGGCTGCTGGCCACCTACGGCAGCAAACGCACCAAGCGCTGGCCCACCGTGGCCACGCTGGATGAACTCGGCTACCAGACCGTGTCGGACTCGCCCTTCGGCGTCTGTGGCCCCAAGGGTATGGACCCGGCAGTGGTCAAGACGCTGCACGACGCCTTTCGCAAGACACTGGAAGACCCTGCGGTGCTGGCCAGCTTCGAAAAGTACGACCAGTCCGTCATCTACATGAACACCGAGACCTACACCCGGTTTGCGCGCGACACCTTCGCTGCCGAACGCGCCACCATCGAGCGGCTTGGCCTGGCCAACAAAGGCTCCTGAATGGCAGGGTCCTCCCCGGACAACACAACCGACGAGGCCGTCACGGCCCATTTCGATCCGCCCAGCGCCTGGCTGATGGCAATGGAGTTACGCGCGCCATGGGAATTCGGCGCCATCCTTCCAGCCTGGTTCACCCTGCAAAGTGCACCGACCGGGGATGGCCATCCGGTAATCGTGTTTCCGGGTTTGTCTGCCAGTGACGCTTCCACAGCGCCGTTGCGCAGCTACCTGCAAGGCCGCGGCTACGAGGTCAGTGGCTGGAACCAGGGCTTCAATTTCGGCCCGCGGGCGGGCGTGTTGAAGACAGCCAGGTGGCAGCTCGAGGAGGCAGTGCAGCACAGCGGCAAAAAAGCCAGCCTGATCGGCTGGAGCCTGGGCGGCATCTATGCACGTGAACTCGCCAAGGAGCTACCGGATCTGGTGCGCAGCGTGATCACGCTGGGCACACCGTTTTCCGGCTCACCCAAGAGCACCAACGCGTGGCGCATCTACCAACTGACCAGCGGGCGCGATATCCAACGCGAGACACGGCAATACAACTTGCCGGCTGCCCCACGCGCACCGACCACCTCGGTGTTTTCGCGCACCGATGGCGTCGTTGCCTGGCAAGCCAGCATCCAGGCGCCTTGCAAAGTCAACCCGCACACGGAGAATATTGAAGTACTGGCCAGCCATGTCGGGCTGGGGCTCAACCCGAGCAGCTGGTGGGCCATCGCAGACCGGCTTTCGCAGGCTGAAGGGCAATGGAAACACTTCGAGCGCAAGGGCGGCCTGCATGGGGTGGTGTTCCCCGATCCGAAGCGCAAATAGTCGGCCTGCCGGCGGCGCCGACCGGTCCGGATTCAGGCTTGTGACTTGTTGTAGTTGGCGATGCCGTCCATGATCTCCTTGCGGGCGGCCTCGGGCCCTTCCCAGCCCAGGATCTTGACCCACTTGCCCACTTCGAGATCCTTGTAGTGCTCGAAAAAGTGGGCGATGGTCTTCAGGCGCAGCGGATTCAGGTCTTCCGGCTTTTGCCACTGCGAGTAGATCGACAGGATCTTGTCAATCGGCACTGCCAGCACCTTGCCGTCCTCGCCGGCTTCATCCTGCATCTTCAGAATACCCAGCGGGCGGCACGTCACCACCACGCCAGGAATCAGCGGCACTGGCGTGATCACCAGCACATCCACCGGGTCCCCATCGCCGCTCAGGGTCTTGGGCACATAACCATAGTTGGTCGGGTAGTGCATGGACGTGCTCATGAAGCGGTCGACAAAAATCGCGCCCGAGGCCTTGTCGACCTCATACTTCACCGGGTCGGCGTTCATCGGGATCTCGATGATGACGTTGAAGGAATCGGGAACGTTCTTGCCGGGCGTGACGCTATCCAGGGACATGAGTGGCTTTCACAAAGGTGGAAACTGGGTGATCAGTATTAACCCTGATTTTACTGACTGCCTCCTTGCACACCCTAAAAATGCGGATTTTTGCTTTACAGTTCCGGCGTTGGCCAATCAGCTCCCGTTCGGGACGCACGAGGAAGCAACGCAGCGGGGGCGCCGCTTGTGTTGCGCCTCCACAAGCGAAACCCGGGTCTTTGGACTTTGCGGGAGCCAACGCCCTGCCATACGGCATGCGTTGATCCCATTCGACTAGGAGTAAACACTATGACAGGCAACTCGGTGCTGGTAATGGCACTACTTTGCGGTCTGATCGCCGTGGCGTACGGCTTTTGGGCGCGCAGCTGGATTCTTTCCCAGGACGCAGGCAATGCACGGATGCAGGAGATTGCAGCCGCCATCCAGACCGGTGCCGCCGCCTACCTGGCGCGCCAGTACAAGACCATCACCATGGTCGGTGTCGTGTTGGCGGTACTGATTGCGGTCTTCCTCGACTCATTGAGCGCGGCCGGCTTCATCATCGGGGCACTGCTGTCGGGTGCCTGCGGCTTCATCGGCATGAACGTGTCGGTGCGCGCCAACGTGCGCACGGCACAGGCGGCGACCAGAGGTATCGGCCCGGCGCTGGACGTGGCCTTCCGCGGCGGCGCCATCACCGGCATGCTGGTGGTGGGCCTGGGTCTGTTGGGCGTGACGGCGTTTTACTGGTTTCTGGTGCCGGATGGTGCTGCAACCGCCGCCAAGCTCAACCCGCTGATCGGTTTTGCCTTCGGCTCGTCACTCATCTCCATCTTCGCGCGTCTTGGTGGCGGCATCTTCACCAAGGGTGCGGACGTCGGTGCCGACCTGGTGGGCAAGGTCGAGGCCGGCATTCCGGAAGACGACCCACGCAACCCGGCCGTGATTGCCGACAACGTCGGCGACAACGTCGGCGACTGTGCCGGCATGGCAGCTGACCTGTTTGAAACCTACGCCGTCACCCTGATTGCGACCATGGTGCTGGGCGCCCTGCTGGTCACCGGCGCAGGCAGCAGCACGGTGGTCTATCCGCTGGCGCTCGGAGCGGTGTCCATCGTGGCATCCATCATCGGCTGCTTCTTCGTCAAGGCCTCGCCCGGCATGAAGAACGTCATGCCGGCCCTGTACAAGGGCTTGGCTGTTGCCGGTGTGTTGTCGCTGATCGCCTTTTACTTCGTGACCAACGCCATCATCGCCGACAACGCGCTGGGTGGCACCGGCGCGCAGATGCGGCTGTTTGGCGCCTGTGCTGTCGGCCTGATTCTCACGGCCGCACTGGTCTGGATCACCGAGTACTACACCGGCACGCAGTACGCACCGGTGCAACACATCGCCCAGGCTTCGACCACCGGCCACGGCACCAACATCATCGCCGGCCTGGGTGTGTCGATGCGCTCGACCGCCTGGCCGGTGATTTTTGTCTGTATCGCGATCTGGGTGGCTTTCAAGATGGCGGGCCTGTACGGCATCGCCATCGCCGCCACGTCCATGCTCAGCATGGCCGGCATCGTCGTCGCCCTGGACGCTTACGGTCCGATCACCGACAACGCCGGCGGTATTGCCGAAATGTCGGAAATGCCCAAGAGTGTGCGCGACATCACCGACCCGCTGGACGCCGTGGGCAACACCACCAAGGCCGTGACCAAGGGATACGCCATCGGCTCGGCTGGCCTGGCAGCGCTGGTGCTGTTTGCCGACTACACGCACAAGCTCGAAGCTTACGGTCAGGCCATCAGTTTCGACTTGAGCGACCCGATGGTGATCATCGGCCTGTTCATCGGCGGCCTGATTCCCTACCTGTTCGGCGCCATGGCGAT
>JANOTG010000054.1:0-17789 GCA_031416215.1 Betaproteobacteria bacterium
CAAGGTCACGGCACCGGTGCTGCCGTCGATGCTGAATGAAGCAAAGTCTCCGGTTGCTGGTTTAAGGCTGTAGGTCGTCGAGACCGTCTCTATGTCACCTGAATCGGTAGAAGTGACGGTGTAGATGACCTGGCCAGCGCCTGAGTTCTCGTTGATGGCAGCAGCAGTAGCACCAGAAGTAATCGTCGGCGCCACTTCGTCAAGGTTGTTGATGGCCAGGCTCACTGCCAGCTCCGATGCGTTGCCAGCGGCATCGGTGGCAACCACCGTGAAGCTGTAACTCGCCTTGGCTTCAAAGTTCGGGTTGCCAGTGAGGGCTACTGCACCAGTGCTGCCATCGATGCTGAAGGCTGCCACATCGCCAGTCAGGGGCTTGAGGCTGTAACTGGTCGCGCCGGTAGCAATGTCGCCTGCATCTGTGGAAGTTGCGGTGTATATAACCTGGCCTCCACCACTGTTCTCGTTGACCGCCGCAGCAGTAGCACCAGAAGTAATCGTCGGCGCCACTTCGTCAAGGTTGTTGATCGCCAGAGTGACAGCCAGCTCAGATGCGTTGCCAGCCGCATCCGTGGCAATCACCGTGAAGCTGTAGCCTGACTGCACTTCGAAGTCCGGGTTGCCAGTCAAGGTCACTGCGCCCGTGCCTGAATCTATGCTGAAGGCTGCAACATCACCCGTCAATGGCTTCAGGGTGTAGGTCGTCGATCCCGTGGCGATATCGCCGGTATCGGTAGAAGTGACGGTGTAGATGACCTGTCCAACACCTGAGTTCTCATCGATTGCCGCAGCAGTTGCACCCGATGTGATCGTCGGCGCCACTTCGTCCAGGTTGTTGATGGCCAGGCTTACCGCAAGTTCGGATGCATTGCCCGCCGCGTCGGTAGCGATCACCGTGAAGCTGTAACTCGCCTTGACTTCGAAGTTCGGGTTGCCGGTCAGGGTCACGGCGCCAGTGTTGCCGTCGATGCTGAAGGCTGCCACATCGCCAGTCAGGGGCTTGAGGCTGTAGATCGTCGATCCCGTCGCGATGTCGCCACCGTCCGTCGAGGTCACCGTGTAGATAACCTGGCCTCCACCACTGTTCTCGTTGATGGCAGCAGCAGTAGCACCAGACGTGATTGTCGGCGCCACTTCGTCCAGGTTGTTGATGGCCAGGCTTACCGCAAGTTCGGATGCATTGCCTGCCGCGTCGGTAGCGATCACCGTGAAGGTGTAACTCGCCTTGGCCTCGAAGTTCGGGTTGCCGGTCAAGGTCACGGCACCGGTGCTGCCATCGATGCTGAATGAAGCAAAGTCTCCGGTTGCTGGTTTAAGGCTGTAGGTCGTCGAGCCCGTCGCTATGTCACCTGAATCGGTAGAAGTGACGGCGTAGATGACCTGACCCGCGCCCGAGTTCTCGTTGATTGCCGCAGCAGTTGCTCCGGAGGTGATCGTCGGCGCTACCTCATCCAAGTTGTTGATCGCCAGAGTGACAGCCAACTCAGATGCGTTGCCAGCGGCATCGATAGCGACGACCGTGAAGCTGTAACTCGCCTTGGCCTCGAAGTTCGGGTTGCCAGTCAGGGTTACTACACCTGTGCCGGAGTCAATGCTGAACGCGGCCACATCGCCTGTCGCGGGCTTGAGGCTGTAGATCGTCGATCCCGTCGCGATGTCACCGGTGTCGGTGGAGGTCACGGTGTAGATGACCTGTCCAACGCCTGAGTTCTCATCGATTGCTGTGGCAGTTGCACCCGATGTGATCGTCGGCGCTACCTCATCGAGGTTGTTGACCAACAGGTTCACGGCCTGCACATCATCCAGACCACCACCATCGGTTGCCACCACATTGAAACTGTAACTCGCCTTGGCTTCGAAGTCCGCCGAGGCGTTCAGCCGCACTTGGCCCGATGCGTTGATGCTGAGCAAGCCCGCATCGGCGCCGGACAGGCTGAACGTCACCTGGCCATCAACGCCCGGGTCGACGTCCGTCGCTGTGGCGACATACACCACCGTGCTTGCGTTGGCGTTTTCAGCCACACTGGCATTGGCACCACTGGTGATGATCGGCGCATCGTTGGCACCGGCCACCGTTATCGTTGCGTCCAGGTTGGCGGTGCTGCCACCATCCCCATCGGTGAGTACAAAACGCACCGTCCTGGCCCCGGTAGTGGGCGCGTCCGTGTCGGTGTTCTGGAAAGTGATGTTCCGCGCCAGCGCCGTGAGCGCCGTTGCAGACGCGTTGGCGTCCAGCGTAATGACCAGGCTGGCACCACTGCTGCCACCTGTGAAGGCTCCAAACACTACCCCGCCAAATGTCACGTTTGTACCGACCACGCCAATCTGCCCGGCACCGGCACCCTGGTTGCGGATCGCCAGCACATCTTCGGCGCTGTCGCTGCCCGCGACCAACGCGACGGTTAGTGCACCGCTGTTGAAGTCAGCGCTGTCCACATCGGCGACCAGGGCGTTGCCACCCTGCTCGATCACCACCGCGCCATCGCCCTCGGTGTAGGCCAGGTTGTCACCGGCCAGGTTGCCAATGGTCGGCGCATCGTTCACGCTGCTCACCGCCAGCGACGCAGTGGCCTCCTGGCTCGAATAGGCGCTGCTGCCGCCACCGGCACCCGGGTTTGCGTAGCCAGGGGTGGCGTTCGTCGACGCCGTTCCCGTGCTCCTGTCCCAGGCGCGCATGCCAAAGGTGGCGGTCTCGCCGTTCATGTTGTCGGGAACGTAGCGCACCTGGCTGCTGGCCGTGAGCAGCAGCGCGTTGCTGGACGACACTGCCCCGAACCCATTCCAGCTCAGGCCGTCGGTGGAGTACTGCCAGCTGCCGTTGCCGCTTGTCGAGGTGATCGCAATGCCTTTGGGAGCAGCGCTGTCTACATCGGCCCAGCTGGCGGCGGTCAAGACATCATCGACCGATGTGCCTGTCGAAGTGGTGTCTTCGTCGGTCGCCGTCAGGGTGACTGTCGCCGCGTTGCTGATGGTCGGTGCATCGTTGACCGGGTTCACGTTGAACGTGAAGGTGTTTGGCGTCGCATCGAATCCGCCGAAATTGTCCTGCACACTGAAAGTAAAGCTGGCGTAGGGCGCACCGTTGCCATCACCCGCCGGGGTGAACACCAGCAGGTTCGCGCTGATGTCGGCCACCGACACCACATCGCTTGCCGCCACAGCCATGCCGTTGAGCCGCAGTGTGCCGTTGGTCGCCAAGCTGTCGATACGCACCGCCGCCAGGGTCTGGCCGACATCCGCGTCGGTAAAGGCAAAGTCGCCCAGTTGCAGGGTGTAGCTGGCATCTTCGTTCAGTGTCGCCGAGACATTTGCGCTTTCAGGCGGCGCATTGGGTGCGACGTTCACCGTCAGCGTGGCCACATTGCTGTTCAGGCTGCCGTCCGACAACCGGTAGGTCACGGTTTGCGTCCCGGTGGTCAGACCCGGGTCGAAGTGGATGCTGTTGTCGCCATTCAGCGTGGCAGTGGTGCCAGCGCTGCTACCCAGTATGGTCACCACCAGGCTGCCGATCGGGTTGTCGACGTCGTTGTCGTTGGCCCGCACCGCCACATTGATGGCGACGCCGGGGTCGGTGGATGCCGTGTCGTCGTTGGCCACCGGCGCGTCGTTCAACGCACTCACCGCCAGTGAAGCGCTGGCAGACGCGCTTGAATAGGCGCTGCTGCCGCCGCCCGCACCCGGATTGGCATACATCGGCGTGGCATTGGTCGAGGCACTGCCGCTGCTCTGATCCCAGGCACGCAGGCCCAACGTCGCCGTCTCGCCATCAATCGCGTCCGGGACGTACCGTACCTGGCTGCTGGCAGACAACAACAGCGCATTACTCGCCGACACCGCGCCAAAGCCGTTCCAGACGACACCATTGGTCGAGTACTGCCAGCTGCCATTGCCGCTCGCCGAGGTAATGGCGATACCCTTTGACGCCGCGTTGTCGATGTCGGCCCATCCGGCGCTGGTGAGGATCGCGTCGACCGTGGTGCCCGACGACGTGGTGTCTTCGTCGGTTCCGGTCAGCGTGACCAGTGCCGCATTGGTGATGGTCGGTGCATCGTTGACTGCGGCTACCAACAATGAGGCGCTGGCGGCCGAGGTTGAAAAGGCGCTGGTGCCGCCACCGGCCCCCGGGTCGGCGTAGGCTGGCAAGCCATTGGTCGACGCGCTGCCACTGGTCTGGTCCCAGGCGCGAAAGCCAAAACTCGCTGTCTCGGCGTTGCTGTTGTCTGGCACATAACGCACCTGGCTGTTGGAAGTCAGCAGCAAGGCATTGGCCGCGCCCACGGCACCAAAACCATTCCATGTGACACCATCGGTCGAGTATTGCCAGTTGCCGTTGCCAGACATCGAGGTGATCGCAATGCCCTTGAGCGCGCCGCCATCTACATCCGCCCAGGAGGCGCCGGTCAGGATGGTGTTGACCGTAGTACCTGCGGAAGTGGTGTTCTCGTCAGTCGCGCTGAGCGTGACCGTGGCGCCATTGGTGATGGTCGGCGCATCGTTGACGGCAGCAACAGTGATGTTGCGCGTCGCCGCTGTGCTGTTGGCCGTGCCGTCGTTCACGAAGAACGACACAGTGCGCGTGGTGGTGCTGGGGTTGTCGGAAGTGTTGACGTAGGTGATCGAGCGCAGCGCCGTCTGGTAGTTCGCCACCGACGAACTTCCGGTCAGCGTCAGGATGCCGGTGACCGAACTCCAGCTGCCACTGATGCCGTTCTGGGTCGTGAAGGCCAGGGTGTCTTCGGCGGTGGCGAAGCCGGCCGAGATCGTGACCGTGGCGCTGGCAAGGTTCGCGTTGTCTGCGTCGCTGACGGTGAGCCCGGTGTCGATGGCAGTTGCTGCTGCGTTCTCGGTGTAGGCCAGTGCCGTGCCGGTAGTCGTGAGCACGGGCGCATCGTTGACGGCAGCAACAGTGATGTTGCGCGTCGCCGCCGTGCTGTTGGCCGTGCCGTCGTTGACCACGAAGGAGACGGTCCTGGTGGTGGTGCTGGGGTTCTCGCTGCTGTTGACGTAGGTGATCGAGCGCAGCGCCGTCTGGTAGTTCGCCACCGAAGAACTGCCGGTCAGCGTCAGGATGCCGGTCACCGAACTCCAGCTGCCACTGATGCCGTTCTGGTTTGTGAAGGCCAGGGTGTCCTCTGCTGTCGCAAAGCCGGCCGAGATCGTCACCGTGGCGCTGGCAAGGTTCGCGTTGTCTGCGTCGCTGACCGTGAGCCCGGTGTCGATGGCAGTTGCTGCTGCGTTTTCGGTGTAGGCCAGCGCGGAGCCGGTAGTCGTGAGCACGGGCGCATCGTTCGTCGCCGTGATCGCAATGTTGCGCGTTGCCGCCGTGCTGTTGGCCGTGCCGTCGTTGACCACGAAGGAGACAGTCCTAGTGGTGGTGCTGGGGTTCTCGCTGCTGTTGACGTAGGTGACCGAGCGCAGCGCCGTCTGGTAGTTCGCCACCGAAGAACTGCCGGTCAGCGTCAGGATGCCGGTCACCGAACTCCAGCTGCCGCTGATGCCGTTCTGGTTCGTAAAGGCCAGGGTGTCCTCGGCGGTGGCGAAGCCTGCCGAGATCGTCACCGTGGCGCTGGCAAGGTTCGCGTTGTCTGCGTCACTGACCGTCAGCCCGGTGTCGATAGCCGTCGCCGCTGCGTTCTCGGTGTAGGCCAGTGCCGTGCCGCTGGTGGTCAGCACCGGCACATCGTTGACGGCAGTAACAGTGATGTTGCGCGTCGCCGCCGTGCTGTTCGCGCTGCCGTCGTTGACCACGAAGGAGACAGTCCTGGTCGTGGTGCTGGGGTTATCACTGGTGTTGACGTAGGTGATCGAGCGCAGCGCCGTCTGGTAGTTCGCCACCGAAGAACTGCCGGTCAGCGTCAGGATGCCGGTGACCGAACTCCAGCTGCCGCTGATGCCGTTCTGGTTCGTGAAGGCCAAGGTGTCTTCGGCTGTTGCAAAGCCGGCCGAGATCGTCACCGTGGCGCTGGCAAGGTTCGCGTTGTCGGCGTCACTGACGGTGAGCCCGGTGTCGATGGCAGTTGCTGCTGCGTTTTCGGTGTAGGCCAGTGCGGAGCCGGTGGTCGTGAGCACGGGTGCATCGTTGACGGCAGTGATGTTCACCGTGCTGGTCACGGTGTTGGAGGCCAGCGCCCCGTCGTTCACCGTGTAGCTGATGGTGCGCGCTGCCGTGCCGGGGTTGTCCGAGCTGTTGGCGTAGGTCACCGCACGCAGCGCCGCCTGCCACTGTGCCAGCGTGGCGGTGGCGCCGGCCGAGGTCAGCGCCAGGGTGCCGGTGCCCGAGGTCCAGACCCCGGCGATGTTGCCCATGGCGACGTTGGTAAACGCCAGCACGTCCTCGCTGCTTGAGAGGTTGCCGGTGATCTGCACCGTGGCCGAGGCCAGGGTGGTGCTGTCGACATCGGCCACGGTAATGGCGGTGTTGATCGCCGTGGCCACCTGGTTCTCGGTGTAGGCGAGCGTGGAGCCCGTGGCCAGGGTCGGCGCATCGTTGACGGCAGTGATGTTCACCGTGCTGGTCACGGTGTTGGAGGCCAGCGCCCCGTCGCTGACCGTGTAGCTGATGGTGCGCGCTGCCGTGCCGGGGTTGTCCGAGCTGTTGGCGTAGGTCACCGCGCGCAGCGCCGCCTGCCACTGCGCCAGCGTGGCAGTGGCGCCGGCCGAAGTCAGCGCCATGGTGCCGGTGCCCGAGGTCCAGACCCCGGCGATGTTGCCCATGGCGACGTTGGTAAACGCCAGCACGTCCTCGCTGCTCGAGAGGTTGCCAGTGATCTGCACCGTGGCCGAGGCCAGTGTGGTGCTGTCGACATCGGCCACGGCAATGGCGGTGTTGATCGCCGTGGCCACCTGGTTCTCGGTGTAGGCGAGCGTCGAGCCCGTAGCCAGGGTCGGCGCATCGTTGACGGCAGCAATAGTGATATTGCGCGTTGCCGCCGTGCTGTTGGCAGTGCCGTCATGCACCACGAAAGAGACGGTGCGCGTCGTGGTGCTGGGGTTGTCGGAAGTGTTGACGTAGGTGATCGAGCGCAGCGCCGTCTGGTAGTTCGCTACCGTGGCGCTGCCGCTGAGTGTCAATATTCCAGTCACCGAACTCCAGCTGCCGCTGATGCCGTTCTGGTTCGTGAACGCCAGCGTATCCTCGGCCGTGGCGAAGCCGGTGGTGATGCTTACCGTGGCGCTGGCCAGGTTGGTATTGTCGATATCGCCGAGCGTCAGGCCCGAGTCCACGGCAGTGGCCGTGCCATTCTCGGTATAGGCCAGGGTGCTGCCGGTGGTGGTCACTACCGGCGCGTCGTTGACTGGCGTGACGTCGATCGTCACAGTGCGCGGCGCATCCAGATCCACACCGCTGTTGGCCGTGCCGCCGTCGTCCTGCACCTGAAACGTAAACGACGCGTACGCCATGCCGCTGTCGTTGGCCGCCGCCGTGTATTTCAGGTTGCCGGCGCTGATGTTCGCCACGGACACGAACTGCCCCGCGGTCACCGCCACGCCCGAGAGCGCGAGGGTGCCCAAGCCGGGCAGGGTCGTGATCCTGACGTTGGAAAAATTGTTCGCCGGCAGGTCGTCCGGGTCCACAAACGCAAAGTCCGCCGCGGTGAAGGTGTATGCGGTGTCCTCGATCGCAAGGACCGCGTCGCTGGCGCCCGCGGGCGCGTCGTTCACGCTGGTAACCGTCAGCACGAAGGTGTCGCTCGCCGACGCAAAGCCGTCGCTCACGACCAGCGTGATGGTCACGTCGCCATGCTGGTTCGGCGCGGGCGTGATCGTCACCGTGCGGGATGCGCCGCTGCCGCCGATAACGATGCTCGCGTTCGGCACCAGCGTCTGGTCGGACGATGTCGCCACCACCGTGAGTATGGCGGCCGCCGTCTCGGTGTCGCCGACCGTGAACGCAATGGCGCCGGTTGCGGTGTCCTCCAGCGTTGCCTGGTCGGCGACGTTGGAGATGGTGGGCGCAGTTTCCTGGCGGAACGCCATGTAGGTATAGATCTTGGCGCTGGCGTTGACGTCGGCGTCGGTGCCGGTCTGGAAGCCGTCCGCCTGGAGCGCCTGGATGCGGTTGGTGACCAGCGCGTTGGCCGTGAAGTAGGAACTCGCGTCGGTGGCCGCGCCCTGCGAATCGAAATGTTGCGTGGCCGGGTCGCCGACGGTGTTCTTGACGACCACCCACTCGGGCTGGAAGCCGACACCCGTTATGTTGCGGCTATCAACGGCGTTGCCGGTGTAGCTGCCCACGTCCATCAGCCCCGCCACCTCGTTCCACGCAATATAGTGGTAGACGCGCCCGCTGCCGTTGACCCGGCTGTTGGATCCCACCGTGAAGCCGTTCGCGTCCAGCGACGGGATCCAGGTGGCGTCGGCGGTGGAGCCGAAGTTGAATGCCTTTCCTCCCGCTGCCGAATTCGTGAACACCGCCTCCTGGTTGCCCGCGTCGAGCACGAACAGCGCATCCGGCGATTGCCCCAGCCCGGTGACCGCGCGGCCGGCCGTGCCGTTGCCGGTGTAGGTGCCGAGCGTGAGGAAGCCGGGCGAGGCCTTGAAAGCAATCCAGTCGTAAGTCTTTGCCGACCTGTTCACCGTGTTGTCGGTGCCCAGGGTGAAGCCGTCCGCGTCCAGCGACTGGATCTCGTTGGCCACCAGTGCGGCGCCGCCGGCCAGCTCCTTGCTCAGGTCGCCGGCCATGGTCGAGGTGCGCACCACGCCCACCTGGTTGTCGTCGCGCACCTTGATGATGATCACGTCGGGCGTGAACCCGAGCCCCGTGATCGCGCGGTTGTCCAGGCCGTTGCCGGTATACGTGCCGCTGATGATGTAGGGCGTGCCCGCCGTCACCGTCGCCGTCATGTCGTAGTTGAGGCTGGTGCCGCCGTCGCCGTCGGTCAGCATAAAACGCACCGTGCGCGGTCCGCTGGTCGGGGTGACCGCGTTGGTGTTCTCGAAAGTGATGTTGCGCAGCAGCGCGGTGGTGCTGGTGCTGTTGGCGTTGCTGTTGAGCGTGATGACCAGGTTGCTGCCGCCGCTGCCGCCGCTCCAGCTTCCGATGGTCGTTCCGGCATAGGTCACGTTGACCCCGGAAATGCCGATCTGGCCCGCTCCGCTGCCCTGATGGCGGATCGCCAGTATGTCCTCGGCCGGATAACTCGCGCCCGAGAAGGAAACGGTGAGCTTGCCCTCGTTGAAGTCCGCCGAGTCGACGTCGGTGACGGTCGCGTTGCCGCCCTGGTCGAGCAGCAGCGCGCCGCTGCCTGCCGTGTAGCCCAGCGCGTCCCCGGCAAGGTTGGTGATGACAGGGGGCGCTGGGTGGTGCCAGGCCATGTAGGTATAGGTCTTGCCGCTGTCGTTGACGTCATTGTCCTTGCCGGTCTGGAAGCCGTCCGACTGGAGCTTCTGGATGCGGTCGGTGACGGCGGCGTTGTTCGTGAAAAACGAAGACGAATCGGTCGTAGCGCCCTGCGAATAGAAATGCTGAGACACAGGGTCGCCGGCGGTGTTCTTCACCACCACCCACTCGGGCTGGAATCCCACGCCGGTGATGTTGCGGTTGTCGACGCCGTTGCCGGCGTAACTTCCCACGTCCATGATCCCGGCTACCTCGTTCCAGGCCACATAGTGGTAGGTGGTCGCTGCCTTGTTGACCTTGTCGTCGGTACCCACGGTGAAGCCGTCCGCGCCGAGCGCGGGTATCCAGGCGGCGTCGGTGCCGTTGTCGAAGTCGAACGCGTTGCCGCCGGCGGCCGAGTTGGTGAACACCGCATCCTTGTTGCCGGCGCTCATCACGAACAGCGCGTCGGGCGAGAATCCGACCCCCGTGACGGCCTGGCTTGCGCCACCGTTGCCGGTGTAGGTGCCCACCGTCAGGAAGCCCGCCCCGGCGTCGAACGCGATCCAGTCATAGACCCTGCCGTTGCGGTTGACCGTGTCGTCGCTGCCGACCGTGAAACCATTGGCGTCGAGCGACTGGACCCGGTCCGCGACCAGCGCGGTGGCGCCCACCAGTTCCTTGCTCAGGTCGCCGACCATGGTCGAGGTGCGGATCACTCCCACCTGGGCATCGATGCGCGCCTTGATGATCACCACGTCGGGCGTAAATCCCAGGCCGGTGATGGCGCGGTTGTCGGTCCCGTTGCCGGTGTACGAGCCGCTGATGAGGAACGGCGCGCCGGTCACGGTCGCCGTCGTGGCGTAGGTGGCGCTGGTTCCGCCGCCACCGTCGGTCAACACGAAGTGCACCGTTCGCGCGCCGGGGTTCGCGCTGAGCCCCTTGGTGTCCGCGAAGGTGATGTTATTGATCAGCGCCCCGGTGTTGGTTGCATTCGAGCTGGCATTGAGCGTGATGACCAGGTTGGCGCCGCCGGTGCCGCCCGTCCATGTGCCTATGGTCGTGCCGGCATAGGTGACGTTGGCGCCAGAGATGCCGATCTGTCCGGCGCCCACGCCCTGGTTGCGGATGGCCAGCACGTCTTCCGCGCTATAACTGCCCGCGGCCAATGAGACGGTGAGCGTGCCGGTGTTGAAATTTGCCGAATCGACATCCGCGACAATCGCGCTGGCGCCCTGGTCGAGCACCACGGCGCCGCTGCCGGGGACGTAGGTCAGGGCGTCGCCGGCGAGATTGGCAATGGTCGGCGCGTCGATGACCGCGGTGACGTTGACCGTCATCGTGCGTGCAGAGGCATCGAGATCGACGCCGCTGTTGGCGGTGCCGCCGTCGTCCTGCACCTGGAACGTGAACGACGTGTAGCCCGCTCCGTTCGCGTTCGCTACCGGGGTGAATTTCAGGTTGCCCGCGGTGATATTTGCCACGGAGACAAATTGACCGAGCGTGACGGCGACGCCCGAGAGCTCCAGGGTCCCAGCGCCGGGCAGCCCGCTGATCTTCACGTTCAGCAGCGCATTGGCCGGGGAGTCGCTTGGGTCGGTGAAGCCGAAGTCAGCCGCAGTAAAGGTGTACACCGCGTCTTCGAGCACGGTCACCGTCTTGTTGGCGCCCACCGGCGCATCGTTGACCGTCGTGACATTGACCGTCATCGTGCGTGGCGTCGTATCCAGATCGACCCCGCTGTTGGCCGTGCCGCCATCGTCCTGCACCTGGAACGTAAACGATGCGTAGCCCGCACCATTCGCATTCGCCGCCGGTGTGAACTTCAGATTGCCCGCCGTGATATTGGCCAACGACACAAATTGCCCCACCGTGACCGCCACCCCGGACAGCGCCAGCGTGCCCGCGCCCGGCAAGGTCGTGACCTTGACGTTCAATAACGCATTGGCGCCGCCTGCGCCAGCCGCGTCACCTGGGTCGGTAAAGCCGAAGTCGGCCGCCGCAAAGGTGTACACCGCGTCTTCGAGCACGGTCACGGTCTTGTTGGTGCCCACCGGCGCATCGTTGACCGCCGTGACGTTGACCGTCATCGTGCGCGCCGAGGTATCCAGATCGACGCCGCTGTTTGCCGTGCCGCCATCGTCCTGCACCTGGAAGGTGAAACTTGCGTAACCCGCGCCGCTGGCGTTGGCCGCCGGCGTGAACTTCAGATTGCCCGCCGTGATATTGGCCAACGACACAAACTGCCCCACCGTGACCGTCACCCCCGATAGCGCCAATGCGCCCGCGCCGGGTTGGGTCGTGATTTTCACGTTCAGCAGCACATTGGCCGGGGAGTCGCTCGGGTCGGTGAAGCCGAAGTCAGCCGCAGCAAAGGTGTACACCGCGTCTTCGAGTATCGTCACCGTCTTGTTGGCGCCCACCGGCGCGTCGTTGACCGCGGCAACCGTGATGCTTAAGGATTCGCTGAGCGTATTGACCCCACCATTCGCCGTGCCGCCGCTGTCCACTACGGTCCAGGTCAGGCTGCCGCTGCCGCTGGCGCCGGCCACCGTCTTGTATTTGAGGCCCTGCAGCTGCGCCAGCGTCACGGTGGTGCTGGCGCTAACCTGCGTCGTACCATCGGCCAGCCACAGGGTCGTGAACGCTGGAATCGCCGTGACCGTATAGGTGAATGTCTGGGCCACTTCGTCGCTGCCGCCGCCGGGTCCGTAAGCCAGGCCGCCCAGGTCAAGCGTGACCGCCACCGCGTTGGCGCTGTCCTCGTTGGCGCTGACCGCCGCGGGCGTGCCGGCGGTGCGCACCGGTGCATCATTGACCGGGTTGACTACCACGCTGGCAGTGCCGGTGGCTGTGCTGTAGGCGGTGGAACCTCCGTTGCCAGAAGTGTCAGCAGTGCTTCCAGCGGTACCGGTCGTCTGGTCCCAAGCCCGGAACGTTAGCCCGCTGCTGACAGTACCGTTCCAGTTAGCGTTGGGGACAAATCGCACATAGGTGCTGGCGTCCGCGGCGAGGAGCCGCCCTGTGGCCGCGCCTGGCGAACCAAAGTCGGTCCACAAGCCGCCGGCGTTGGTCGAGTACTGCCATGCGCCGTTCGTGTTGTCCACGGCTGTCACTGCAATGCCGCTTGATGCGTCGGCATTGGCGTCGGTGACTTTGCCCGAAATCAGCGCCGACACCAACGTACCGGCGTTGCTCCCCGGATCTTCGTTGATGGCTGTCAGGTTGTTGGCGCCCGACAATACCGGCGCGAAATTGGGGCTCGTGTAGATGATCACCAGTTGTGGCGGTACCGTGCCGGTACGGCTGTCGAACGTCATCGTGCCCGTGCTAACGTCCGGGCTGGCTAGCAGGAGGCCATTGTTGACCTTGCTGCCGTCGTACCACCCCTGCACCAGCGTGGTAATGTCCCAGCTATGCGCCCCGAGCGCGGCGCTGCTGAGAGTGGCCATCACGGTCCCGGTGTTGGACCCGCCCGCAGTGGTCCAGTTGGTTCCGGTCACGCGCTGGTTCCAGGTCACCTGGGTTTCGTTCCACGCCTCGGTGACCTCGTAGATGTTCTCGTTGAACGCGCCGCCGTTCTGTGTGGCGTTCAGCGTCAGCGTGGCGCTCGTGATGGTGGCGCTGGCGGGAATGGCGCTCAGGTCGAACTCCAGCAAGGCGCGCTGGTTGCCGAGCCCGAGCCCCTGGCGGTCGACTATCATGCTCGCGTTGTTGCCAAAGTTGGTCGTTGCCGCGCCCGTGTTGACGTAGCTGTCCTTGCTGGGTGCGAGCGTCGCAGTGCTGAGCAGCCCGCGCCAGTCGTGCTGCGCCGTGATCGACACCGCAAGGTGCGCCTCAATGGCGCCGACCTGGTACTCCAGATTCCAGTCGCCGCCGCGGCTCGCCGCGCCGGTTGCGTCGCTGCTCGCTGCCACGTCAGCACCTGTCAGCCGCGCCAGGTTTTGCACAAAAGCCTGGCCACTGGCGTCTTCGGCCACGTCACAACCGTACAACAGCAGATCACCATTGGAACCAAGTGCCTGGCCCCAGCTGGCAACCGCCCGGGCATCGACCGCGAGACGCGCTGCATCCAGGCGCGTATTGCCGATCTCCAAAGCGCCTGCGCTGCCGTGCGAGATCACATGGATCGCCGCCAGATCGTGCTGGTTGGCCAGTGCCCGGTTGATCTGCGCCACGCCGTCTTCGTCGGCGGCCAGCATGACGATATCAAAGTGCCGTTCTGCACCCCGCTGGCGCATCAAGCCATCGACCAGCGCCTGCGCATCCGGCACCCGGCTGTCAACAAAAACAATCTCGTGACTGCGCAGCGCAGCGGATGGCACGGCACCCAACGACGTCGCGTCCACATAGTCATCTAGCGACCGCATCTCGCTGCCCTGCATCAGCAGTTGCGGGTTGAGTGCTGCAGCGGCATCGGCCGAGTACAGGATGCGCGGCTCCAGTTCTTCGACCAAGGGGCGGGAGCGGCGTAGTCTGGGGTAGGCCATTACATGCTCATTCGCCGTGCAACCCGACCAGCAGTTCGCGCTCGGCCAGCGTATCCTGTTTCTGCAGCGCCTCGCGCTCGGCGCGCTGACGGCGTTCTTCCAGCAGCTGCGGCAGGCGCACCAGCAATGCCACCAGCCAGGCCGGGCCCGCCAGTCCCTGCGGCCACAGCCGGCGCGACAACCAGCGCGGCAGCAGGCCGGCAATCAGCGGCTGCTCCAGCGTCAACAGCGTCTGCGCGCTGCCAGGTCACCCTGGCGAGCGCAGCGCCCGATCAGCTGGCGGTCGATGCGCCGTGCGTTGTTGTGCTGGCAGCTGATCACGTGCAGGCCGCCACGCTCGGCCACCACCGCATCCAGGGTGATGTCGGTGCCGCGCCCAGCCATGTTGGTGGCCACCGTGACACAGCCCGGCGCTCCTGCGGCGGCAACGATGCGCGCCTCCAGCAGGTCGTGGCGGGCATTGAGCACCTGATGCGTCAGGCCGGCCTGTTGCAACACGGCCGACAGGCTCTCCGAGTCGGCCACCGAGTCCGTGCCTATCAATACTGCGCGCCTGGCACGGCTCAGTTGCAACGCCTGGGCCGCCACCAGCTGCCACAAGGCATCGCGGCTCGCCAGCAGGCGCGTCGGCCAGATCAAGCGGCGCGTCGGCTGGCGCAGCGCCACCCGCACCACGTCCAGCCCATACACAGCGGCCAATTCGGTGCGCGCTTCGCGCAGCGTGCCACTCATGCCACCCAGGCGCAGATAACGGGCAAAAAACCGCTGGTAGGTGATCTGTGCCGCTGTCACCTGCGCGCCACTGGTCTTGCAGCCTTCCTTCTGCTCGATCAGCTGGTGCAGCCCGCGCGACCAGACCCGCCCTGGCGCGAGGCGGCCGGTGGCCTCATCGATGATCACTACCTTGCCTTCGTGCACCAGATAGTCGCGGTCGCGCCGGTACAGGTGCAGCGCCGCGATGGCGCTGCACAACACCTCTTCGCGGTGCGTCTGGTTGTGCCAAACCGCAGGCAGGCCGAGGCACAGGGCATCCAGCCGCTGGTGCCCGCGGTCCGTCAGCCGCACCATGCGCTGTGTCAACTCCGCCAGGTAGTGGGCACCGGGCAGCAATTGCCGCGCCAGCGCCAGTGCCTGACCGTGGTAGTTGCGCTCTCCCGCGTTGGCCACGCTGCGCGAGAGGATCAGCGGTACCCGGGCTTCGTCGATCAACACGCTGTCGGCCTCGTCGATGACGGCCATGCACAGGCCACGCAGCAATGGCCGCTGTTGTACTGCAGCGCAGGGGTCGAGCCGCGCTGCCTGCTGCTGCAGTTCGTGGCGGCGCGGGCCGCGCAACGTGCGATCGCGCAGGTAGTCGAACACCAGTTCCTTGGCAGTGCAGTAGGTGATGTCGCAGGCATATGCGGCGCGGCGCGCCGCCGGCTCGTGCGCCGCCGTTACATAACCCACCGACAGCCCGAGCGCCGCATACAGGGGTTTGAGCTGTTGCGCGTCGCGCGCCACCAGGTAGTCGTTGACGGTGACCACATGCACCGGAATGCCGGCCAACGCCGCCGTGGCGGCGCAGAGGGCGGCGGCCAGCGTCTTGCCCTCGCCGGTGGCCATTTCGGCCAATTGCCGCTCCAGCATCACCCGCGCAGCAACCAGTTGGGTGTCGAACGGGCGCACACCGAGCTCCTGCACAGCCACCGCCCGCAGCAGGGCAAACGCCTGCACGGTGGGTGTTTCACTCAGGCCGTGCAGCGAAAAATCCCGACGCAATGTGAGCGCTTGCTCGCGCAAGGCCACACGCCCCAGCGCAGCATATTGCGCCTCCAGTTGGCCAACCGCGACGACGAAGCGTTGTAGCCGGGTGGCGCCGCGCTGCTGCGCCAGACCCAGCGCCGCGCCCCATTGCCCGAGCTGTGCGCCCAGCCAGTCGGTCGTTGGCACACTGCGTTCCGGATAGGCGCCCAGCAGCAGGCCGGGCGTGGCAAATGTGTGCGTGCGGGCGGTGGCCATGGGGTCAGGCGCTGGTGCTGAAGTGCTGCAGAAACAGCTGACGCAGCCGCCGGTAGACCTGCACCGCCAGCGGTTGGTCACCGTGGTCAAAACGCACCCAGGCGCGTCCGCCCACCCGCTCGAGTTCGCGACCCTGCAGGAAGATGTCTATCTGCACCACCGGCAGGGCGCTGCGCAGCCCATCCTTGTCAGCCGGGTCGGTGGCGTAGGGGCCGCCGCCGCGGTCACCCAGCGCAGCGCCCGGCAGCTCGAAGCCGGCCGCCGGCACGTCGCGCACCAGTGCGCCCACCAGCGTGTGCTGCAATGCCTCGGCCAGGCGCACCTGCACGCCCACATGGCTCTGGCGGATCAGCGCCGCATCGTGCTCGGGCACGGCGGCGCGGATACCGACCTCGCTGCGGTCCAGCACATAGGCCAGGGTGCCGCCGCGCTTCACATGGCTGCCCAGCATGTCCTGCTGGCGCGGCATCACCAACAGGCCGGCCGTTGTGGCCCGCACCTGGAGTTGTGTCAGCCGCTCGTCCACCCGGTGCATCTCGTCGGCCACCCGCAACATCTCCTGCTCCAGGTTCAGGGCCCGCGTGTTGTCGCTCAGCAGCAGCTCGAAGCGTTGGGCGCGCAGCTGCGCCATGTCACCGGCCAGCCGCGCCTGTTGCGCCAACAGCTGCGGATCCGACAGCGTCAGCAGCAACTGGCCAGAACGCACCTGGCTGCCGTCGGCGGCCGCAAAGGCCTCGACAAAACCGTCGGTCTCGGCCCGCACCCGGGCTTGGTCGGGCAACCACACCACACCCCAGGCGGCGGTATGAAACGGCAGCGGCAGCACAAATACCAGGGCGCTGGCCAACGCGGCCACGCCCGCCAGCACGCCGCCCGCGCGCCTGCCACGTTGCGCCGCACCGCCGGCACGCAACACCGCCTGTACCGTGCGCGCCAGCGGCAGCAGCAGCACCGTGCACAGGCTGTACAGCGCAACCAGCACTCCCAGCGCCAGCGAATGGTGCCCCAGCCACAACACGATCAGGCCGGACAGGAAGACCCGGTAACCCAGCGCCAGCGGTGCATAGCCGGCCAGCCATTTGCCCTCACCCGGCGCCAGCTCCATGGCAGCGACACGCCGCCGGCCGACAACCGCCCGTTGCAGCAGCACCAGCCAGTAGCGCCGGCTGCGCGTGCCCAGGTTGGGCAGGTCCAGCGTGTCACACAGTATGTAATAACCGTCGAAGTTCAGCAGCGGATTGGCGTTGAACAGCAGCGTCGACACACTGGCCACAAACATCGTGACAAAAGCCAGGTCGCGCAGCAGCCCGGGTTGCAGGTTGAGCCACAACAGCAAGGCCAATGCGGCCAGCGCCAGCTCCACCATGATGCCCATGGCGGCTACCGCTGCGCGCTGGCGGCGCTGGCGAAAACCGGCCGACGCCGAGGCGTCCACATAGGGCGCCGGGGTCAGCACAAACAGGCCGATGCCGGCCTCGTGCACCTCACCACCCCAGTGGCGCACCGCCAGCGCATGCCCGAGCTCGTGCACCGCCTTGATGCAGGGAAACGACAGCCAGGCCAGAAACAGGTATTGCGGCGTGGCCATGGCCACGGCGGCCTGGCTGGCGAGGCCATCCCAGTGCACGCCCGCCACAAGCAGCGCCAGCACCACACCGAACAGCCAGAGCCAGAAGACGGCAGGGCGAAACAGCAATCGGCGCACGCCGTCCAGGCGCTGCAACAGGGCTGTCGGGTCGCCCAGCGGCACCCGAAACGCCAGCGGGTTCATGTTCGAGCGTCGTCGCCGTGAGGCGCGCCGGTCTTGGCGCTGGAACTGCGCCGCCACGTCCGGTGTGCCGCCGTAGTCCAGCAGGCCCTGCTCCGACAGCCGCGCCAGCGTCTGTATCACCTCGTCTTGCGTCGGCGCCTGGTCGCGCAGCTCATGCAGCAAGCTGTCCCATACCTGCTGCACCGTGTACTGGCCGTCGAATCGACCCACC
>JANOTG010000055.1:0-5531 GCA_031416215.1 Betaproteobacteria bacterium
GCGTTGGCCAGGATGTTCACACCCTCGACCATGCGTGCGCGGGCTTCGCCGCCGAAAACTACGTCTTTTGCTGCCATTTGATTACTCCAGAGATTCAATAAATAGGTTGTAGAAGCTTGTTGTGGGGGAAAAAAGCGTAGCGAGCGGGTGCCAGGCTAGGCGCACGGAGCACAGGGACCGGAGCGACCTTGCGGGTCGTGAGGATCCCGAGCACCGCGCAACAACGCATGGCGCCCACGCAGTAGCTTTATTTCTCGACAACCGCGAAGAGGTCGTCTTCTTTCATCACCAGCAGCTCGTCGCCATCGACCTTGACCGTCTGGCCGCTGTATTTGCCGAACAACACCCGGTCGCCAACTTTGACGGCCATTGGGCTGATTTCACCCTTGTCGTTCTTCTTGCCTGGGCCGACGGCCAGCACTTCACCTTGATCGGGCTTTTCAGCAGCGCTGTCAGGGATGACGATGCCAGAGGCGGTCTTGGTTTCGTTTTCCACGCGTTTGACGATCACACGGTCGTGCAGGGGGCGAAGTTTCATTGGAGCTCCTAGGTTGGTGAAACTGGGTTGATAATCAAAAAGCGCCAGCTCGATTAAGTTGGCGCTCATTAACTTGAGGAGAATGGCTTTGCTAGCACTCATCTCCTACGAGTGCTAATGTACGGGAATTCCCCCTGGTTTTCAAGCCTGGCGCGATAAAAATCTTTGACGCGATGCGAGGAAGGCAGTAACCGCCGAGGGGGCATTTTTATCCAGCCGGTGGTCGCACCCGCTGGCACCACGCATCGCCACGACACTCGCGCTTCTTGAGTTGGCAGTGACTCTCCCGTTCGGTTAGGAAATTGCCTGACCATGGCATTGCATGCGCATAGGCAACAGTGAGCAGTGCGTGGTGTCGTGCGCTGGCGACTCGACGGACAAAGCCATAAATACCTGGTCACATCAATCGCGGCGCAATGGTTATTTGCCAGGCACGGTCCTATCGTGGGGGTGATCGTTCCTAAGGTGGGGGACAGACGCTCAGATTGTCGGTTTTTTCGACCTATTGTCGAGTGATCGTTCCCTAGGCGGGCGCTTGCCCAGTATCCACGCGTAGGGATGCTCTGCCACCATGGGTATTGCACCAAAAATCACACGCACACTAGCTTTCGGTGCCCCGAAATAGGAACGATAATTCCCACAATGGGAACTAAAACGACCACATCGATTTCGGATGTCCTGTTTTCGGGCGTTCAACAGAGGGTGCTCGGCCTGTTGTTTGGACAACCAGATCGGTCCTTCTACGCCAACCAGATTGCCAAATTGGCAATGACTGGAAAGGGCGCGCTTCAACGGGAGTTGACGCGCATGACATCGTCAGGACTAGTCACAATGATCGTCATTGGGCGCCAAAAGCACTATCAAGCAAACAAGGATTGCCCGATCTTCGACGAGTTGCGGTCAATCACACTCAAGACATTCGGGCTGGCTGATGTACTTCGGATGGCGTTGTTGCCATACGAAGAAGCAATTCAATGCGCTTTCATTTATGGGTCGGTGGCGAAGCAGGTCGACACAGCGGACAGTGACATCGATGTAATGATCGTTGCGGATGGACTGGCATACAGCGATCTCTACGAAGTATTGGCGGCTGCCGAAAAGTCCCTGGGGCGAAAGGTTAGTCCGACCTTGTACACCGTAAAAGACTTCCAGAAAAAGGTGGCCGACAACAACCACTTTGTAACTCGTGTGCTCGCTCAAGCCAACATTAGCTTGATAGGTGACAAACATGCCATCTCCCAATGAACAGTTGCTGAACTTGGTGCGAATAGGGCAACTCAAGACGGAGCCCCCGGATCGGCGTGAGCTTGACGGATTGATCCGTAGTGCAGGACGCAGATTGATTGACGCGCAAAATGCATCAAACGCTCCAGACAGTCGGTTCTCTCTTGCCTATGACGCGGCGCATTCCCTGGCCTTGGCTGCGTTGCGTTGGCACGGGTATCGGCCTTCCAATCGATATGGTGTTTTTCAGGCGATCCCGCACACTGTGGGTTTTCCAAATGCCAAGTGGCGACTCTTGAGCGATTGCCACCAGAAGCGCAATGCAGCACTCTACGATGGAGATCCAGCAGACGATGAGCAACTCATCAAGGAACTTGTCGCGATAACGAAAGAGTTGGAACTCGCTGTCATCGCAATGGGGCCGGCGAGAGTCTGATGGGGGCTGCTGTCGACCCCATCGCCTGGGCTGTCTCATGACCGCAGACCATGCGAGCCGCTGGCGGACATACGCGTGCTTGACAGACTTGAAGAAAGCGCGTCATCAATCCTGACGCCTCCCATCTCTGGCGCGGTCCGCGCTGGGCGCTGGCGGCTCTTTTGTCGCTACTGGGCATGGTCGGCCCGTTTGCCGTCGACACCTACCTGCCCGCTTTTTCCGGCATGGGGCGTTCACTGGGTGCAACGCCGGTGCAGATGCAGCAGACCCTGTCGGCCTACCTGTTCGGTTTTGCCTTCATGAGCCTGTTCCATGGGGCCATTTCGGACAGTTTCGGGCGCCGTCCCGTCGTGCTCTGGGGCGTGGCGGTGTTCACACTCTCCTCGGTGGGTTGTGCCCTGTCGGACAACATCGGCCAGCTGATCTTCTTTCGCGTGCTGCAGGGTTTGTCGACCGGCGCCGGCATCGTGGTGTCGCGCGCCGTGGTGCGCGACATGTTCGACCCGTCCCAGGCGCAAAAGGTGATGAGCCAGATCACCATCTTTTTCGGTATTGCGCCGGCCATTGCGCCGATGATCGGCGGCTGGCTGTTTGTGCACGCCGGCTGGCACAGCATATTCTGGTTCCTGGCCGGCGTCGGGGTGGTGCTGTGGGTCGCCAACTACCGTTACCTGCCCGAAACCCTGCACCTGGACCAGCGCCAGGCCTTCAACGCGCGCAACCTGCTGCGCGGTTATTGGCAGCTCGGTCTGGACCCGCGGTTTTTGCTGCTGGCGCTGGCCAGCGGTGTACCGTTCAACGGCAGTTTCCTGTATGTGTTGTCGGCGCCGGCCTTTCTGGGTGAACACCTGGGCCTGGCACCGACGCAGTTTTTCTGGTTCTTCATGCTGACCATCGGGGGCATCATGCTGGGGGCCTGGGTCAGTGGTCGTCTGGCCGGGCGGATCGCGCCGGCGCGCCAGATCCGTTACGGATTTGTCGTGATGGTGATATCGGCGTTGGTCAACCTGGGCGCCAACTGGTTTTTCAGCGCCGACGTGTCGTGGGCCATGTTCCCGCTCGGGGTGTTTACCTTCGGCTGGGCTGTCATGGTGCCGGTGGTGACCCTGCTGGTGCTGGACCTGCACCCGACGCGCCGTGGCATGGCGTCGTCGCTGCAGATGTTCATCGGCTCCACCGCCAATGGCCTGGTGGCGGGTGTGGTGGCGCCGCTGGTGATGCATTCACCGCTGGCGCTGGCCACCGCGTCGCTGGGCATGTTGTGTGTGGGGTTGCTGGCCTGGGTTTATGTCCGCTGGCGCTGGCCCGGCATAGGCCGGGTGGTGGCACACTGACGAACCAACAACCGATCGCGTAATCCCATGGACACCACAGCCGCGCTGAGCCAGGAATGGACCACCCTGCAGAACAACCACGAGCGTTACGAAAGCGGCGCCCTGTGGATCAAGCTGGTGGCCGTGGTGCTGTTTTTCACCGGCGCCGCGATCGCCCTGGAGCCCTGGCTGCTGTGTCTTTTGCAACTGGTGTTGTGGTTGCAGGAGGGCATCTACAAGACCTGGCAGGCCCGACTGGGTGAGCGCTTGCTGGTGCTTGAGCGCCTGCTGGCTACCCTGCCGGCCGCGCCAGGGACGGCGTTTCAGTTGCACTCCAGCTGGTCGGCCAGCCGGCGGGGCGCGCCGGCGCTGGTGGCTGAATACCTGGCCAGCGCCTGCCGCCCGACAGTGGCGTTTCCGCACCTGGTGCTGGTGTTGCTGGCGCTGGTGTTTGTGTCTCAGGCCTGAGAGCCGCCGCGTTGCCTGGCTTTCGGGCGTGTGGGGGACGCGGCAAGTTACTGCGCGCGGTCGCTGGCTGAAAAAGGCAGATAGGAATATACTGTTTTTTTATCCAGTCATTTTCACCATTTCTGCCCCATGGCCCGCCCCTCCCTGGTTCTTTCCACCGAAGTCAATGCCAGCGTCTGGCGTGCCGACGCGCTGGCGCCGGCGGCCGGCGTGGTGTTGTCCAGCGGCCATGCGTCGCTCGACGCACAGTTACCCGGTGGCGGCTGGCCGGTGGGGGCGATGGTGGAGATCCTGCAAGCCCAGAGCGGCCAGAACGAGTGGCGTCTGTTGTTGCCGGCGTTGGCACATGCACGCACCGGGCCGGTGGTGTTGGTGGGCGCACCACACATGCCTTTCGGCCCTGGCCTTTCGGCCCACGGCCTGGCGCCCGAGCGCCTGTTGTGGGTGACAGCGAGTCCGCCGGCAGCCCGCATGTGGGCCTGCGAGCAGGCGCTGCGCTGCACCGACGTGAGCGCCGTGCTGGCCTGGCTGCCGCAGGCCCGGGCCGACCAGTTGCGTCGGCTGCAGATGGCGGCCAGTGAATACGCCCAATTGTTGTTCGTGATGCGCCCGGCGCAGGTGCAAACCGAGTCTTCGCCAGCCGTGTTGCGCCTGCTGGTGGCACTGCAGGGCGGCAGTGACGACCTCCACCTCGAGATCCTCAAGCGACGCGGCCCGCCGTGCATGCAGCCGCTGCAGATGCCGGCGCGCATCGGGCGTCTGGCGGCACTGCTCACGCGCAGCCGCGCAGGGCGCAGGGCCGCTTCAGGGCGACCGGTGGCAGACGCGCTGGAATGGGCCGCTGTAGCCGATTTGCAGCCGACGCTTCCCAAGTCCGACAGGCTCCTGGATGCACTGGATCGCGCTGCAAGCCTGGCCTGAAGAGCTGCCAGCCGACGCGCCGGGCGGCCCATCGGGTGCGGCCGCTGCGCAGGCCGGTGCCGAGCTGGCCGACGCCGGTACGGCGCTGGCCTGGTGGGCCCTGCAGTTCACACCCAGGGTGGCGCAGGTCGGGCCGGTGGTGGTGCTGGAAGTGTCGGCCAGCGAGCGTCTGTTTGGGGGCCGGCGCCAGTTGCTGGCGCAGATGCTGCAAGCCAGCCAGTCGCTGCCCCGGCTGCGCCGGGCGCAGGGTGCCAGCGCGCTGCTGGCCATGGCGCGCCTGCAACTGGCTGCTGGTGCCAGCCGCGAACCCGACCAACTGCCACTGACCACGCTGGCCGAAGCACAAGCCCATCTGGCCACGCTGCAGCGCATCGGCTGCACCTGCTGGGGCGACCTGCGTGCCCTGCCGCGCGGTGGGGTAGCGCGGCGTTTTGGTGCTGCGCTGCTCGATGCGCTGGACCGGGCCTATGGCCTCAAACCCGAGACCTACCCCTGGCTGGTGTTGCCCGAGGTGTTCGACATGCCGCTGGAGTTGTCGGCACAGGTCGAGGCCGCCCCGGCCCTGCTGTTTGCCGCGCGTCGCCTGCTGGCGCAGTTGCAGGTGTGGTTGCAGGCGCGCCAGCGCGGGGTG
>JANOTG010000056.1:0-5087 GCA_031416215.1 Betaproteobacteria bacterium
ACGGCGCGCAGCACCATGTCGTGGATGGTCTGGCGACTGGACGCGCTGATCAGCGGGCCCATGCGGCTGGCATCGTGGGCACGGTCGCCAAATTGCCGTGTCGCCAACCGGCTGCGCAGTCTGTCGACCAGCGCGTCGTGCACTGCGCGCTGCACGTAGACCCGCTCCACCGCCGTGCACAGCTGGCCGCAGTTCGTGGTCTTGGAGCGCACGATGTCGCCGGCGGCTCGGTCCAGGTCGGTGTCGGCGGCCACGATGGCCGGCGTCTTGCCGCCGAGCTCCAATGACGACTTTGCGATGTTCGCCTTGGAGTACTCGAGCACCCGGCGTCCGGCCGCGACACCGCCGGTCAGGGTGATCATGGCCACCTTGGGGTGGGTACACATGGCCTGCGCCTCGGTGTGTCCCATGGTCAGGATGTTGACCACACCTGGCGGCAGGCCGGCGTCCAGCACAGCATGGGCGATCTCGAACGCGCTGCACGGTGTGTTGTTGCTGGGCCGTACCACCACGGTGTTGCCGGTGATCAGGGCTGGCGCGATCTTGCGCAGCAGGGTGTAGACCGGATAGTTGAACGGTATCAGGCAGGCCACTACCCCCATGGGTTCGCGGTGCAGCATCAGGTTCTCGCGCGCCGAGTCGCTGGGGATGATCTCGCCCTCGACCCGGCGTGCCCATTCGGCGTGGTAACGCGTGACCTCGGCCGCATACACCGCCTCGAAGCAGGCGTCCTCCAGGCTCTTGCCGGATTCCAGCGCCAGCGCTGCGCCGATGGCGTCCTTGCGTGCCAGCAGCGCGTCGGCCAGTTTGTGCAGGCAGGCGCCGCGCTCCACGCTGGTCAGTTTGCGCCAGGCCCGTTGTGCCAGCGCAGCGCTGTTGCAGGCGTGGTTTGCCTGCTCGGTGCTGGCGGCGCTCACGTGGGCAACCAGCGCCTCGGTGGCCGGGTTGTCGACCGGGAAGCTTGCGCCCTCGGCCGAGGCGACCCATTGGTTGTTGATGAAGTTCAGATAGTGTTTCATGTCGGTTTGCATTAGCCCGATGGCCCTTCTTCAGTGCTTTCCCTGGGCTTTGAGGATGGCAGCGGCGCCCTTGTGCGCCACCATGGTGGTGGGCGCATGGGTGTTGCCGGAGGTGACGGTTGGGAACACCGAGGCGTCCACCACGTACAAATGGTCGACGCCGTGCACCTTGAGCTGCGGGTCGACGACGCTGCGGCGGGTATCTTGCCCCATCACGCAGGTGCCCACCGGGTGGTAACAGGTGCTGGCCCGGGCGCGGAAGTCGTCCAGCATGGCCTCTTCAGCCATGGGCAACAGATCTGGCGCAATCGGCTCCCGGATCAGCGCGCGCATGGCGGCGGTCTGTGCGATGCGCTGGATCAGCTGCGCGCCACGCAGGGCTTGCGCCACATCCTGCGGATGCGACAGGTAGTTGGGCTGGATCTGCGGGCTGTCGCTGACGCTGGCGCTGCGAATGTCGACCCGGCCCCGGCTCATCGGCCGACAGGGCTGGAAACACAGGATGAAGCCGGCGAACCTGTCGGGCACGATCTGGGTGCCGGTCTTCGATTCGGCCAGCGTGTAGGTGATGGGGTTGCAGTACAACTGCATGTCGACCTGTGGCGCCTGTGCATGGGAGCGCACAAAACCGCCGCACTGGTTGACGCTGATGCTCAAGGGGCCGCCCAGGGTCGTCACATACTGCACACCGACGCGCAACTTGCCCCACAAGCTGCCGAGCAGGTTGTTCAGGGTCGGTTCGGTGGCCTTGTAGTAATAACTCATGGCCAGGTGGTCCTGCAGATTGCCACCGACCTGCTCGTTCGCCAGCAGCACGGGAATGCCGTGTTGTTGCAGCAAGCCGCCCGGCCCGATGCCGGAGAGCTGCAGCAACTGCGGGCTCTGGATGGCGCCAGCGCTGAGCACCACGGCACGCCGTGCCCGGGCCGTATGCGCCACGCCGCCGCGTTGGTAGGCCACACCCACCGCCTTGCGGCCTTCGAACAGAACCTTGCTGGCCATGGCGCCGGTCCGCAACTCGACCCGGCCGCGTTTGAGGGCCGGGCGCAGGAATGCGTCCGCCGCCGACCAGCGCATGCCGTGGCGGGTGTTGATGCGGTAACGCCCCACACCCTCGGGTTGCGTGCCGTTGAAGTCGTCGCTGAACGGCAACCCAGCCTGTTCGGCGGCGGCAAAGAAGTGCCGCTCCATCGGGTGCAGCTGTTTGCGCACGTCGCTGACAAACAACGCGCCACGTGCGGCGGCGGCGCCATTGGCATCGACTGGCCGCTCAAAGCTTTCGTATACCGGGCGCACATCCTGCCAGCCCCACCCCGGGTTGCCGGCGCTGGCCCAGTCGTCGAAGTCACCCGGCAGGCCGCGGCAGTACACCATGGCGTTGATCGAGCTCGAGCCGCCCACCCCCGTGCCGCGTGGAAAGTAGATACGCCTGCCTTTCATCGCGGCATCGGGCTGGGCTTCGAACTTCCAGTTGACGCGCTCGTCGTAGAAGGTCTTGCCGTAGCCAATCGGCATGTTGATCCAGAGCCGGCGGTCGTGCGCGCCGGCCTCGAGCACCAGCACGGTGGCCTGGCCGTCGGCACTGAGCTTGTCTGCCAGCACGCAGCCCGCCGATCCGGCGCCCACCACGATGTAGTCGAATTCCCCGTTCTGCATGGTCATTTCCGGCTGTTGGCGCCGCTGCGCCGAGGGTCGAGTTGCAGCACCGCCTGCGAACCCTCGCCCATCATCACATAGTCGTCCTTGCTGTGGGGTGCGCCGGTCGGTATGGGCTGGCGGCCAGAGTAGCGCCATATGGTCAAGGCCATCAGTACCAGCACGGATGCGAAATACAGCATCAGGCTCTCGGCGCCCAACACATCCATCAAGGCGCCGGCCAGCGTCGGGCCGATGGTGGCGCCCACGCCGTGCAGCAACAGCAGGCCACCGGTAACCTCAAGCACCCGCGCGCGGTCAATCAGGTCATTCACATGCGCCACGCTCAGCCCATAGACGGTGAAGGCAAAGCCGCCGTACACGATGCCCAGGAAGATCAGCGAATTCTCATATTCCCGGGCCAGGTAAAAACCGATGCCTGCCACTGCGGCGCAGCATGTGCAGACCCAGAACAAGACCCAGCGTCGGTCGTGCCGGTCGGACAGGTGGCCGATCGGCCACTGAAAAGCCGCCCCGCCCAGAATGGTTGCTGCCATGAAGGTGGCAATTCCCGCCTCGCTGAATCCGACGCCCTGCCCGAACACATGGCCCAGGCTGTAAAAGGCGCCACTGAGCAAACCCGAGGCGACCGCGCCCACGACGCCAATCGGCGAAATGGCGAACAGATCGACCAGGCCGAGCTTGGGCGCCTCCGTGGGCTGGGGTTCATCCACCGGCGTCAGTGTGATCGGCAGCAACGCAAAGGAAAACAGGATGGACACCATGGCAAATGGCACAAAACCGAAACGGTCACCTACCAGGATCAACCATTGCCCAAGCGCCATCGACACACCACTGACCGCCATGTAGGCGGCGAACACCTTGCCGCGCTGGTGCGGCCTGTCCACCACGTTGAGCCAGCTCTCCACCACGATGTACAGACCCACCAGGCAGACGCCGGTGATGAAGCGCAGCCCACCCCAGAACCAGGGATTGAGCCACAGAGCGTGCAGTATCGGCAGGGTCGAGGCGATCGACGCCATGGCGGCAAAGGCCCGGATATGGCCGACCTTGCGGATGATCGCCGGGCAGGCATAGGTGCCGAACACAAAGCCGGCGAAGTAGGCCGACATGATCATCCCGGTCACCAGGCCCGAAAACCGCGCCGCGCCAGACTGCGCGCCGATGGCCGAGAACAGCAGGCCAGTGCCCACCACCAGCATGCCCACACCGCTGAGCAAGGACACCAGCGGTAACAACAATCTACCCATGACAGCGCCTGTTGACCATAGGCGAGCAAGGTAGCACAACATCAGGTCACAAATGTGTGCGTTTGCGACCTGCAACAGGTCGCGCGCCGTCAACAGATGGTCGTACCGGTGCGGCGCCGGCCGGTCTCAGGGCGCTACAGTGAAGGCTGCTACTGCTTCTGCTTCTGCTGCCAACGCCACCACCATGTTGCACGCCCAGGCCCGCATCGATCTTGCCGCCGCCTTTCGCTGGGCGGCGCGCTGGAACCTGCACGAATCGATTGCCAACCATTTCAGCGTGGCGGTGTCGGATGACGGCCGCCAGTTCCTGCTCAATCCGGTGGGCCGGCATTTCTCCACCATCCGCGCCAGCGAGTTGTTGTTGCTCGACGCCGCCGACCCTGCTGCCATGCAGGGCCCGAACGCGCCGGATCCAACCGCCTGGTACCTGCACGCGCAGTTGCACCAGCATCTGCCGCAGGCGCGCTGCATCCTGCACAGCCACATGCCCAACGCCACGGCGCTGTGTTGCCTGCAGGGTTATGAATTCCTGATGCTGGACCAGAATGCCTGCCGCTTTTACCAGCGCATCGCCTACGACCGCGATTACTGCGGCATGGCCTTCGACGCCTCCGAGGGTGAGCGCGTGGCGCGCCTGATGGGACCGGGCAAGAGTGTGTTGTTCATGGGAAACCACGGCGTGATGGTGGTCGCCCCGAGCGTGGCGCAGGCACTCGACGAGCTGTATTACCTGGAAAAGGCCTGCGCATTGCAGGTGCTGGCGTTGTCCACCGGCCGCCCGCTGGCGGTGCTTTCCGACGCGGTGGCGGCGCGTGCCGGCGCCCAGTGGAACGACTATCCGACGCCATTCTCGGAGCAGCACCTGGGCGAACTCAAACGCATCCTGGATACCCACGAACCGGACTACGCCTCATGAACCACAACGTCATCATCACCTGTGCGCTGACCGGCGCTGGCGACACCGTCGACAAACACCCGGCGATACCTGTCACGCCGACCCAGATCGCTGCGGCGGCGGTGCAGGCGGCGCATGCCGGCGCCACCGTGGTGCATTGCCATGTGCGCGACCCCCAGACCGGCAAGGGCAGCCGCGACCCGGCGCTGTACCGCGAGGTGATGGAGCGCATCAAGGCCAGCGGCGTCGACATCATCGTCAACCTGA
>JANOTG010000057.1:0-34669 GCA_031416215.1 Betaproteobacteria bacterium
TTCCTGGAACTGCGCCGTATCAGCTGGGACTCGCCGGCGTCCCTGATAGAAAAGCTGATCCGTTACGAGGCGGTGCATGACATCAAGAGCTGGGCCGACGTCAAGAACCGGCTTGATTCGGATCGGCGCTGTTATGGGTTCTTCCATCCGCGACTGCCCGACGAGCCCCTGATTTTTGTCGAGGTGGCCTTGCTTGACCACATGGCAGACAGTGTGGCGCCACTGCTCGACGAGTCGGCCGACCACGCCGATCTGAACAAGGCGACGACAGCCGTTTTTTACTCGATCAACAACACGCAGGCCGGCTTGCGCGGAGTCAGCTTCGGCGATTCACTCATCAAGCGTGTGGTCGACAGCCTGAAGCTCGAGTTCCCGCGCCTGAAAAATTTTGCCACCTTGTCGCCGATACCGGGCTTTCGAAGCTGGCTGAACAAGAACCTGGAGGCCATGCTGGAACGGCTGGATGACAAGGCACGCGCCAGCCTGGCACGGGCCTTGCACTCGGAGGCCAACTCGGTGGAGCAGGTGTTGGCGACGCCGCAACAGGTGGCGCTGCTCAAGGACACGTCACCGGTGCGCAAGGCCTTGCTGCAATTTGCCGCCCACTATTTGGTCAGCAGCCTGCACGAAGGCCGTCCGGTCGACCCGGTGGCACGGTTTCATCTTGGCAATGGTGCTCGGGTGGAACGCATCAATTGGGCCGCCGATCCGTCGGCCAAGGGACACAAGCAGTCGTTCGGTCTGATGGTGAACTATCTGTATGACCTGAAAAAGCTGGACCGGCACCGGGCACAATTGGCCCTTGGCAAGGTGCCGTTGTCGCCTGCGATCGAGGCGCTCAGGCTGTGACGCTGCCAAATTTCACTACAACAACCCGGGAGACGATGATGCAAGAAGTTTTTGATCGACGTGGGGTGCTGCGCCTGGGCGCGGCGATGGCGGCCATTGCGGCGAGTGGTGTGCGGGCGCAGTCCGCCTGGCCCTCCAAACCCGTCACGCTGGTGGTTCCGTTCCCGGCCGGGGGTGGTACCGACGCCTTTGCCAGGCCCTTGTCGGCACAGTTTGCCCGGCTGACGGGGCGCCAGATGGTCATCGACAACCGTGGCGGCGCCGGTGGCACTTTGGGTGCCGGTATTGCGGCCAAGGCAGCACCGGACGGCTACACGCTGTTCATGGGCGCCGTGCACCACGCGATTGCACCGGCCATGTACCCCAAACTGGACTACGACATCGAAAAAGACTTTATCCCGCTGGCGCTGCTGGCGAGTGTGCCGCAGGTGCTGGTGGTCAATCCGCGCAAGATGCCGTTTGCCGATTTCAAGTCCTTTCTCGACCATGTGCGCAAAAACCCGGGCCGCATGAACTACGGCTCGGCCGGGGGTGGCACATCACACCACCTTGCCGGCGAGTTGTTCAAGCAGCAGAGCAAGACCTTCATCACCCATATCCCCTACCGTGGCGCCGGGCCGGCACTGCAGGGCTTGATAGCGGGGGACGTGGAGATGATGTTCGACGGTCTGGGTTCGTCGGCGGCCCACATCAAGGGCGGGCGCATCAAGGCGCTGATGATGGCCGGCACCAAACGCAATCCGGCCTTTCCCGACGTGCCGTCTGCCGCCGAGCTCGGCATGCCGGACTACACCGTGACCACCTGGTACGGCTTGTGGACCCCGAAAGGAACACCCGCCGACGTGCAGGCGCGAATCGTCGAGGAGGTGCGCAAGGCCGGGTTGACCGACGAGGCGAAGGCGGTCTGGGCCTCCCAGGGCGCTGAGTTTGGCAGCTTGACGCCGACGCAGTTCGGCAGCTTTGTCAGCGCCGAGGTGAAGCGCTGGGAAGGCGTGGTGAAAAGTTCGGGCGCCAAGCTGGATTGAAGCTCCCCAGCCCACTTGCCAAGCCGCCACCCATGCGCAAGCCTGTACCCGCACCCGACCTGGATCGCAACCTGTTTGATGCACTGCGCGCCGGGTTCCCGCATGACCTCGATGCCATAGCCATCGAAACGGACAACGGTCTGCACTACAGTTGGCGCGATCTGGAGCGCGCCAGTGCCATGATGGCCAACCTGTTGCAGGGCCTGGCGCTGCCTGCTGCATCACGCATCGCAGTACAGGTCGACAAGTCGGTGGAAGCGGTGGTCCTGTACCTGGCCACGTTGCGCGCCGGCCATGTGTTTCTGCCCCTCAATACCGCCTACCAGAGCGCCGAACTCGAGTACTTTGTTGCTGATGCCGAACCGGCAGTCGTGGTGTGCAGCAGACGCAATTTCGGCCGGGTCAGCAAACTGGCTTTCAAGGCCGGCTGTCTTTCGGTCTTCACACTCGACGATGACCGCACCGGCACCCTGCTCGAGCGCGCGGCGCAGTGCAGCGACCAGCACCGCAGCCTGCCACGCACCAGGGACGACCTGGCCGCCATCCTGTACACCAGTGGCACCACCGGTCGCAGCAAGGGTGCCATGCTCAGCCACGGCAACCTGCTCTCCAATGCACTGGTGCTCCAGACCTACTGGGGCTGGCGCACGCCGCAGCAGGGCGGCGACGTATTGATCCACGCGCTGCCCATTTTCCATGTGCACGGCCTGTTTGTTGCCCTGCATGGCGCGCTGCTCAATGGCAGCAAGATGATCTGGTTGTCACGCTTCGATCCGCAGCAGGTGTTGGCGAAAATGCCCGAGGCGACGGTGTTCATGGGTGTGCCGACCCTGTATGTGCGCCTGCTCGCAGAGCCCGGGCTCAACCCGCAGCTGGCGCGGCACATGCGGCTGTTTGTGGCCGGGTCGGCGCCACTGCTGCCGGACACCTTCGAGCAGTGGCGCCAGCGCACCGGGCACACCATCCTGGAGCGTTACGGCATGTCGGAGACCGCCATGCTGACCTCCAACCCCTACTTGCCGCACGACGGGGAGCGGCGTGGCGGCACCGTGGGTTTCGCCTTGCCGGGTGTCGACCTGCGGGTGGTCGACGACGCGGGTCGCGTGTTGCCAGCAGGCGAGGTCGGCGGCATTCAGGTACGTGGTGCCAACGTGTTCCAGGGTTATTGGCGCATGCCGGAAAAAACGCGCGAGGACTTCACCGCAGATGGTTTTTTCAAGACCGGCGATGTCGGCCGCGTCGACGAGCGCGGCTACATCACCATCGTGGGGCGCAGCAAGGACCTCATCATCAGCGGCGGTTACAACGTCTATCCGGCGGAAATCGAGAGTTATATCAACGACCTGCCGGGAGTAGCCGAGAGTGCCCTGGTCGGCGTGCCGCACCCGGACTTTGGCGAAGTCGGCGTGGCGGTGATCAGCGCGCGGCCCGGCCACCAGGTGGACGGGCCCGGGATTCTGGTCGCGCTCAAGGCCAAACTGGCGAACTTCAAGATACCCAAGGCGTGTTTTGTGGTTGCCGAGTTACCCCGCAACGCCATGGGCAAAGTGCAGAAAAATATGCTGCGCGCACACCACGTGGGCCTGTTCGACCCGCACTGATCCCCGATCAGCGCAGTACCAGCACCGGTACGTGGGAGTGGGTCAGCACCTGCTGGGTCTCGCTCCCCAGCAGCAGGCGCTTGATGCCACGTCGGCCGTGTGAGGCCATGACAATCAGGTCGCACTTGTGTTTCTTGGCGCCGGCAATGATGGCGTCTGAGACCAGGTCTGACTTGCTGACCACGGTCTTGCATTTGACGCCCTGGGCCAACGCCAGTTTTTGCACTGCGTCGACAACGGCCTGACCCGAGGCCGCCCATTGCTGCTCGACCCGCGCCACCTCGGACGCCGCGAGCGCGACGCCGCCTTCGAAATAACTCATGGGATAACGCGGTACCACCTTGACCGCCACCAGCTCGGCGCCGCTGAGTTCGGCCAGTGACACAGCGTGCGAAACCGCCTTCCTGGACAGCGTCGAGCCATCGGTGGCAACAAGAATACGTTTGAACATGGTTTCTCCGGGTGGTTGGTTGGGATAGGTACAGATTACGCCGGGCGTCGGATTTTTCCTTGATCCACGTCAAGATTGGCGCAGTACAGGCAGGTTACGCTGGCGCCCGCATGCAACGTGTTCTGTCTCTGCCGCCAGTACCGCAGACCGCCCGACCTGCGTCAGGGCCGTTGCCGCCCGAGCAGGGACGAGCCGCGTTGGACGAGCTCGAACCGCTCACCGTGCTCGACGATGCCCAGGAATGGGCGGCCTTCAGCCGACCCTGTGCGACACATGCCGATTGGATCGAGTCCAGCGTGGTGGTGCAGGGCATGACCTGTGCCGCCTGTGCCGTGACCGTGGAGGATGTGCTGCGCGCCACTCCCGGGGTGGTGCGGGCCGAGGTCAGTGCAGGCAGCCAGCGTGCCAACGTATGGTGGGTGCCGACCCAGGTGCTGCCGTCGCAATGGATGCAGGCGGTGCGGCGCGCCGGTTACGTGGTGTTGCCGGCCAATGACAGTCACGACCTGGCGCTGCGGCGGCAGGAATCGCGTCTGGCCTTGTGGCGCTGGGCCGTCGCCGGGCTGTGCATGATGCAGGTGATGATGTATGCCTATCCGGCCTACACCGCGACGCCGGGAGACCTCAGCGCCGAGATGGAGCAGTTGTTGCGCTGGGCCTCGTGGGTATTGACGCTGCCGGTGATCCTGTTTTCCTGCGGCCCGTTTTTCCGCAATGCCCTGCGCGATCTGGCACAGCGGCGCGTCAGCATGGATTTGCCGGTCGCACTGGGTATCGTGATCACCTTTCTCGCCAGTACCGCCGGCACCTTCGATCCGGCCGGTGTTTTCGGTCGCGAGGTGTTTTTTGATTCGCTGACGATGTTCGTATTTTTCCTGCTCAGTGGCCGCTGGCTGGAGTTGCGCCTGCGCGACCGTACGGCGGGCGCATTGAACTCGGTGATGAACCGCCTGCCGGATCGGGTCCAGCGCTTGGCCGCCGACGGCGGCATCGATCTGGTCTCGGCACGCCAATTGCGGGTGGCGGACACGATACGGGTTGTCGCTGGCGACGCGTTCCCGGCCGACGGCGTGGTCACCCGCGGTCATACGGCGGTCGACGAGTCACTGCTCAGCGGGGAATCGCGTGCGATCGACAAAGGCGTGGGTGACGCGGTGGTGACCGGCAGCCACAACCTGTCGGGCGTGGTGGAGGTGCGAATCGAACGCCTGGGCGACGACACCCGCTTTGCCCAGATCGTCGCCCTGATGCGCAGCGCCGCCACAACGCGGCCGCGCCTGGCCCGACAGGCGGACCGGCTGGCCAAGCCGTTCCTGATTGCTGTCTTGCTGGCTGCAGGCGGTGCCGGCGCATACTGGTGGCCGCAGGACCCGGGCCACGCCGTCATGGTGGCGGTGGCGGTGCTGATCGTGACCTGCCCCTGCGCCCTGTCGCTGGCGACCCCGGCGGCCATGCTGGCAGCAGCCGGCAAGCTGGCGCGCGGCGGTGTGCTGGTGCGACGTTTGCAGGCGATCGAATCCCTGGCCGGGGTCGACACGGTGTTGTTCGACAAGACCGGAACCTTGACGACGGAACGGCTGGAAGTGGACTCCTGGCTGCACCGCGAGTCTGTGTCGAAGAGCGAAGTGGGCAGGCTGGCCTGGAGTCTGGCGTCGCACTCAAACCATCCGGTATCGATGGCGATCGCACGTTGCTGCGCGGGCATGGTTGCTGGCGAGCGTTTGGTCGTCGACGCGCTGCAGGAAATGGCCGGGCAAGGCATCAGTGCACGGGTGGCATGGCAAAAGGAAACAGGTGGTGCGTCATTGGTACGGCTTGGCTCAGCCCACTTCTGCGGGGTGACGCCCACGGCAGACGGCCCGGGCCTGGTGTATCTGGCCGATCAGGACGGTTGGCTGGCATCGTTCAGTCTGGCGCAGGATGTTCGGGCGGACGCAGCAGCCACGGTGGCCGCCCTGCGTGCAAGCGGTCTGCAGCTTGCCCTGGTTTCGGGTGACGCGGCCGCGCCGGCAAAAGCGGTTGCCGCCATCGTTGGCATCGACGATGTCACCGCGAACTGCGCACCCGACGCCAAACTGCAGGTGGTGCACGCCTTGCAGGCCCAAGGGCGGCGCGTGGTGATGGTGGGAGACGGCATCAATGACGCGCCCGTGCTGGCGGCCGCCGACGTGTCTTTCGCGTTCGGCCAATCGGTGCCCTTGGCGCAGTCTCAGGCTGATTTTGTGGTGCCGGGAGAACGCCTGTATGCCGTTTTTCAGACGATTGTGCTGGCGCGTCGCACCATGCGTGTCGTGCGGCAGAACCTGTGGTGGGCGCTGGCCTACAACATGGCTTGTATTCCATTGGCTGTGGCGGGTTGGTTACCGGCCTGGCTGGCCGGGCTCGGCATGGCAGCCAGTTCATTGCTGGTGGTGCTCAATGCGCTGCGCCTGGCGCGCCGCCAGCCGCTGTTGGACGCCGGTGTCTGATGGACATCCTCTATCTGCTGATCCCGCTCTCGGTGGCGCTGGTGTTTTTTATCCTGGCGGGTCTGTGGTGGGCGATCGACCGCGGTCAGTTCGAGGATATCGAGTCGGAGGGCGCCCGAATCCTGGAAGAAGGCGACAAAGTCTGACATCGGTTTGATGTGTATCAAGTCGTAAATCGCCAGCCGCCCGGAAACTTGACCCAAACCAATCTCCAAGAGGCGCGAATGATCTTTCCAAATACCAAGGCGGTTTCGTACAACGACACGGTGGTGCGCCAATTCGCCATCATGACGGTGGTCTGGGGCGTCGTCGGCATGCTGGTGGGCGTCATCATCGCTGCCCAGCTGACCTGGCCCGAGCTCAATTTCGGCATATCGTGGTTGTCCTACGGCCGCCTGCGGCCATTGCACACCAATGCCGTGATCTTCGCCTTTGGCGGTTGTGGTCTGTTTGCCTCAGCCTATTACGTGGCGCAACGGACCTGCCACGTTCGCCTGTTCGGTGACAAGCTGGCAGCGTTCACCTTCTGGGGCTGGCAATTGGTGATCGTCGCGGCGGCCGTTTCCCTGCCTCTGGGCTACACCAGTGGCAAGGAATATGCCGAACTGGAGTGGCCGATCGACATCCTGATCACCCTGGTATGGGTATCGTTTGCGATTGTCTTTTTCGGCACCATCGGTACGCGCAAGGTGCGCCATATCTATGTCGCCAACTGGTTCTTTGGCGCCTTCATCATCGCCGTGGCGCTGTTGCACCTGGTCAATAGCGCTGCAATCCCGGCCGGTTTCATGAAGTCCTATTCCGCGTACGCCGGCGTGCAGGATGCGATGGTGCAGTGGTGGTACGGCCACAACGCGGTAGGTTTCTTTCTGACTGCCGGTTTCCTGGGCATGATGTATTACTTCATCCCCAAGCAGGCTGGCCGACCGGTCTACAGCTATCGGCTGTCCATCGTGCACTTCTGGGCTCTGATCTTCACCTACATGTGGGCCGGCCCGCACCACCTGCACTACACCGCGCTACCCGACTGGACACAATCGGTGGGCATGGTCTTTTCGTTGATCCTGCTGGCGCCGAGCTGGGGCGGCATGATCAACGGCATCATGACGCTGTCGGGCGCCTGGCACAAGCTGCGCGACGATCCCATCCTGCGTTTTCTGATCGTGTCGCTGTCGTTTTACGGCATGAGCACGTTCGAAGGTCCGATGATGTCGATCAAGACCGTCAATGCGCTCAGCCATTACACCGACTGGACGGTCGGCCACGTGCACTCCGGTGCATTGGGTTGGGTCGGCCTGGTCACCATGGGCAGCATGTACTACCTGATCCCGCGACTGTTCGGGCGCACCCAGATGCACAGCATCAAGGCGATCGAGGTGCATTTCTGGGTTGCCACCATCGGCATCGTGATCTACATCGCGGCCATGTGGATTGCCGGTGTGATGCAGGGCCTGATGTGGCGCGCCGTCAACACCGACGGAACACTCACCTACACCTTTGTCGAGTCGGTCAAGGCCACCTTTCCGTTCTACGTGTTGCGCCTGCTTGGCGGCGTGTTGTACCTGGGCGGCATGCTGATCATGCTCTGGAACGTGCTCAAGACGGCCACCTCGGGCCAGGCCAACACGGTGAACATTCCCGTGGCCGCCGCCCACGCCTGAAGGAGGCCATCCGATGACGAACCAAGGCAAATCTTCCGGTCTCTCGCACGAAAAGATCGAGACCAACAACTTCCTGATGATTGTCCTGATCCTGCTGGTGCTGCTGGTGGGCGGGATGGTCGAGATCATTCCGCTGTTTTTCCAGAAGTCGACGACCGAGCCGATCAAGGGCGTGTTGCCCTATACCGCCTTGCAATTGGCCGGACGCGACGTCTACATACGCGAAGGCTGCTACAACTGCCACTCGCAGATGATCCGGCCGTTCCGCTCCGAGACCTTGCGGTATGGGCACTACTCGGTGGCTGGCGAGTCGGTGTACGACCATCCGTTCCAGTGGGGCAGCAAACGCACCGGGCCGGATCTGGCGCGGGTGGGTGGCAAGTACAGCGATGACTGGCATCGCGTGCATCTGATCAACCCGCGTGATCTGGTGCCGGAATCGAACATGCCGGCCTACCCGTGGCTCGAGAAGAACCTGGTGGATGCCACCGCGTTGCCGAGCCATATGCGGGCGCTGCGCACGGTAGGTGTCCCCTACACGGACGAGCAGATCGGCAAGGCATCTGCGGACGTTGCCGGCAAGACCGAGATGGAGGCGACCATTGCCTACCTCCAGATGCTTGGCCTCGCGCTCAAATAAACCGGGAGTCAATCACATGGATGTCAATACCTTGCGCTCCATCACCACCGTGGTCTCGTTGGTGGTTTTTCTGGGCATTGTCTGGTGGGCCTGGTCACGCCAGCGCCGCGCCGATTTCGAGCAGGCAGCCAGGCTGCCGTTCGAGCAGGATTGAAGGAATCAGCATGAGTGACTTTACGAGCAACTTCTGGTCGATCTTTGTCGCTGCGATCACGCTGGTGAGCATCGTGGCCTGCCTGCTCTTGTTGTGGTTCAGCGGCAAGGCGCGCGCCATGACTGCCAGCGACAACACGACCGGCCACATCTGGGACGGTGACCTGCGCGAGATGAACAACCCGCTGCCACGGTGGTGGGTCTGGCTGTTTGTACTCACCGTCCTGTTCTCCCTGGTGTACCTGGTGCTGTACCCGGGCCTGGGCAGCTTTGCCGGCTCACTGGCCTGGAGTTCGACCGGCCAGCATGCGGCGGAAATGCAGAAGGGCGAGCGGGAGGTTGCGCCTTTGTACGCGCGGTTTGCCAGCATGAAGACCGACGCCCTGGCGCGCGACCCCCAGGCCATGGCGATTGGTGAGCGACTGTTCATGAACAACTGCTCGCAATGCCATGCCTCGGATGGCCGCGGCAGCAAGGGTTTTCCGGACCTCACCGACAGTGACTGGATCCATGGCGGGACGCCCGAAAAGATACTCGAGACCCTGGTTCAGGGCCGCATCGGCAACATGCTGCCCATGGCGGCGGCGGTGGGTACCCCGGACGATGTGAAAAACGTGGCGCATTACGTGCTCAGCCTCTCCGGCAGCCCCAGCGACTCGGTGCGCGCGGCCTTGGGCAAGGCCAAGTTCGCTGCCTGCGGCGCCTGCCACGGTGCTGACGGCAAAGGCAATGCGGCTTTGGGCGCACCCAACCTGACGGACAACATCTGGCTGCACGGTTATGGCGAAAACGCGATTGTCGCCATCATCAACAATGGGCGGGTGAACCAGATGCCGGCGCAGGCCGAAAAACTGGGAGCGGCGCAGCTGCAGGTGCTGTCAGCCTATGTCTGGGGCTTTTCGAACAAGTCACTTGTAGCAACGAAATGAGTTTTGCTGCACGGCTGATGGTCGCTGAGTGACGACAACCAAAACCAGCGGGCGCAAGGTGATCCCGATCCGCGCCATCGAGCCGGATCCGGAGATGGTGTCGCTGTATGAAGCCCATCGCACGATTTACCCGCGCAGTGTGTCGGGCTTCTTTTCGCGTTGGCGCTGGGGCCTGGTGTTGCTGACCCAGCTGGTCTTCTACGGCCTGCCGTGGCTGGAATGGGGCCAGCGCCAGGCCGTGTTGTTCGACCTGGGCACGCGCCGCTTCTATATCTTCAACCTGGTGCTGTACCCGCAGGACTTCATCTATCTCACCGGCCTGCTGGTCATCTCGGCGCTGTCACTGTTTCTGTTCACCGCCGTGGCAGGGCGCCTGTGGTGCGGTTATGCCTGTCCGCAAACCGTGTATACCGAGATGTTTCTGTGGATAGAAAAAAAGTTCGAGGGTGACCGTTCAGCACGCATGCGTCGCGACGCCGGCGCACTGTCGATGGACAAGGTGCTGCGCAAGGGCGGCAAACACATTGCCTGGCTGCTGCTGGCGTTCTGGACCGGATTCACCTTCGTCGCTTACTTCACGCCGGTGCGTGAACTGGGGCGTGAACTGTTGACGCTGCAGATGACCTCGTGGGAAGTATTCTGGACCGTCTTTTACGGCTTTGCCACCTACGGCAATGCAGGGTTCATGCGCGAGCAGGTGTGCAAGCACATGTGTCCCTATGCGCGCTTCCAGAGCGCCATGTTCGACCGCGACACGCTGATCGTCACCTATGACCAGGATCGCGGCGAGCCGCGCGGAGCACGCTCGCGCAAGGCCGACCCGGCGCAGCTGGGCCTTGGGGCCTGCGTCGACTGCAGCCTGTGTGTGCAGGTCTGTCCAACCGGTATCGACATACGCGAGGGCCTGCAGTACGAATGTATTGGTTGTGGCGCCTGCGCCGATGTCTGCGACACGGTGATGGACAAGATGGGTTATGCGCGCGGGCTGGTCAAGTACTCGACGCAAAATGCACTCTCTGGCCACTGGAGCCGCACACAGACGTTGCGCCATGTGTTGCGCCCGCGGGTGCTGGTCTATGCCTCCATCCTGGCAGCCATGGTGCTGGCCATGGGGGTCAGCCTGCTGTTGCGCACGCCTTTCAAGGTGGATGTGGTGCGCGACCGCGGGGCCATGGCTCGTGTCGTTGCCGGTGGCAACATCGAAAACGTCTACCGTCTGCAAATCATGAACGCCACCGAAACGGCCCAGAAATACCGAATTTCCGCGCATGGCCTGCAGGGCATCGCCGTGAAAAGTGATGAGGTCGTGGCGGTCGATGCAACTCAGGCGCGCTGGGTCGCGGTACGGGTACAACTGGCCGCTGACGGCGCCGGCCCGGGATCACACAGTATGCACTTCGAGATCGAAGCCATCGATTCGGCAGCCCGGATCAGTGAAAAATCCGTCTTTCTGGTACCACGTTAAGGAGCCACCATGCCCATCGACATCGACATCGATCCCGCACCCGCCCCGTGGTGGAAATTCGGCCATGTATGGCTGGTGATCTCCGGCCCGGCGATTGTGGTGGTGGCCGGTTTCATCACCTTGTACCTGGCCATCACCCGGCCGGACCCGGTCATCAACGCCGACAGCTACCGCCAGACGGTCCAGGGCAGCGCCCGGTCACCGGCCAACCTGGCGCCGGCGGTGCAGGGGCGAAATCATGCGGCGACCGGCGTTGTGCCGGCCGACAAGACGATCCCCAAACCCTGACGGGGCTGCAGGCTGCGCCAGCACCCAACGACCATGGCAAAACACAAGTGGATGTGGATCGTCTGGCCGGCATTTCTGGTCGCCTGCGGGCTGGAAATGCTGGTGTTTTCGGTCGTCGACCCGCAGGACCTGCAGTGGTTCGGGCGACCCCTCGGCGTGTCGCGTCAGGCCGTCTACACGCTGGCATTTTTTGTTTTCTGGGCCCTGGTGGCGATTTCCAGCACACTCAGTGTGTTGCTGGCAACCCCTTCCCACGAGGTCAATGCACAGGGCGAGCAGGACGCAGTGAGGGCGGATCGGCGCTGAAGCGGTTCAGGAGCAGTCCTGGGGGTTGACGATGAGCTTGAGGGCTGCCGTGTCCAGTATCCGCACATGGCGTTGCTTCACCTCGACGATCCCGTCCTCGACAAACTTGGAAAAGGTGCGGCTCACGGTTTCCAGTTTGAGCCCGAGGTAACTGCCGATTTCCTCACGCGTCATGCGCAGAACCAGCTCGGTCTGGGAGAAGCCGCGCGCGTGCAGTCGCTGCACCAGGTTCAGCAGGAAGGCCGCCAGGCGCTCGTCGGCGCGCATGCTGCCCAGCAGCAGCATGACACCGTGCTCGCGCACGATTTCGCGGCTCATGATCTTGTGTATATGGCGTTGCAAGGAGTGGATCTGGAGCGAGAGCTCTTCGATGCGGTCGAACGGCATCACACACACTTCGGCATCTTCCAGCGCCACGGCGTCGCAGGTATGGCGCTCATCGACGATGCCGTCCAGTCCTATCACCTCCCCCGCCATCTGAAAGCCGGTGACCTGATCCCGCCCGTCTTCCGACGCGATGCAGGTCTTGAAGAATCCGGTGCGGATCGCGTACAGGCTGGTGAATCGGTCCCCATCGCGAAACAGCGCGGTGCCGCGTTTGATCTTCCGGCGTGTTGCCACCATGTCGTCGATACGGTCGAGTTCGCTTGGCGACAGGCCCAGCGGCATGCACAACTCCCGCAGGTTGCAGCTGGCGCAGGCTACCTTGATGGCCCGTGGGTCCAGCGCCACGATGGGTGTCACCGGGTGGGGCGGGGCATGGCGCTGCACATTGGCACTGCTGTTGGCTGCGAGATTGGACATCGTGGCTCCTGATATGGGTCAATTGTGCGCCGGGTGTTTTTCTGCTGTATTGATGCAAGTCAAGACACTCCAGCGGGTGGTCCGGCATATTGCGACTTCCAGTCGAGGGGTTTTGATGTTTTCTGCCATGCCAGACTCCATTTCGCCAGAAATATTGCGTCGCTACGACGTGCCTGGCCCCCGTTATACCTCCTACCCGACCGCCGACCGGTTTGTCGAGGCGTTTGGCGCACCGCAGTACCAGCAGGCATTGCAGCAGCGCCGCGACACCAATGCCGCCACCGCCACGCCCTTGTCAGTCTACGTGCATATTCCTTTTTGCGAATCGCTGTGTCACTACTGTGCCTGCAACAAGATCATCACCCGGCACCATGAGCGGGCTGGCCCCTACCTGGCATACCTGGCGCGGGAAGTCGAATTGCATGTCGCGCAACTCGGAGCTGGTTGCAGCATTGGCCAATTGCACCTGGGAGGCGGTACCCCGACCTTTTTGCGCGACACCGAACTGGCTGAACTGTTGGCGATGTTGCGTCGCAGCTTTACTTTTGCTCCGGGCGGCGAATATGCCATCGAGGTGGACCCGCGTACGGTCGACGCGCGGCGGCTGGACAGCCTGGCCGAACTGGGCTTCAACCGGCTCAGTTTCGGAGTCCAGGACTTCGAGCCTGCGGTTCAAAAAGCGGTGCACCGCGTACAACCGGCGCAACAGGTGTTCGACCTGGTCTCGGCTGCGCGCTTGCGTGGATTCGAGTCGGTCAATGTGGATGTGATTTATGGTTTGCCAAAGCAGACCCCGGAGTCCTTCGACCGTACTCTGGCGCAACTGGTCGCGCTGCGGCCAGACCGGATTGCGCTGTACGGCTATGCCCACCTGCCGGAACGCTTCAAGCCGCAACGGCGCATCGCCAGCGCCGAGTTGCCACCGGCGTCGGCCAAACTGGAGATGTTGTCGCGCTCGCTGTCGACGCTGGTTGCTGCCGGTTATGTCTATGTCGGCATGGACCACTTCGCGCTGCCGGGCGACGCGTTGGCGGTGGCCAAGCGCCAGGGCCGGCTGCACCGGAATTTTCAGGGCTACAGCACCCGGCCGGACTGTGATCTGATCGGCCTTGGGGTGTCTGCCATTGGCAAGGTCGGTGCCACCTACAGCCAGAACGCCAAGACCCTGGAAGACTACTACGACGCGCTCGACCTTGGGCTATTCCCGGTCGTGCGTGGCTTGACCTTGTCACGCGACGACTTGCTGCGCCGGGCCGTCATCATGGCCTTGATGTGCCAGGGGCAATGGAGTTTCGAATCAATCGACCTCGCCTGGCTGGTCGATTCCAGGAGCTATTTCGCCAGCGAACTGGAGGCATTGCAAGCACTGCAGTAGCAGGGCCTGGTGGACATCGATGGTGCTGGCGTGCTGGTGACCGCGCGCGGCTGGTATTTTGTACGCGCTGTGGCGATGGTGTTCGACCGCTACTTGCAGGCTGATCGCGGCCGCGCGAGATATTCCCGTATCCTCTGACCATGCAAGGCAGTTTGGCCGCGACCGCGCTTCTGATGGGAATCGTCGGTGGCCCGCATTGTGTCGTGATGTGCGGAGCTGCCTGTGCCGGAATCGGCAGCGCGGCGCAGGGGCGCGGCAGTCTCGCGTTGGGGCTGTTCCAGCTGGGGCGTGTTGTAGGCTACGCCATGCTCGGCGCACTGGCGGCCGGCTCGATGCAGGGGCTGGGATGGCTCACCACGCAGTCGGCGGCAGTGCGGCCTCTGTGGACCCTGCTGCATGTGGCTGCACTGGCTGTCGGCATGTTGTTGTTGTTCAATGCACGCCAGCCGGTCTGGATCGAGAGCGCCAGTCGGGCATTGTGGTCACACACCCGCAGCGCCGTGCAACGGCACCACATTGGAGCGCCACTGGTGATCGGCACGTTGTGGGCTCTGTTGCCCTGCGGCCTGTTGTATTCGGCGTTGTTGGTGGCTGGTCTGAGCGCCAAGCCGGTCGACGGCGCGCTGGTCATGGCGCTGTTTGCACTGGGCACCAGCCTGTCCATGCTGGCGGGGCCCTGGTTATGGTTGCGACTGCGTGACCGTGAAGGGCTGGGCAGCTGGGGTGTACGCCTGGCCGGTGTCACGCTGGCCGCCAGCGCGGCTTGGGCGCTCTGGATGGGCCTGGTCCATGACACAGCGCCGTGGTGCATCGGCCGTTGACGCCCATCACATGATCACGGCGGCATTTTGAAATCGATCGAATAGAGGTACCACAGTATCAGGGTCGGAATGATCACTGGCATTGCCATGCCAACAAAGGCAATCGCGGTCAGCAGCAAGGTGCCCATGTCGGCGATCCAGATCTTGACCAAGACCAGCAGGTCGACGTCCCAGAAGCGCTGTGGTTTCATGCCATGTCTCCTCTCGATCTCATCAGCAAATGGGTGCCGGGGTGTCAAAACCCCCAGTGGTTATACACCCGTGGATTGCAACGGGTCGACGGATAGTCGTGTTTGGGTGACCTTTCAGCGAAAGTTTCCTAGACGATGTCGATGGTGTGGATGGTCAATTGTCCGGTGCGCCGGTCGGCAAAATAGTGCTCCAGGGTTTCCTTGACGGTACGAAAGGCAATCTCGTCCCACGGAATGTCGGACTCCTCGAACAACCTGGCCTCCATGGTTTCATGGCCCGGATCAAAAGCGTCGTTGAGCAGCCGGGCGGTGTAAAACAGGTGTACCTGCCCGACCCGGGCGACGTTGAGGATGGTGAACAGGTTCTCCATCTCGAACTGGGCGCCAGCCTCTTCCTGCGTTTCGCGCGCCGCGCCCTGGGCAGTGGTTTCGTGCAGCTCCATGAAGCCGGCCGGCAATGTCCATTTGCCGCGCCGTGGTTCGATATTGCGCTTGCACAGCAGAACCCGCTGCCCCAGGTGCGGCACGGTACCCACCACGTTGAGCGGATTTTCGTAGTGGATCGTTTGGCACTGGGGGCACACCGCGCGTTCGCGTGTGTCGCCGTCGTCCGGGACCCGGTACACCACCAGGGCGCCGCAGTTGCGGCAATGTTTTATCGCGCTTGACATCATCGGGCCAGTGTAATTTGTAAAGAAAAAAGGGCTCCGCAAGGAGCCCTGTGACCCGCGCGATAAGTGGACTATCCCTTTTTGGCCGGGGCCACCTTGCTGGCGGCAGTCTTGCCGTGTTTCTCGATCAGGGCGCGCGCCGTGTCGCGCAGTTTGCGACCGTCGAAACCGCGCTTGTTCATGTCCTCGATCCATTCCACCTCCACCAGTGCCGCCTTGCGCCGGAATTCCTGGGTGTCGGTGGCCGGGATGGTGTAGATCGTGTTGTTGCGATCCACCGCCGACTTGCGCCCGAGCGGATCGTTGCCTTCCTGCGTCCTGCCCAACCACGCCGACGTGTCGGCACCCGAGTTGTTGTCAATGACCTTGCGCAGATCGGGCGCCAGTGACTCGTATTTCTTGCGATTCATCGACATCACGAAGGTGGTCGTGTACAAGGCTTCTCCGCCTTTGGCAAACTCGCTGTGGTACTTGACCAGTTCCTGCACCTTGACCGAAGGCACGACCTCCCAGGGGATCACACAGCCGTCGATCGTGCCCTTCGACAAGGCATCCGGAATGGCCGGCAAGGGCATACCCACTGGCGTGGCTCCCAGATAACCCAGCATCTTTGTGATCTGGCGCGTCGGACCGCGCATCTTCAGTCCCTTGAGGTCATCCGCTGTCTTGATCTGGCGGTCCTTGGTGTGGAACATGCCCGGGCCATGCACATGCAGGGCGATGAGCTGGTTGTCCTTGAATTCGTCGGTGGCGACGGTGTGCACATATTCCCAATAAGCCCGGGACGTTGCCTCGGCGTTGTTCATCATGAACGGCAGTTCGAACACCTCGATCCGGGGGAAGCGGCCGGCGGTATTGCCCGGCAGTGTCCAGCTGATGTCGACCACGCCGTCCTTTGCCTGGTCGTACAACTGAACCGGCGTGCCGCCGAGTTGCATGGCCGGGTACGCCTCGAACTTGATGCGGCCACCAGATTCCTTTTCGACCTTTTCCATCCATGGTTTGTGCATCGTCAGCCAGACGTTGGACTGCGGCGCCATGAAGGTATGGAACTTGAGTGTCACAGCCTGTTGCGCGAGGCTGCTGAGTGCTGGTGCGCCCAAGGCGACGGCAGCCGATGACTTGAGCAGGGTACGGCGATGCATCATGGAAATCTCCCGGGAATGAATTTCAGGTACGTTAACGCAAATAGACGCAGCCGAGCATCGGATTTACCCGCACCGGCTACCGGTCGCGTGCTGTTCGCACAATCACGTCAGATACTGCACCAACCACAGGGAAATGCCGGGAAAGAACAACAGCAGCAGGGTGCGCAATACATCACTTGCCAAAAAAGGCATGACACCGCGATAACTCTCCGAAATTGGCACATCCCGCGCCATGCCGTTGACGACATAGACGTTGAGTCCGACCGGCGGCGCCAACAAGCCGAAACCGACCGTCATCAATACCATGATGCCGAACCAGATGGCGACCGATTCCCGGGGCATGCCGAAATCCAGGCCGATCACCATCGGGAAAAAGATCGGAATAGTCAACAGGATCATGGACAACTCGTCCATCACCGCACCGAGCACGACATAAAACAGCAGGATCGCCGACACCACGACCAGAGGCGCCAGGTTCCAGCTTTGGACCACGGCGGCCAGCTGTGCTGGCACCTGGGTCAACGCCAGTGCCGAGTTCATGATGTCCGCGCCAAGAAAGATCATGAATATCATGGCCGAGCCCTCGGCGGTGGCGTAGAAGCAGAATTTGAGTTTGGCCAGCGTGAGTTCACGCAGCAACAGCGCGGCAACAAAGGTCGATGCCGCACCCACCGCAGCGCCTTCGGTGGGCGTAAACAGGCCGCCATAAATGCCGCCAAAGACCAGCAGGAAGATCAAGGCGATCGGGACCACGCCCTTGAGCGACTGCAGGGTGATTTTTTCCGCTACCACGTCGTTCTCCGGCGCATGGCCTGGTACCAGGCGCACGTACACGGCGATCGCGACCATGTAGCCGACCATGGCGATCAGCCCCGGCACCATCGCTGCGGCGAAGAGTTTGGCGATGTTCTGCTCGGCCAGGATGGCGTAGATCACCAGCGGCACCGATGGCGGGATCAGGATCCCCAGTGTGCCGCCAGCGGCCAGCGTACCGGTGGACAACCGGCCGGAGTAACCGTGGCGTTTCATCTCCGGCAGCGCCACCGAGGTGATGGTTGCCGCGGTTGCCACAGAGGAGCCACAGATGGCGCCAAAGGCCGCGCTGGCCAGCACCGCCGCCATGGCCAGGCCACCCTTGAAGCGACCCATGACGGCGCTGGCGAAACCAAACAGGGCCTTGGAAATGCCGCCTTGGGTGGCGAAATGCCCCATCAGGATGAACAGCGGGATCACCGACAGGTCATAACTGGCGAAACGGGCGAACGCCTGGGAATTCAGGAAACTTGCCAGCGGTGGCCAGCCGGCCTGTGTCACATAACCCACACAACCAGCAACAAACATGGACACCGCAATGGGGGTGCGCAGGGCCATCAGCACCAGCATGATGGCAAAGATCATCAGCGTGAGGACGAGCGGCGTCATTCTGGCTCTGGCGCCGCGGCACCGGTCGCAGCCTGCCACAGGGCGATGACGGCGGTCAGGGCCAGGGGCGGCGCGATGCAGGCATAGACAACCCACTCCGGAAAACCCAGCATCATGGTTCCGGAGTGGGTGGTGTACGCATTGACTCCACCCAGTCCGGTGCGCCATGCCATGACCGCCATCATGACGGCCAGCAACAAGGCGCCAAAGCGGTCGAGCCGGGCATTGGTGAGCGCGCTGGATTTGCTGGTGAAAAAGTCCACGATGATGTTGCCACGGCGGTACTGGCACCAGGGCAGGAAGAGCGCGATGGCAGCGCCGGCGGCAACACCGGTCAATTCGAAGTCGCCGGCCAGCGTGATACCCACGGTATTGCGTCCGAACAGGCTGACGCAGGTCAGCAGCGTGATCATGGTCAACAACACACCGGCCAGGATGGCGCACGCCTTGGCCAGCGTTTCAAGCAGTCGCATCGGAGTGGGGGTGTGCTGGTCGGGGGCGATGGTGGGGCATGGTCAACGCACCGTGACGCGGATCGGCTGCAAGGCGCCGACTCCGCCCACCAGGGTGTCGCCGCGCACCACCGCCGCCACGCCCTCCGGTGTGCCGGTGTAGATCAGATCACCGGGCTGCAGCTCCCAGGCCGCCGACAGGTGTTCTATGGTCTCGCCGATGTTCCAGATCAGCCGCGCCACATTGCTGCGCTGGCGGTCGGCACCGTTGACCTGGACAAAGATCTCGGCGTGGGCAATGTCGCCTGCCTGGTCGGCAGGGGTGATGGCGCCGATCGGCGCAGACTGATCAAATCCTTTGCCGATACACCACGGTCGACCCTGCTTCTTCATGTCGTTTTGCAGGTCGCGCCGCGTCATGTCGAGCCCGACGGCGTAGCCAAAAATGTAGTTGTGTGCGTCGGCGGCAGCGATATCGCGCCCGGCCCTGCCTATGGCCACCACCAGTTCGATTTCATGGTGCAGGTTGTCGGTCAGGCTGGGGTAATCGATCAGCGCCGTCGTCGCTGGCGCCGCGACCACGATCGCGTCGGCCGGTTTCATGAAGAAGAACGGTGGTTCGCGGCCGGTGAATCCCATTTCCTTGGCGTGTTCTTCATAGTTGCGCCCAACGCAGTAGATGCGTCTGACAGCGAAGGTTTCGGCGCGTCCGACCACGGGGACAGTAACCAGCGCGGGTGGTTGGAATACATGGCTCATGTCAATCTCCTTGGTACTGGCGAAGGTGCAGGCGACGGGTCACTCGGTCGGGCCGTACCGTGCCGGGATGACTCAGGGTGACTTGGTGACCAGGGTGAAATGCTCCACCACCGGAGCACCGTCGAAAAATGGCCCGACGATCGCGCGCCACTGGACAAACAAGGGCGATTGACGGAACCCCACCGTGTGGTCTTCCAGTGTGTCCCAGAAAATTTGCAGGATGTACCGATTCGGGCTTTCCACGCCGCGATGGACCTTGTAGCCCTGGAAGCCCCGGGCCGCACTGGCCACGGTCGCGACTGCGCGGGTGATGGCCTCTTCAAACGCCGCGTTGTCGCCCGCGCGGATGCGAATATCGGCGATCTCGAGAATCATGGTGCTCTACTCCGTGGTGCTGGGCTGCAGGTTTCTGGTTTCGGTCTTGCCGTCGGCATGATTGGCAAATCTGCGGGCGAGGGGGCCATGCACCGGTGCCTGGTCGGGCCAGGGCCAGCCACCGAATTCAGTGCGCCGGTAGTCGGCGAAAGCCTGCTGGATCTCGGCCTGCGTGTTCATCACGAAAGGGCCGTATTGCGCCACCGGTTCACCAATCGGCCGGCCCTGCAGCAGCAGCAGTTCGGCCGCTGCGCCATGGTTGTGCAACGGGATGTCTTCATCACACCGCAGCTCGATGGCCGCATGCCCGGGCACGGTCTGTGTGCCGACGTCGAGCTTGTCGCCCTGGAAAAAGTACAGGCATCGCCTGGTCTGCGCGCCCGTGGCGGCGGGCAAGGTCCAGCGGGCTCCGGCATCCATCTTGATGGTCCAGATGGCGACATCCGCCTGCGCCTGTGACGCCCACGAATCGGGGGGCGGCGGCAGCGCCAGCGACGCGCTGCTTGTGGCCGAGGCAAGGCGGCCGGCGATCACGGCGACCCGGGTGCGCGCCTGCTGCGCATCGGTGAACTCGTGACACGGCACGTCCTCCGACCACAACATGGTGAAGTGGGGCGCCACCATCTTGTGGCTGGCCGGCAGGTTGAGCCAGATCTGAAACAGCTCCAGCCGGTTTGGCTGGTCGCGCCGCAGCAAGGGGAACATCTCGGCATGCACGATGCCACGCCCAGCCGTCAGCCATTGCACATCACCGCCACCGAATCGGGCCGTCGCGCCGAGCGAATCGGAATGGTCGATCAAGCCCTCGCGCACGATCGTCACGGTCTCGAAGCCGCGGTGCGGATGGGACGGGAAACCCGGTACCGCAGTGCCGTGGTACATGCGCCAACCGTCCTTCCCGGCAAAGTCCTGGCCCAGATCACGGCCTGCCAGCGAAGCATCTGGCCCGAGGGCGGCATTGCCGCGCGGATAGGCGTCGTCGTGGTGGACACAGAACAGAAAGGGGTCCAACGTCGGCCACTGGAAGCCCAATGGTTGCAGGCTCAGGATGGGTTCGGACATCGGTGGTGCAGGGGCTGAAAGTGAAGCCTGCGTAGTCTACGTCGGAAAATCAGGGTCCAACTGCCGTGTCTCATGGGCGGCTGAAATATTCGCGTCGCTCCCAGTCCATCTTGTCGTTGGCCTGTGCGTGGCGTGTCAGCTCGGCGCGTTTGATGGTCACCAGGTAATCGATGAAATCGGCCCCAAACGCTGCCACCAGTGCCGGGTCACCCTGCAGTGCCGTCAATGCCTCATCCAGGCTTGCGGGTAGCCGGGCGTCGTTGACATCGTAAGGCTGCGTGCTTGCCGCCGGGAGCGGCAGTTGGCGCTGTAGCCCGTCCAGGCCGGCATGGATTTGCGCCGCCATGTACAGGTAGGGGTTGGCACTGGGCTCACCAAGCCGGTTCTCGATGCGCGTTGCCGTGTCCGGCAGGAAATTTTCACCGTCGACCGCCGGATTGGCGATCACGCGCAGCATCGCGCCACGGTTGTCGCGTGCCCATACTGCGGATTGCGGCGCCATGGCATGGGCTTGCAGTCGCGCGTAGCCGTTGATCGAAGGGATACAAAACGGCGCCATGCCGCGGGCGTGTGCCAACAGCCCGGCCAGGTAATGCTGTCCGGTGCGGGATAACACGCCTGCTGCTGCTTGCTCCTGGGCGGCCCCGGGCGCCTGCTCACACATCAGGGCGTTGCGTCCGCTGGCAGCGTCGACCAGCGAATGGTGCAAGTGCCAGCCGCTGGACATGACATTGGGAAACGGCGGCCGGCACATGAAGCTGGCGTGGTAACCAGCACGGCGCAGGGCCTGCCCAACACCGTTGCGAAACAGCACCATGTTGTCAGCCGCGCGTAACGCGTCGCTGACGTCGAATACGGCCTCGACCTGACTCGGGCCCAGTTCCACCTCCAGCGACAACAGGGGCAAACCCAGCCCTTGTGCAGTGCGTTGCACGATGCGCAGCGGCGCGTCGGCCATGTCGGCGCAGGCCTCCCCCAGCAGTTGGTAACCGGGGTGCACCATCGACAGACGCGGCGGCAGTCCGGGCCAGGCGGCCTGTTCCGGATCGAGTTCAGCACCGCCGCCTGCGCCATGGTCCGTCATGCGGTAGATATGGAACTCGACTTCGAGGCCGCAACACATGCCCAAACCACGCTCCTTCAGACGCAGCAAGGCCTGCTGCAGCACATGGCGGGTATCCAAGGGCACCGGGCTGGCGTTTTGGTACCACGGTTGGCACAGCACCCAGCCCGTGTTGGTGGCCCAGGGCAGTTGCCGATAGGTCGACGGGTCTGCCAGCAGCACCAGGTTGGCGGCGCCACGGAAGGCCTGCAGGTGGTCCGGGCCGTCCGCGCCAAACACCCCGAAACAGGTCCGATCCGAGCTGTCCTTGAGCAGCAGCGTTCCCACCATGCCGACACCGTCCTGCATGGCCCGTTCGGCGGCGCTGGCGACCAGCGTCTTGCCGCGCAGCACACCGTGTTGGTCACACCAGGCAAAACGCACCAGCTCGACGCCGCTGCGGCGGATCAATGCGGCCGCCTGTGCCAAAGCCTGGCGGCGCTGGTCCGAGTCGATGCCGCAGCGCTGGACAAAACTGCTCATGGCGCCGCCGCCAGCGCCGGGTTGGCCCAGGGTGCCGCCGCCCGCTTGGCACGGGCCGCTTGACGCCAGAACTCCTGCCAGCCAGCGTCGCCGGTAATGCCGTCTACCGTGTCCGGGCCAATGATCTGGGGGCACAACGAGGGGTCGGCCAGGCCCGGCGCCGGCCGTCCCGCCTGTACCGCCGCGATGGCTTGCAGCAACATGCGCCGGTTTGCAATGATCGCCCGGTCGGTGCTGCCCAGATGCTCGCGTGTGCGGTCGGCAATGGCGCCCATGCTCTCCACCGCCCACTGGTCATGCACGTTGATGTCCTCCTCGCCCATGCCGAGGAAGGTCCGTTGTACCTGGTCGTTGGCATCAAAGCCCCACCGGTTGTGGCGTCCAGAGCGCGGCAAGTACTCTGGCAGTGTGACGGCAGCCAGGCGCGGCTGGCGCATGGCTGGACGGTCGATCGGCTGGTCAAAGCTGGTGAACAGGGAGTACCAGTACGTGTGGTGATCGTCCACCGGCACATGCCATTGGGTGATGGTCATGGTTTCAGACAGCGGTATCACGAAGCCCTGCGGGAACAGCGACTGGGTTACCCGCACATGGGTGTGGCCGGCATCAAGCCGACGCAAAGCCGTCAACTGCATGCCCCATGCAGTGGGATGACAGGAAATTTCCGGCTGGCAACTCTCGCGCATGACGCGCGACATCGGCCAGCGTGTGCCGTCGACGGCACCGACACTGGCGGCACGAAACTGTTTGCCATAACTTGCGGCATCGGACTGGTCCTGGAAAAACCGGTGCAGGAACGACGGGTGCACCGGATCGATGCCGACTTCCACCGCCTGCAGCCAGTTGCAGTTCCACAGACCCTTGAAGGCAAAGGTGTGGCTGGCGGGTGCGGCAAAACAGTCCAGCGCGGCAACGGGCGGCGGCACGCTGTCCGGCTCGCCGAGCCAGGCGAACAAAACGCCGCAGCGCAGCATCAGGGGGTAGCTGCGTTGTGTGATGCGCTCGCACAGGCGTTTCCCCACCGGTTGCGTCGGCTCACCAGGGGTTTCCAGACATCGCCCCTGGCGGTCGAACTTCCAGCCATGGAACGGACAACGCAGGCCGTCGCCCTCGTTGCGCCCGAACGACAGGTCGGCTCCGCGGTGCGGGCAATCACGATCGAGCAGGCCAAAAGCGCCGCTGGCGTCGCGAAACAACACCATGTCCTGGCCCAACAAGCGCACCGCCTTGACTGGGCGCAGCGCCATGTCGCTTGCCAGTGCGGCGTCGAATTCGTCCAGCAGCGCGACCGGCTGCCAGTAGCGGCGCAGCAATTCGCCGCAAGCAGTGCCCGGACCGATGCGGGTGACGAGTTCGTTCTGCGCGGCGCGCATGACAGCAATTCAGGCCGTGTTTGCCTGGGGCTGCAGCGCACGCGCCAACTGCGCAGCACACAACGCAACCGCCGTGTTGGCCTCGTCCAGCACCCGCCCCATGGTGATGAAGCCGTGGATCTGGCGTTCGAAGCAGATATGGGTGGCGCGGTTGCCCGCCAGCGTCAGGCTTTGTGCATACTGCAGGCCTTCGTCGCGCAGCGGGTCGTAACCGGCCGTCAGTACCAGCGCTTCGGGCAGACGGCTGAGGTCCGGATGCAGCAGCGGGGAGGCGCGCCAGTCGGTGTCATGGGCCAGATCATCGATGTAGTGGTCGTGGAAATAAGTCATGGTCTCCGAGGTGAGCAGATAACCCTGGCCATTGCTGGTGTGTGACGGTGCACCGCGCCGCATGTCGGTGGCTGGGTAGATCAGCAATTGGTAGCGCAACGGCAGGTCGCCCGCCTCGCGCGCCGCAATCGCCACCACGGCGGCCAGATTGCCGCCAGCACTGTCGCCACCGACTGCCATGCGTGTGGGGTCCAGCCCGAGCTGTCCGGCGTGGGCGCGGCACCAACGGGTGGCGGCAATGCAATCATCGACGGCACAGGGAAACCGGTGTTCGGGGCCCATGCGGTAATCCACCGCCAGCACGGCACAACCAGCCCCGTTGGCAAGTTGCCGGCACAGGGTGTCGTGCGTGTCCAGGTCACCGATGGTCCAGCCGCCGCCGTGGTAATAGACCAGCACCGGCAGCGGCCCAGGCGAACCAGCCGCGCCGGGCAACAAGGGTTTGTACAGCCGCAGGGGGATCGGCCCGTGTGGTCCATCGGCCTGCAGCTCTTGCACCAGCGCCACCGGAGGCGGGTCGGGCTGCGTGACGGCGCGACGCTCGCGGTAAAAACGCCGCGCATCGACCGGCGCCAGGGTGTGTGTTGGCGGCACCCCGTTGGTTTGGATGAAATCGAGCAAGGCGCGGGCGTTGGGATGCAGCATGCGGTGGTCCTGGAGAGCAAAACGCGCCGAAGTCAGCCGGCGGCACGGATGTGCCCCAGTTTAGCGCCGTGCCGGCGGTCTGCTGCAGCCAGTTCCTTTATGCTTGGCAGCCATGAAACTGCATAACTATTTTCGTTCCTCGGCCTCGTATCGGGTCCGAATTGCGCTGGCGCTGAAGGGTTTGCCCTATGACTATGTGGCGGTGCATCTGGCCCGCGGCGACCACCGGCTACCGGCCTACGCAGCACTCGCGGCCGACCAACTGGTGCCCGTGCTGGAAGACGGTGAGCACCAGTTGTCGCAGTCCATGGCCATCATCGAATACCTGGACGAAACCCATCCGCTGCCGCCCTTGATGCCGCCCGACGCGCTGGGCCGGGCCCGGGTGCGTGCGTTGGCGCAGAGTATTGCCTGCGAGATTCACCCGCTGAACAATCTTCGGGTGTTGAAATACCTGGTGCGTGAGCTGAAGGTGGACGAGGCGACCAAGACGCAGTGGTACCGCCATTGGGTGCGCGACGGGCTGCAAAGCTTCGAGCGCCAGTTGGAGCGGCATGGGTCGGCCCGTTATTGCTGGGGCAAGTCGCCGACGCTGGCGGATTGTTGCCTGGTGCCGCAGATTTTCAACGCGCGACGCTTCGGCTGTGATCTGGACGGCCTGCCGCGGACCATGGCGGCATTCGACGCCTGTATGGAGCTTGATGCGTTTGCCGCCACACAGCCGTCGCGCTGCCCGGACTTCGAGCCGTGAGCGGCCTCGTCTGGCACCCGGATTGGCTGGTGCCACAGTGGCCCGTGCCGGCGGCGGTGCGTGCCTTGTGCACCAGCCGGGCCGGCGGTGTCTCGCTCGCACCCTATGACAGCCTGAACCTGGGGCGGCCGTCGGCAGATGATTGGGCGGCCGTGGAGCACAATCGGCAACTGCTGCAACAGGCAATCGGGGCCGCGCCGGTATTCCTGAGCCAGGTGCACGGCACCACCACGCTGGAACTCGACGCGCCGCCGCAGCCGGGCGCGCCAGCCAGCGAGGCGGACGCATCGGTCAGCGCCGTGCCCGGAGTGGTATGCACGGTGCGCGTGGCAGACTGTTTGCCGGTGTTGTTGTCTGACACGCATGGTCGGGTGGTCGGTGCGGCGCACGCCGGTTGGCGCGGACTGGTCCACGGGGTACTGGAGCAAACCGTGCGGGAATTGCTGCGTGTTCTGGCGCGCCTGGGTGGCGCGGCGCCCGCGCCCGGGTCACTGCTTGCCTGGCTGGGGCCCTGCATCGGGCCGCAGGCATTCGAGGTGGGAGGCGACGTGCGCCAGGCCTTTGTCGATCGGGATCAGCACGCTGCGCTTTGTTTTGTCGACTACCGGGAGGGCAAGTGGCTGGCCGATCTGCCGGCACTGGCCAGGTTGCGCCTGCGTGCCGCCGGAGTCACGGAAATCCATGGCAACGACGGTTCGCAACCATGGTGCACCGTCAGCAATCCGTCACGGTTCTTTTCGCACCGGCGCGACAGCCGCATCCTCGGCGGCAGCGGGCGCATGGCCGCCTGCATCTGGCTCGAACCCGGCCAATGACCGTTCCTGCGCCAGGTTCTTGCGTCGGCGTGAGCCGGTGCCCATGAGGTAAACCATCAGCGCCACGGGCAACACGCCGTAAAGCAGCAGCGTGATAATGGCGCCCAGGATGGATCCGTTACTGCTCGCGCCCTCAGCCACCGCCATCATGACAGCGACATACAACCACGCGATGGGGATGATGTACATCAGTGTTCCAAACTCGAATTCGTCAGTTTTCTGAAGGGTGAAAGCTGAGATACTGGTGCCGTTTCTGATACGCAAACACGGTTCAGGAGATCTTGTGAACACTACCCAGCCCGAATTTTGGAGTCAGACCGCGCAGCAGATGCAGCAGGCATTCACTGACAATTGGACCACGGCCATGCAGGCCTTGCAGACGGCGGCCGGTAATGCCCCATACGCTGGAACAACCGGCGATGGGTCGACCCTGCCGAAGTTCACGCTGCAGCCGGAAAAGTTGCAGGACCTGCAGCAACAGTATCTGCGTGAAGCGGCCGAACTATGGACCCAGGCGTTGCAGGGCAAGTCAGCGGTGGCGGACAAACGTTTCGCCGGCCAGGCCTGGGGCAGCAACCCGGCGGCGGCCTTCACGGCGGCAGCGTACCTGCTCCACTCGCGCACCATGCTGGGCCTGGTCGATGCCATGCAGGCAGACGAGAAGACCCGCGCCCGGGTGCGCTTTGCCGTCGAGCAATGGATGGCGGCGTCAGCGCCCAGCAATTTCCTGGCTTTTAATGTCGACGCCCAGCAAAAGGCCATAGAGACCAAGGGCGAGAGTATTGCCAAGGGTTTGCAGAACCTGCTGGGCGACATCCGCCAGGGCCATGTATCGATGACCGACGAGCGGCAGTTCGAGGTTGGCAAGAATGTTGCCACCAGCGAGGGCGCGGTGGTGTTCGAGAACGCCTGGTTCCAGTTGCTCGAATACAAACCGCTGACCGCCAAGGTGTTCGAGAAACCCTTCCTGCTGGTGCCGCCGTGTATCAACAAGTTCTACATCCTGGATCTGCAACCGGAGAACTCGCTGATCCGGTATGCCGTGGAACAAGGACATCGGACCTTTGTGGTGAGTTGGCGCAATCCGGACGCCGAGCTGGCCAAAAGCACCTGGGACGACTACATCGGCAAGGCGGCGATCCAGGCCATCGCGGTGGTGCAGGAGATAACCCAGGCCAAAACCATCAATGCGCTCGGATTTTGCGTCGGCGGCACGATTTTGGCCACGGCACTGGCGGTGCTGGCGGCACGTGGAGAAAAGCCGGTGGCCAGCGCCACCTTCCTGACCACGCTGCTGGACTTCACCGACACCGGCATTCTGGACGTTTTCATTGACGAGGCCTTTGTCAAATACCGCGAAATGGAAATGGGCCAGGGCGGCATGATGAAGGGCACTGACCTGGCCTCGACTTTCTCCTTCCTGCGTCCGAACGACCTGGTGTGGAACTATGTGGTGGGCAACTACCTCAAGGGTGAAACCCCGCCGCCCTTCGACCTGTTGTACTGGAACAGTGACTCCACCAACCTTCCCGGCCCGTTCTATGCCTGGTACCTGCGCAACACCTACCTCGAAAACCGACTGGTCAAGCCGGGCCGTGCAGTGGTGTGTGGCGAGAAGATCGATCTTGGCCGGCTCGACCTGCCGGTCTACATCTATGGCTCGCGCGAGGACCACATCGTGCCGATTGGCGGCGCCTATGCGTCGACACAACATCTGCCGGGCAAGAAACGCTTTGTCATGGGCGCCTCCGGCCATATCGCGGGAGTCATCAACCATCCATCAAAAAACAAGCGCAGCCACTGGATTGCGCCAAACGACAAGTTTCCGCCACATGTCGAAGACTGGATTGCCGGCGCCAAAGAGCTACCGGGCAGCTGGTGGCCGGACTGGGCCGCCTGGCTCAAGGGCCATGGCGGCAGATTGATGGCGGCGCCGAAGGCTTATGGCCGTGGAAAATACAAGGTGATCGAGGCTGCACCGGGCCGCTACGTCAAGGCCAAGGCCGGATAACCCCCCCATTCATTTCAACCCTGGAGAAGAGCATGGAAGACATCGTGATAGTTGCCGCGGCACGTACCGCCGTGGGCAAGTTTGGCGGCACCCTGGCCAAGACGCCGGCGACGGATCTGGGCGCGGCGGTGATTGCCGAGGTACTCAAACGCAGCGGCGTGGCGGCGGACCAGATCGGTGAGGTGATCATGGGGCAGGTGCTGGCGGCCGGTTCCGGCCAGAACCCGGCACGCCAGGCCTTGATCAAGAGTGGCTTGCTACACGCGACACCAGCCCTGACCATCAACGCCGTGTGCGGCTCCGGTCTGAAATCCGTCATGTTGGCGGCGCAGGCCGTCGCATACGGCGACAGCGACATCGTGATTGCCGGCGGTCAGGAAAACATGAGCGCGTCGCCGCACGTGCTGATGGGCTCGCGCGATGGCCAGCGCATGGGTGACTGGAAAATGGTCGACAGCATGATCGTGGATGGCCTGTGGGACGTCTATAACCAGTACCACATGGGCATCACTGCCGAGAACGTGGCGCGCAAATACGCCATCGGGCGCGACGCGCAAGACGCGTTGGCGCTTGCCAGCCAGCACAAGGCAGCGGCGGCGCAGGATGCCGGCCGCTTCAAGGACGAGATCGTGCCGTTTTCCATCGCCCAGCGCAAAGGCGACCCGATTGTTTTTGCTGCTGACGAATTCATCAACAAAAAGACCAGTGCCGAGGCACTGGCTGGTCTGCGGCCGGCGTTTGACAAGGCCGGTGGCGTGACCGCCGGCAATGCCAGTGGTCTCAACGACGGGGCCGCTGCGGTCATGGTAATGTCGGCCAAACGTGCCGCCGCACTGGGACTCAAGCCGCTCGGACGCATCGCCAGTTTTGCCACCAGTGGGCTGGACCCGGCGTATATGGGCATGGGGCCGGTACCGGCCTCGACCAAGGCCTTGGAACGCGCCGGCTGGAAGGCACAGGACCTCGACCTGCTGGAAATCAACGAGGCCTTTGCCGCCCAGGCTTGTGCGGTCAACAAGGAGATGGGCTGGGACACGTCCAAGGTCAATGTGAATGGCGGCGCCATTGCCATTGGCCATCCGATCGGCGCCTCGGGCTGCCGCATACTGGTGACGCTGTTGCACGAGATGCAGCGGCGTGACGCCCGCAAGGGTATTGCCTCGTTGTGTATCGGCGGCGGCATGGGCGTGGCGCTGACCATCGAGCGCTGACAGGCCAGGGTTTTTTCGATCACATCAACAACAAGGAACACATCATGAGTCAGAAAATTGCTTACGTGACCGGTGGCATGGGTGGCATCGGGACGGCCATCTGCCAACGCCTGCACAAGGAGGGTTTCAAGGTCATCGCCGGTTGCGGGCCGACCCGTGACCACGCCAAGTGGCTGGCCGAGCAGACGGCGCTGGGTTATACCTTCCACGCGTCGGTCGGCAATGTGGGTGACTGGGACTCCACGGTTGCCGCATTCACCAAGACCCGGGCCGAACATGGCACCGTGGACGTGCTGGTCAACAACGCCGGCATCACCAAGGACCGCATGTTTCTCAAGATGACGCGCGACGACTGGGACGCCGTGATCGAAACCAATCTGAACTCGATGTTCAATGTCACCAAACAGGTGGTGGCTGACATGGTCGAGAAGGGCTGGGGCCGCATCATCAACATCTCGTCGGTGAACGGCGAGAAGGGCCAGGCCGGCCAGACCAACTATTCGGCCGCCAAGGCCGGCATGCACGGCTTCACCATGGCGCTGGCGCAGGAGATGGCGTCCAAGGGCGTGACCGTGAATACGGTCAGCCCGGGCTACATCGGTACCGACATGGTGAAGTCGATACGCGAGGACGTGCTGGCCAAGATCGTCGGAACTATTCCGGTCAAGCGCCTCGGGGAGCCGAGCGAGATCGCCTCCATCATCGCCTGGCTGGCGTCGAACGAAGGTGGTTATTCCACCGGTGCCGACTTCTCGGTCAACGGCGGCCTGCACATGGGCTGAGGCGGACCAGGGCAGGGCAGGGGGCATGGACACCCTGAACCCTTACCTCGCGTACGTCGAGGGTTTTGCGCGGCTGTTGCAGGAGGGTTGTGGCCTGCCGCTTGGGCAGGCCCGCAGCGGGTCGTTGCCACCCCCGCTGGCGGGTGCACCGGTGTGTTTGGTGTTTTCACCCCATCCGGACGATGAGGCCATCACGGCGGGGTTGCCGTGGCGCCTGCGTCACGAAGCCGGCTGGCGCGTGGTCAACGTGGCGGTGACGTTGGGGAGCAATGTGCAGCGCCGCGTCGCGCGTTGGCGCGAGTTGCAGGACTGCTGCAAATTCCTGTCGTTCGAGTTGTTGTCGGCAAGTGGTGAGTGCGACAGTGGGCTGGAGCGCATCACGCCGCACACGCGAGAACGTGAACCTGCTTATTGGTCCGACTGTGTGGCGCGTATCGGCCGCCTGCTGCAGTCGATCCGGCCGCAGCTTATCGTGTGCCCGCACGCAGACGATGGACATCCGGCGCATTGCGGCACCCATGCACTGGTGCTGGACGCCCTGCGCACGGTTGGCGGTGGGTTGTCGCCTCATGTGGCGCTGGCTGAATACTGGAACACCCAGTCAGCGCCGGGCTTGATGGTCGAACTCGGCGTGCCCGATGTCGCCCAGCTGGTGGGGGCGCTCAGCCTGCATGAGGGGGAAGTGACCCGCAATCCCTACCACCTTAGCTTGCCGGCCTGGTTTATCGACAGCGTGCGGCGTGGTACGGAGCGTGTGGGCGCCGCAGGCTCCGCTGCGCCGCACTGCGCCTTCGCTACCCTGTATGGCTGGACACGCTGGCAGTCCAACCAGTTGATCGACCTGCCAGCGCGTACGCTGCCGGTTACGCAGCGGGCCTCGGTGTTGTTTGCCTGAGCACCGCGAGGCGAACCAGTTCGAGCCGATCGTTGCCAAAAAACATCTCGTCGCCGACAAACAACGTGGGTGAACCAAACCCGCCGCGCCGGACCAGTTCCTCGGTGTTGTCCTTGAGCTGCTGCTTCACCTCGGCGCTGGCAATCCCCTGCAGGAACTGCGCCGGGTCGACCCCGCATTCCAGGCAGATGGCCACGAGCACCGGGTCCTGGGAAATGTCCTGGTCGCGGCCCCAATAGGCCTCGAACACGGCACGGGCAAATTGCGGCAGCTTGCCCTGCGCCTGCAGCAGGATGCAGCCGCGCATGGCTTTCACGCTGTTGACCGGGAACACCGTGGGCGGCATGGTGACCTGCAGTCCGGCCACGCGGGCCCAGTCCTGCAGGTCCTTTTTCATGTAGGCGAGCTTGGCCGGTATCGGGTTGTCGCGTTGCGCATAGACGCTGGGGTTGACGCTGTTGAAGACACCGCCCACCAGAATCGGGCGCCAGCGGATGTCCACCTGCAGCGCGCGCGCCATCGGCTGCAGGTTGTGAAAAGCCAGGTAGGTCCAGGGGCTGGAGCAATCGAAGAAAAACTCGATCATGGGAGGTCCGGCGCCAGCCCGAGTTTTGCTGCCAGGCCAATGCGCTGCAGTTTCCCTGTGGCGCCTTTCGGAATTTCGGCCATGAACAGGATCCTCTTTGGCAGCTTGAAGTCTGCCAGCCGGGTGGCCGCGAATGCGCGCAACTCGCGTTCTTCCAGCACATGCCCTTCGCGCAGCACCACGGCCGCGGCCACTTCTTCACCCAGCTTGGGATGGGGCACAGCGAAGGTGACAACCTGGGCCACCGCAGGATGATCCATCAGCACGTCATCCACCTCGCGCGGCGAGATTTTTTCGCCGCCACGGTTGATGATCTCCTTCAACCGCCCGGTCAGCGTCAGGTATCCCTGCGCATCGAGCACGCCCTGATCGCCAGTGCGAAACCAGCCGTTCACGAAGGCCTCGTGATTGGCCGTCGGGTTGTTTTCATACCCGGAGGTGACGTTGTCGCCACGGATCACGATTTCGCCCACGGCGCCAGCTTGCAGCAAGACACCGTCACTGCCCATGATGGCTATTTCGGGTCCTGCCGCGCGCCCGACCGAGCCGGCGATGCGTCGGTCCGGCGGCAGCGGGCTGCTGGCCATCTGGTGCGCCGCTTCGGTCATGCCGTACGACTCGATCAGCGGCGCGGCGAACACGCGTTCGATTTCCGCAATCACCTGCGGCGGCATGGACGACGACGACGAACGAATGAAGCGCAAAGGGTTTGCGGCAATCACCTCCGCGTTGCCGGACGCTCGGCCCAGGATGGCCTGGTGCATGGTGGGTACGGCGCTGTACCAGGTTGGCTGGCATTCACGCATCCAGGCGAAAAAGCGCAAGGCATTGAAGCCCGGCGTGCAGAAGATCTGGCTGCCGGCCGCCATCGGCGCCAGCACTCCGGCGATCAATCCATGGATATGGAACAGCGGCATCACATGCAGCTCGCGGTCCTGCGGCGTCAGCTGCAGTGTGTGGCTGATGTTGTGGGCCGACGCGCACAGGTTGGCCTGGGTCAGCGGCACGATTTTGGGCCGCGACGTGGTGCCCGAGGTGTGCAGTATCAGCGCCACATCCTGCGGCAGTGCCGGCCCGCTGCTGGCGGCTGCCGCTGTCGGACTACCTTGCGAGTGCAGCGAAAAGCTGCCGGCGCCCTGCTGTGGCAAGGCGCGCAGCTGCAACACCTGTATGCCCAGCTTCGCGGCCACCGCCATCACAGGGCCGTCACTGCTCTCGGGCACGATGACTGCGCGTGCCTGCAGGTCGGACAAATAGAACTCCAGTTCCTCGGCACGGTAGGCGGTGTTCAACGGCGCAGCGGTGCAGGCGCTGGCGACGCAGACAAAGGCGCTGGCCATCTCGGGGCAGTTGGGCAGCACGAGGGCCACCCGGTCGGAGCGGCCTATGCCTGTTGCAACAAGTGCCGACCGCGTGCTTTCACACAGGCCGCGCAGTGCGCCATAGGTCAGGGGCAGGGCAGATGGTGCCGTCAGGCAGACCGACGCAGCCGGGTGCCGGGCCAGCATGGCGGTCAGGGTGGTGAAGAGTGGCATGGTCGTGGCGACTTCAGGAAATGCGCAGCCGCGCATGGTGCTTCGTGAGGGTTTGCGCCAGCAAGCTGGCGAGCGCGTGGACGGCATCGATGGTGGGAGTGGGTGTCGCGGTGATGCGGCCAAGCTCGACCACGGAGCCCACCAGCGCCTGCAACTCCAGCACGCGTCCCTGTTCAACATCCTGCAACATCGACGTCTTGTGTTGGCCCACCGCCTGGGCACCGGCGATGCGCCTGTCCAGGCTGACCTTGAACTGCACGCCGAGTTTTTCACCGATCTGCTGCGCCTCGCGCATCATGGCTGCGGCCAATGCCCGGGTCGGGCCGAAGACACAGATGTCCTCCAGCGTGGCGTGGGTCAGCGCGCTGATCGGGTTGAAACTCAGGTTGCCCCAGAGCTTGAGCCAGATCTCGGAGCGGATGTCCTGCGTGACCGGCGCCTTGAAGCCGGCGGCCTTGAAAGCGTCGCTGATGGCGCGCACTGAGGCCGTGTCGCTGCCATCGAGTTCACCCAAGCTGAAGCGGTTGCCTTCGATGACCTGGATCACACCCGGCCGGACGACTTCGCTCGCCGGATAGACCACGCTGCCGATGACACGACCCACCGGCACATGCCGGGCAATCACACCGTCCGGGTCTACCGCCAGCACCGGCTGGTTAAGGTACGGGCCCGGCAGCTTGTGGAAATACCACCAGGGTATGCCGTTTTGCATCGTCACGACGCGGGTGGTGTCGTGCATCAGCGCGCCCAACTCAGGCGCCACGGCCGCGACCTGGTGCGCCTTCATGCCCAGGATCACAAGATCCTGCACTCCAGCCCGCGCGACTACGTCGGTGACGCAGTGCGGACGCAGCTGCAAGCTGCGGCCATCGGGCTCGATCAGGGTCATTCCATCCGCCTTGACGGCCTGCAGATTGGCGCCACGCAGCACCACACTGACTTGGTGCCCGGCCAGGCCCAGCTTGACCGCCAGCATGCCGCCGATGGCGCCGGCACCAATGACGCAGATCTTCATGCTCGAGGCCTGTTCATGACTTGTTCAACGTAACACGAAATATGCAGCCAGACAATACAGCACGAGCGCAAACGCGCGCTTGAGCGGCGCGATATCCATGCTGTGTGCGAGTCGGGCGCCCAGTGGGGCTGTCAAGACGCTGGCCACAGACAACACCAGCAGACCGGGCAGGTAGAGGTAGCCGAAGGCGCCCGGTGGCATGTCGGGCAGGTTCCAGCC
>JANOTG010000058.1:0-2333 GCA_031416215.1 Betaproteobacteria bacterium
CAGCCTCCCGCGTTCAGCTTGTGGACGTTGCGCGCGGCCCCCCCCCCCCCCCGGGAGTAGCACCGGGGCCCCCCACCCACCGCCCGCGCCGCGGCGCCCCTGCCGCGCCGCTGGGCTCCTGGTCTTCGGGATGTCGGAGCCCGTACTTCCCCACAGCCAACCACCCCTGCGGACGCCCGCCGCGCTGGCCCGGGACAAGGCATCGCGCCAGCCGAAGTTCCAACGACCGCAGTCGGTCGCAATCAGACCAGGGATGCTGCCCTTTGTTCCTGCGGCGTTCGAAAGCAGAGTGCATATCAGACCGTGACCCAGCCGCCGGTCTTCTCGGAGGCGAACAAGGCATCGATCACCCGCATATTGCATACCGCATCGTCGATGCCGTAGGGCAATTTGGTTTCGTCGCGCACCACGCGTGAGAACACATCACCTTGCAGGCCGTACATATTGCACGCGGGAATGGTTTCGCACTGAATGGCGCTACCGTCCAGGGCGCTGCCGTCGTCGATCAGGATGTCGGTGGCGCCACCCAGCGGTGCGTTGAATGGAATGCGAACCTCGATGCGTTTGAGTTCACCGCAAACATGGACGCGTTGGTAGGGCACGACCTGGGTCGAGACCGTGAAGTCCAGCCGCCGTCCGGCGCCAAAATCCAGCAAGGCGCTGAAGACGCGGTCGGTGCCGAAATCCGGGTCACGGTCGACCAGAGCCACCACCCGCAGCGGTTCGGCCTCGAACAGGTAACGTGCAGTGACGATGGCATAACAGCCGATGTCGTACAGGGCGCCTCCGCCCTGGTCGTTGTGGTTGCGGATGTTCGTCGCGTCGCGGTTGTAATACGAGAAGTACGACTGGATCGAACGCACTGGCCCGAGTGCGCCCGAGCGCATCAGTTCGCGCACGCGCTCCCACTGTGGATGAAAACGCACCATGAAGGCTTCCATGATGTGCACCTGGCCCGCCACCTCGCGCAGTGCGGCGATGTCATCGGCTTGCAGCGCCATCGGCTTTTCACACAACACATGTTTGCCGGCACGCGCGGCCTGCAAGGTCAGCGCCACGTGTTGTTCGTTCGGCAACGGGTTGTAGATGGCCTCGATGGCTGGGTCGGCGAGCAGTTCTGCGTAACTTCCGTAGGCACGGTCGATGCCCAGCGCGTGGGCGGTCTGCTGCGCACGCGTCAACGAGCGCGAGGCGATTGCCTGGATGTCGCAGTGTGCCGCTGCCTGCATTGCGGGAATGACCTTTTCGCGGCCGATCCTGGCACTGCTGAGGATGCCCCAGGCGACCTTTTTTTTCATGCGGGCTCCAACTCGGTGACAGGCCGCTCGATGCGCTGCTGCATCGGCCGCAGGTGGTGGTGCCAGGCCACGGCGGCGGCTCCGACGGCAGCCGCCAGAATGCCATAACGCGCCGCCCGCACTTCGGGTGCCGTGACGCCGGCACTTTCGGCGTAGTGTGCCGCCGTTTCGCTTGCTGTGGCAAGCAGCGTCGGGTGGTCGCTGCAGGACTGCCCGCCCAGCACCACGACGTGTGGGTTGAACATCACGTCCAGGTTCTGGATCAACACGCCCAGTGCAACGCCCGCGCGCTGCGTGCCATCCGGTGTCCGCAGCGCATGCGCGCCAATGAAGGTTTCCGCGCAACCGCGGCGCCCGCAGGAACACAGGGCACCGCCCACCTCCATGATGCTGTGGCCAATCTCGCCGGCCATGCCGCGCGCGCCGGTGAACAGGTGGTCATTGAGCACGATGCCGGCACCCACACCGACATCACAACTCACAAAAATCAAGGCTTGCGAGGCGACGCCATTGCCTTCGGCAAACTCGTATTCCCCCAGGGCAGCGGCATCGGCATCGTTATGCAGGTGCAAGTTGGTCGCCGGTACGCCGACGCCGCTCAAGGCCTGCCGCAGCAGCGCGAAGAACGGAACGTCGCGCCAGCCCAGGTTGGGCGCAAACCGCACCAGTCCGGCGCCTTCGTCGATGGCACCCGGCAGGCAGATGCCGACGCCAGACAATACCAGGCCGCGGTCCGCCAGTTTTCGCCAGGCCTGCTGCACCATGGTCGTTGTTTGGTGGCACACCACATCCACGTCCTTGTCTTGCAGTGGCACCTGAATATGGTCCAGTACCAGACCGGTCAGAGACACTGCGACGACGCGCAACTGGTGCACACCGATCTCGACCCCCAACAGCACCCGGGCCTGGTCGTTGATGCGCAGCGGTGTGGACGGGCGTCCGAGTCCGTCGGCTGCCACCGGCGCGCTGGCTTCGCTCAACCAGCGCTCGTCCACCAGTTCGCGCACCAGCACGCTGACGGTGGATTTGGTCAGC
>JANOTG010000059.1:0-2418 GCA_031416215.1 Betaproteobacteria bacterium
CGTTGCCGACTACGACTGTGACGGCGCCACCGCCTGTGCGGTCGGCCTGCGCGGCCTTCGCCTGCTGGGTGCGCGACACACCAGCTACATCGTGCCCGACCGGGTGCGCGACGGCTACGGCCTGACAGCGCCGATCTCGGAACGCGTCAAGGCCAGCGGGGCCGACGTGCTGATCACGGTGGACAACGGCATCGCCAGCATCGAGGGGGTGCGACGTGCCCGTGAATTGGGCCTGCAGGTGCTGGTGACCGACCACCATCTGCCGGCGCAGCAGCTGCCCGACGCAGACGTCATCGTCAACCCGAACCAGCCGGGTTGTGCCTTCGCCAGCAAGGCCATCGCCGGCGTGGGTGTGATGTTTTATGTGCTGCTCGCGCTGCGTGCCGAGATGCGCCAGCGCGGGGTCTTCAACGGCCAGAACCAACCCAAACTCGACGCGCTGCTGCCGCTGGTGGCACTGGGCACGGTGGCCGACGTGGTACGGCTCGACGCCAACAACCGGCGCCTGGTGGCACAGGGCTTGAAGCGCGTGCGTGCCAGGCAGATGCCGGCCGGATTGGCCAGCCTGTTCGAAGCTGCCGGCCGCCCGAGCGTGATGGCCACCACCTTCGATTTCGGCTTTGCGCTGGGGCCGCGCATCAATGCGGCCGGGCGCCTCAGCGACATGACCTTGGGCATCGAATGCCTGCTGACCGACGACCCGGCGCGTGCGGGCGAACTGGCGCATACACTGGACCAGATCAATCGCCAGCGCCGCGTCATCGAAGGCGACATGCGTGACCAGGCCATGCTGGTGGTCGAGTCGCTGTGTGCTGAAGGCAGCGACCCGCCGCCGGCGCTGTGTGTGTTCGACCCCGGGTTTCACGAGGGGGTGGTGGGCATCGTGGCAGCCCGCATCAAGGACCGGCTGCATCGCCCGGCCTTCGTCTTTGCCGCCAGCCAGGCGCCGGGCAAGGAACACGAGCTCAAGGGATCGGGCCGCTCGATCGCCGGTTTCCACCTGCGCGACGCCCTCGATCTGGTGGCCAAACGTTATCCGGGTGTGTTGTTGCGCTTCGGTGGCCACGCCATGGCGGCCGGCTGCACCATCACCAACACGGAGTTCGATCGCTTCGCGCAGGGCCTGGACGAGGTGGCGGCCGAGTGGCTGGACCATGCCACCCTGACACGCCAGCTCCAGACCGATGGTCCGCTGGCGTCGCAATACCGGCGCGTGGACCTGGTGGACACCTTGCACAAGGAAGTGTGGGGCCAGGGGTTCGCAGCACCGACCTTCAGTGAGGAAGTCGAGGTATTGTCCCAACGCCTGGTTGGCGAGAAACATCTGGCGCTCAAGCTCAAGCACCAGGGAGCACCGGTCGATGCGATCTGGTTTGGCCATACCGAACACCTGCCAGCGAGAGTGACGATCGCATTCCGGCTTGACGCCGACGAATGGAACGGGGTGCGCAAAGTGAAATTCCTGATCGAGGCGGCACAAGTTGCATGAGTGGTGCAGGCACCGCATAGAATCCAACTTTTCTTCGCCCTGTGGAGCCCACGATGTCTGATCAAAAATACCGGCTTGTCACGCGCAGCGACTTCGACGGCCTGGTGTGTGCCATTTTGCTGAGTGAGATGAACATGATCGACGAGATCAAGTTTGTGCACCCCAAGGACATGCAGGACGGAAAGATCGAGATCACCAGCCGCGACATCACCACCAACCTGCCCTATGTCGCCGGCGCCCACCTGGTCTTCGACCACCATGCGTCGGAGACGGTGCGCAATGCGGGGGGCGAGAAGCCGAAGAACTACATCATCTACCCTGGCGCACCCTCCGCCGCCCGGGTGGTGTACGAGTCTTATGGCGGCGACGGCCGGTTCCCGGAATCGTTCGGTGACATGATGATTGCAGTGGACAAGGCGGATGCTGCCGAGTTCTCGCACGACGAGATTCTCGACCCCAGCGGCTGGGTGCTGTTGAATTACCTGATGGACTCGCGCACCGGTTTGGGCCGTTTTCGCGAGTTCCGCGTCAGCAACTACCAGTTGATGATGGACCTGATCAAATATGTGCGGGACCACGACATCGACGAGGTGCTGGCCCTGCCCGACATGGTGGAGCGGGTCGAACTGTATTTCGACCATGCCCAGAAGGCGAAAGACCAGATACGGCGCTGCACCACGGTACACGGCAATCTGGCGGTGCTCGACTTGCGCCACGAGGAAACCATTTTTGCGGTCAACCGCTTCATGATCTATGCCCTGTTCCCAGACACCAACATCTCGATCCATGTGATGTGGGGCGTGCAGAAGCAGAACACGGTGTTCGCCACCGGGAAATCAATCACCAACCGCAGCTCGCACACCAACATCGGCGAGCTGATGTTGCAATACCAGGGCGGTGGTCACGAGAACGCCGGCACCTGCCAGATA
>JANOTG010000060.1:0-20428 GCA_031416215.1 Betaproteobacteria bacterium
GAAAGCTTTCATGCAGGCGGTGGACGCGGCGCGCAAGGGCCTGGCGGCCGATGCCGGGCGCGAGACACTGACGCGTTTTGGCACGATTCCGATGATGGACGTGACCGGCACCTTTGGCGCCTTGCCCACCCGCAACAACCGCGAGGTGCAGTTCGAGGGTTACGAAAAGATGACGGCGTTGGCGATGCGCACTCCCAACGCCAACCGCCACACCAACCTGATCCGCAACGGCGCCTGTTTCGCCTGCACCATCGGCTGCGGGCGCATCTGCCACATCGACCCGCAACACTTCTCGGTCAAGGACCGCCCGCAGTACCACGGCGCCTCTGGCGGGCTGGAATACGAGACCGCCTATGCGCTGGGCGCCTGCTGCGGTGTGGACGACATCGATGCCGCCACCTTCGCCGGCTTCATCTGCAACGAATACGGCATGGACCCGATCTCGCTCGGCGGCACCATCGCCGCTGCCATGGAGCTGTTCGAGCTTGGCGTGATCACCGCCAAAGACACGGGCGGCATCGAGCTCAAGTTTGGAGACGCGCGTGTCATGTGCCAGCTCGCCGAAATGGCGGGCAAGGGTGAGGGCTTCGGGCGCGACATTGCGCTGGGCTCGCGCCTGCTGTGTGCAAAGTACGGTCGCCCCGAGTTGTCGATGGCGGTCAAGGGCCAGGAGTTCGCCGCCTACGACGGTCGCGCCATGCAAGGCATGGGACTGGCGTATGCCACCAGCAACCGCGGCGCCTGCCACCTGCGCGCCAGCCCCTACGGCCATGACTTCGGCTCCACCGACATCGCCGGCAAAGCCAAGGTCGTCAAGGACTCGCAGGACGTGATTGCCGCCATCGATTCCACCGGCATGTGTATCTTCACCTATGGCTCGGGCGTGGAAGAAGAACATTACGCGGCCCTGATCGACGCCGCCTGCGGTGGCGGCTGGGACGTGCAACGCATGCGTGACACCGGCGAGCGTATCTGGAACCTGGAGCGCCAGTTCAATCTGCGCGCCGGGCTCACCGCGCGGGACGATACGTTGCCAAAACGCCTGCTGGAGGAGCCGGCCGCCAGCGGCACGGCAAAAGGCCTGGTGGCGAAGTTGCCTCAGATGCTGCCCGAGTATTACGAACTGCGCGGTTGGTCCACCGAGGGCATACCGGCACCGGCGACGCTGGCGCGGCTGGGGCTGGTCAGCTCCTAACCCGTGCGGGCGACGCGGTCAAACTGCAGCAAGGCGGCAACCACCAGCAATGCGGTGACCGGCCCGGCCAGCGGATAGGCCATGCAGGCCAGAATGGGTGCCACCATCAGAAGATGGCGCAAGCCCAGGCCGTACAGGATTCCGGCGCGGCGAACGTAGGTGGCGCCGGTGGCGGCCCAGCGCTGTCGTGCCTCTGACTCCACCGGCATCGAGCAGACAAAGCCGGCATGGTTGTAATAACGCACGGCCATGGCCGAGCAGACCAGCGACGCAAAAAGAATCGTCAACAGCACCAGCTCGAGTAACAGCCGGGGAGTCAGGAGTGCTGTGTCGGCAGAACCGCTCACGCTGCTCAGCGATGGCGCCACCAGAGTGGCCGTGCCCATCAGGCCCAGCACCGCGGTGGAGGCTGTCATGGTGGCAGACATGAGCGAGTTCCTGAGGGTTTGCACCGCCAGCAGCTCCGATCCAGGCTGCGCCGACACCGACACAAACCAGTCCTCACGCAGCGTGGCGTGCACCGAGCGTGCGAGCCGATCCGGGCTGCGCTGCTGGTGCGACCACTGCACGATCTCGTAGGCGATGAGGATGCCGACGGTCGCGAGTGCGGCCGACCAGCCAAGCACGTTGGTCATGGTTGCGGCTCAGGCCGGACGCGGCGCGGCGCGCTGTTGTCGCTGCTCCAGCAACTCGAACAGGCCCATGCCGACCAGCATCGCGGCGACAAACAGCAGGGCCTTGGGTTCACCCATGCCGATGGCCACCAGTCCCGGCCCCGGGCAAAAGCCGGCAACGCCCCATCCGATGCCAAAGACGCTGCTGCCAACGACCAGCCTGCGGTCAATGCTTTTGGTTGTGGGCAGCATCATCTGCAGCCCGATCAGTGAGCGGGTGCGGTTGCGCGCCAGCAGGAAGGGGACGAAGCCGGCGCCGATGGCCCCGGCCATGACCAGTGCCAGCGACGGATCCCAGGCGCCTGCCAGGTCGAGGAAACCCAGCACCTTGGCCGGATTGGCCATGCCGGAGATGATGAGGCCAAGGCCGAAAACCAGGCCGGCGAGTAAAGCGGTCAGGATGGGCATGGTGGATTTCCTCACAGGTTGATCAGGTGGCGCAGCACCAGCACGGTCACAAAACCGGCAGCCATGAAGGCGAGTGTTGCGACCAGGGAGCGCGGTGACAAGCGCGACAGGCCACACACCCCATGGCCACTGGTGCAGCCGCCGCCGTAACGGGTGCCCACGCCGACCAGCAGGCCAGCGGCGATCAGCGCACCGTAACCGGCGTCGATGCGGGTGCCTGGCAACGCGGAAAATGCCAGATACAACAACGGCGCACCAACCAGCCCCAGCACGAATGCCAGGCGCCAGCCGAAGTCGCCCGACTTTGGCCGCAACAGGCCGCCCAGCACGCCACTGATGCCGGCGACACGCCCGTTCAACAACACCAGCATGGCTGCGGACAGCCCGATGATCATGCCGCCCACAAGGGCGCTCCATGGGGTGAATGCGTTCCAGTCGACAGTCATGGGTTTTCTCCTTCGGGACAATAAAGACGGTACAAAAGTGCCAGGATCTCCAGCGCCGACGGATCGGCCAGGCTGTAGTAGATGTTCTTGCCGTCGCGCCGTGTGTTCACCAGCTTTTCGCTGCGCAACACGCCAAGCTGCTGGGACAGTGTGGGCTGGCGGATGCCGAGTTGTTGCTCCAGGTCGGCGACACACAACTCGCCCTGCGACATCTGGCACAGCAACAGCAACCGGTCCTCGTTGGCCAGCATCTTCAACACCCCGACGGCGCGCGTGGCGGCGGCTCGCATGAGCGCAGGGTCGATTGCGGAAGGCGATGGGTTCATGTCGGTTAGCGGGATGACGATGGACATTAATATATATCAATATATAATATTTGTCAATAGATTCAAATTGGGTAGATTGAAACCACATCCGAAAGCAAGCCATGAACACACGCACCACCACCCAGGCGTTTTTCGACCCCACCACATGGACCGTGACCTATGTGGTCTCGGACAATGCCACCCGGCGCGCCGCCATCATCGACCCGGTGCTCGACTTCGATTTCAAATCAGGGCACACCAGCACCGAATCGGCCGACAAAGTCTGTGCCTACGTACAAGGTGCGGGCCTGGGTATCGACTGGATACTGGAAACCCATGCCCATGCCGACCATGTGTCGGGTGCCGCGTATCTCAAGAAGTTGCTGGGTGGACGCATCGCGATCGGTGCACCCATTTGCGCGGTGCAATCCGCCTTCAAGCCATTGTTCAACCTGGGGCCGTCCTTCGCCACCGATGGCAGCCAGTTTGACCACCTGTTCGAGGATGGGGAGGTGTTCCGGATCGGTTCGATCGACGCCAAGGCGCTGCTGGTTCCCGGACACACACCAGCGGACATGGCCTACCTCGTGGACGCGGCCGTGTTTGTCGGCGATACCTTGTTCATGCCGGACGTGGGCACGGCACGAGCGGATTTCCCCGGCGGTGATGCCCGTGCCTTGTACCGGTCGATTCAACGATTGCTGGCGCTGCCACAGGACACGTTGATGTATGTCTGCCACGACTACCCGCCGCAGGGCCGGGGGCCGCAATGGCAGACCACGGTCGCGGCCCAGACCGCCGACAACATTCATGTGGGTGGCGGTGTCTCGGAAGCCGAGTTCGTCGCCATGCGCACGGCGCGGGACGCGACGCTGGACGTGCCGACCCTGATCCTGCCGTCGATACAGGTGAATATCTGTGCCGGGCAGATGCCGTTGCCCGAGGACAATGGAGTGCGTTATCTGAAGATTCCGGTGAACGCGCTGCCGGCGCGTGCTGCCCACTAGGAGCCCGACAGGCTCCTAGCGCCGGGAGAGAAACTCCCCGATCACCCGCAACATCCGGTCCGGCTCATCGACCCGGATCGAATGGCTGCTGTCTTCGAACACATGTAACTCGGAGCCCGGCAGCAGTTGATGGATCTCGCGCGAAAACTCGGGTGCGCAGATCCAGTCGTGCTGGCCGGCCAGGATCAGGGTTGGCGCCGTGATTCGCGCCAGCTCGGGGCGCAGATCAAAAGTCTGCAGGAACCCGCCCGGTGCAAAGGCCCGGTTCAGCGCTTCGGGTGTGGCGATGCCGCGTTCGCGCCCCAGCCTGGCCTTCTCGGCGTCGAATTTGCGTGAATACAGTGGCCCCATGACTTCGTAGTAGCGGTGCAGCTTCGTCACGTCGTCGAGTTCGCCGGCCCAGAGCTGCCCGCATACCGCTTGTTGTTCGGCCGTGCCGCGCTCGGCGACGACCTGCCGGGCGCGCGCGTTGAAACCGGCGTGGGCGGCTGTGACGATCAGCACCAGGTGCGATACCGATGCCGGATACCGCGCCGCGTGCGCCATGGCCACCATGCCACCGTAGCTGGTGCCGATGCTCACGATGGCCCCCAGACCCAGGTGCTGCCGCAAGGCTTCCATGTCCTGCACGTTCTCGTCCAGGTTGTAAAGCGCCGGGTCGCCCTGAGCCGAGCGTCCCTGACCACGGTGGTCAAAAAAGACCAGCTGCATCGATTCGGACAGCGGTTTGAACGCCGCCTTCAGGTCGCTGTGGTCACCGCCCGGGCCGCCGTGTATGACCAAGGCCGGGCGTTGCGCGCGCATGCGCGGGCCGTCCGGCACCAGGCCCAGGCCGTCGATGTCGAAGTAGATCGATGTGTTGCGAAGTTGCGCGTGCATGGGGTGTTCCCGGTTCAGGTGACTGGGTGGTCGGACAGCTGCTGGCGTGCTCCATTCTGCAAGATCAGCCCAGCGGCTTTCTCGGCAATCATGAAAGTCGCTGCATTGGTGTTGGCCGAGGTGATGGACGGCATCACCGAGGCATCGATGACGCGCAGCTTCGTCACGCCGCGCACCCGCAGATCCGGGTCGACCACCGATTGCGGATCACTGCCCATGCGGCAGGTGCCCGTGGGATGGAACACGGTGCCGCCGCGGTTGCGCGCAAATTCCCACAGATCGGTGGCACCAGGCAGGGTTTCGATGCTCCACAGGTCGCGGAATGCACTCTGGCGGTAGATGTCACGCAGCATCTCCAAGCCGGCGACGATGACCTTGCGGTCGTGTGGCTGCGAAAAGTAACGTGGCTCGATACGCGGCTGGTCAAACGGATCGGTGGAGCGCAGCATCACGCGGCCGCGCGAATCAGGCCGGCATTGGCAGGCTGACGCGCTGAAACCCGAGTAGTGATGCAGCGGATCACCTGGTTTGTCGACCGACAACGGCATCACGTTGAACTGGATGTCGGCACGCTCGTCACGCGCATGGTGTGTGCGCGCGAAGCCGCCGACCTGGCCCGCCCCTACCGTGAGCGGGCCGCGGTTCTGCAGCAGCCACTGCAAGCCCATCTTCGCCAGACCGATCGGGCTGCGTACCTGGTCGTTGAGGGAGAGCTTCTTTTTCAGCCGTACGATCACACGCGCCTGATAGTGGTCTTGCAGGTTTTCGCCCACCTGCGGCGCCTCGGCCACAACGCCAATCCCATGCTGGCGCAACAGTTGACTCGGGCCGACACCCGAGAGCTGCAGCAGATGGGGTGACTGCAAGGTGCCGGCCGCCAGGATCACCTCACACTCGGCGCGCGCAGCTTTGACGCTGCCACCCTCGATCCACTCGACACCGACCGCGGTGGTGCCCTCGAACAACACGCGTGATACCTGGGCCTGCATCACCAGCTGCAGATTCGGCCGCTGCCGCGCCGGGTGCAGGAAGCTGGTGGCGGCGGACGCACGCCAGCCGTTGCGGATCGTGAGCTGGTAGGCACCCACGCCATAGTCGCTCGCGCCATTGAAGTCCGGGTTCAGCGGCAGGCCAAACTGCTGGCCGGCGCTGAGCCAGGCGGCGCAGTAGGGGTGGTCGTTCTGCAGGTCGCAGACGTCCAGTTCCCCGCTGCCACCATGGTAGGTGTTCGCGCCGCCGGCGTAGTACTCCGAGCGCTTGAAATACGGCAGCACCGAGGCGTAGTCCCAGCCATGGGCGCCCGCAGCCGCCCAGTCGCCGTAGTCCTGCTGCTGGCCGCGGATGTAGATCAGTCCGTTGACAGATGACGAGCCGCCCAGCACGCGGCCACGTGGCCAGACCACATTGCGGTTGCCACTGCCTTCACCCGGCTCGGTGTCGAACTGGCGTGTAAAGCGCGGGTCGACCATGGTGCGGAAATAACCCACCGGCAGGTGGAGCCAGAAATTGCGGTCCGGCCCGCCCGCCTCCAGCAACAACACCCGGTGGCCTGCGGCACTGAGCCGGTTCGCCAGCAGACATCCTGCAGTCCCGGCCCCGACAATCAGGTAGTCACAGATCGTCTGTTGCATGTGCGGTGGTAGCATTCATCGGTGCAGGTGAGGAAGCTCGGGCTGTGAGCGTACCAGACAGACCCGGCCATGGCGCAGCATGTGACAGCAGTGGCCGATCGGGCCGTTCAAGGAGACGACACATTGCCGAACTTTCCCATCATCCCGCACGACACCATGCACCAGTTGCTGGAGCCGCCAACCGGCCCGGTACGCCTGGTGCTCGACACCGACGCCTACAACGAGATCGACGACCAACAGGCCATCGCCTGGGCCCTGCTGTCGCAGGATATGCTGCGCATCGAAGGCATGTATGCCGCGCCGTATTCGTTTCGCCACCACCGTCCGCGCATGCTGCAGGCCTACGAAATGCTGCGCGCGGACCCTGCGGCCAAACTGCCACCACCGCTGCCGCACCATCGCCGCTCGATTGCCCTGATGAAGCAGCAGGGTGTCGATCCTTACACGGTGCCCTATCCAGGCCCCGACGAGGGACTGGAGCTGAGTTACCAGGAGATATTGAAGGTCTATGCCCTGATGAATGAGAACCCGACGGGCAAGGTGTTTCGCGGGTCGCCCGACTTCCTGTCGTCGCTGGACAAGCCGATCGACAGCCCGGCGGCCAGGCACCTGATCGAGCGTGCGCTGGCCAACGAAGACGGCCCCCTGTATGTCGCGGCCATCGGTTGCCTGACCAACGTGGCCTCGGCCATCCTGATGGCGCCGGAGATCATCTCGCGCATCGTGGTGTTGTGGACCTCGGCCTACCCGTCCTGGGTCGGGTTGTGCAACGAACCGTCGCTCAACCTGGTGGAGGACAAGCTGGCCTCGCAGCTGATCTTCGATTGTGGTGTGCCCCATGTCTACCTGCCGGGTTATTACATCGGCGCCCAGCTCAAGGTCTCTCTGCCCGAGATCGAGCGCTGGGTCCGCGGGCGCGGCAAGATCGGCGACTACATTCACCATCTGTACACCCACAAGCCGGTGCACCCGATGCACGGTATCGACGAGGCGTTTGGCCGCACCTGGGTGGTCTGGGACATCATCAACCTGGCATGGCTGATCAATCCGGAGTGGGTGCCGTCGCAACTGGTGCGCTCGCCCATCCTGAGCGATGACCTGTACTGGAAACACGACCCGCAGCGGCATTGGATGCGCGAAGCCGTGGGTGTCGACCGTGATGCGATCTTCAGCGACTTTTTCCGCAAGCTGGAGAAGGCGCCAATGGCATGACTGTTGGACGGGACGCTGAGCCGGTGCCAGCCGCCGCAGCGCAGCGGATGGCGGCGTGCGGATTCGACAACCTGGATGGGCGCTGGAGCATGCCGATTCCAGCCCGTTGCAATATCGCGCAGGACACCGTGGGCCGGTATGCGCGTGAGACACCAACATCGCTGGCGTTGGTGTTTGAGGAGCCGACTGGCGCCGTATCCCGCTGGAGTTTTTCGCAGCTTGATAGTTGGTCGGTGCAGGTGGCCGTGTGGTTTGCCGCACTCGGCGTGTGCCGTGGCGACCCGGTGGGCATACACACCGGCCAACGCCCCGAAACCATGGTGGTGCATCTGGCTCTGTACAAGCTGGGCGCCGTCGCCGTGACCTTGTCGCAGCTCTATGGCCCGGACACCATCGCGCATATCCTGCACGACTCGCAACTGAAAGTGGCAGTGACCGAAGACGGCGCATGGCCGGGTGTGCGTTCGATCAGCCTGGGCGAGATCGCGGCACTGCAGAGCGGCCGGCCACCGACGGGTTTCGTGCCCTGCGATACACGCTCGGACGAGCCGGCGCTGCTCATGTATACCTCGGGCTCGACCGGGCGCCCCAAAGGCCTGCTGCATGCGCACCGCATCCTGCATGCCTATCTGCCGACGGTGCGCATGTTTTACGACCTCTCGATGGACGACGCCGACGCGGTGTTCTGGACACCAGCGGACTGGGCCTGGGTGGGTGGTTTGCTGGACCTGGTGTTGCCGGCCTGGGCGGCTGGTCGGCCGGTGGTTGCCAGCCAGCATCGATTTGATCCACAGTGGGCGTTTGACTTCATGGCCAGGCACCGGGTTACGCACACGTTCATGACGCCGACCGCGCTCAAGCGGCTGGCCGAAATCGCCAACCCGCTGCAGCGTTGGCCGCTGTGCCTGCGTGTCATCTGCACCGGCGGCGAGAGCCTTCCCAGCGAGGTGGTGCGGTGGGCCAGTGATGCGCTGGGTGCCACCTGCAACGAGTTTTATGGCCTGACGGAGTTCAACCACCTGGTGGGCAACTGCCAGCAGATGTATCCGATCCGCCCCGGCTCCATGGGGCGCGCCTATCCCGGCCACGGCACAACCATCATCGACAGCGAAGGACAACGCGTGCCACCCGGTGAGGTGGGCGAGATCGCAGCGACGTCAGACGACCCGACGCTGTTTCTGGGTTATTGGCGCAGCGGTGCCGCACCGGCCCAGATCGACACCGATGGCTGGTTGCGTACGGGCGACCTGGCACGACAGGACACCGATGGATATTTCTGGTACCAGGGCCGCAACGATGATCTGATCAAGAGCGCGGGTTACCGCATCGGGCCAGCCGAGGTGGAAGATTCGCTGGTGGCCCATGCCTTTGTCGCCGAAGCGGCGGTCATCGCCAGCCCGGATGCGGCACGCGGCAGTATCGTGAAGGCCTTTGTGCGTCTGGCGGAAGGTGTGGTGCCGTCCGACGCGGTGGTACACACGCTGCAGGAGCATGTCAAGAACCGGCTGGCGGCGTACAAATATCCGCGCGAGATCGAATTCGTGCGCGAGTTCCCGCTCACCAGCTCGGGCAAGATCCGCCGCGCTGAACTGCGCCGGCTGGAGGCCGAGCGCAAGGCCCGATGAGCGCCGCGCCGGGCCGCCCCCAAGCAAGCTCGCACCGTAGCCCGCAGGGCGAAGGTGCTCCAGCGAGCGCCGCCGGGCCGCTCCCAAGGGCGAACTCCGCAATGCGCAGCATGGAGGATGCCTGATGGCCCGCTGTGACGTCGTGGTCTGCGGTGGCGCGGTGCGACCGTTTGGGCGCAGCCGGGATCGATCGTCGCCCCGCGACTGGGTGCGCGAAGTCGTCGACGGGGCGCTGCAGGACGCTGGACTGGAGCGTCGTGATGTCGACGCCATGGTACTGGCCTGCGAGAGTGACCACCTGTCGATGCAGTTGTCGCCGGGTGCGCTGATGGTGGACGAAGCCGGCTTGCTGCCCTGCCCGGTGCTGCGGGTGGAATGTGGCGGTGCCAGTGGTGCGGCGGCGGTGCGCGTCGGCGTCATGCACCTGATGTCGGGCCTGCACCGCTGCGTGCTGGTGGTCGGTTTCGAGCACACCGCGAGCCATCTGGCAGCCGACGACGTGCGTCGCTTGTATGGTCTGTCGTTCGACGCCGATATCGAGGGCATGACCGGTGTCGGCGCGACCCAGCTTTACGCTCTCTCGATGCGCCTTTTCATGCAGCGGTACGGCGTGACAGAGGCGCGGATGGCACAGGTGTCGGTGAAAAATCATGGCCATGCCCTGCACAACCCCTGGGCGCACCTGCCCAGGCAGCTGAGCGTCGACGATGTGATGGCGTCGCGCCCGATCAGCGCGCCCTACAAGCTGCTGGACTGCAGCCCGCTCAGTGACGGCGCCGCCGCCCTCGTGCTGATGCGCGCCGAGGTCGCGCCGGGACCAGCAGGCGCTCGCGCCGCGATTCTCGGCACTGCCTGCGCCAGTGACCATGTGCGCCTGGGTGACCGTGCGCGTCCGGAATGGTTTTCAAGCAAGGCACAGGCTGGCAAGGTGGCGTTTGCGATGGCCGGGATCGGTCCGCAGGACATCGACGTGGCGGAGTTGTACGACGCCTACAGCGGGGCCGAATTGCAGGCCATCGCTGCCTACGGCCTGGCCGCGCCGGAACAGTTGGGGAAACTCGGCTTTGGCGTGGCCGACCGGCTGGCGGTCAACCTGTCGGGCGGCTTGCTGGGGCAGGGTGCGGCACCAGGTGCGACCGGTGTGGCGCAGATTCTGGCGTTGGCGCGCATTCTGACCGGGCGATTCGGTTTGCAACCAGCGCGAGCCGCGCGTTATGCGTTGGCGGACGCCCATGGTGGAGTCGCCACGGTCACGGTGGCGCACGTGATGGGCCTTTTGTGATGATCGCCATCGACATGCACTTTCGCTACCAGCATCCGCTGGGGGCACGTGCTCCATACTTCGATGGCTTGTCACAGGGGCGGGCCATGGCCAGCCGTTGCGGCGGCTGCGGCCGGGTGTCGTTTGCACCCGCACGTTGTTGCACACCGGACTTTCAGTGGCAGGAGTTGCCGGGCACCGGCCGGGTAGTCGCTGCCACCGATGGTTTTGCCTTGATTGCCATGGACGGCGCCGACAATCTGACTCTGGGCGTGTTGCAGGCGCAGGCAGCTGCAGGGCAGCGGGTGCGCCTGGCTTTGGCGCCAGGCCCGGTCGAACACCCGTCGCAGGCAGTTTTTTTTCAGGTCGACACGGGCAACTGCATGGCGTCCGAATAAGGCACGCTCTGCACTGGTTTCATGCCGCTCCAGGCCGCAATCTCGGCCAGTGCGGCAGCATGGCTGCCGGTGCTGAGTACGAAGTGGTGTTCCAGGCCCTCGACCAGAGCGGTGTTGATCATGTCCGCGACGCCTGCCGCCTGCTGGTTGATGCGAAAGTTGGTCACCCAGCCGCGGCTGCCTTCGAAGCCGGCGCTCGGGCCGGCCACGATGTCGCCTTCCACGATCACCAGGGCCTGCGCATCACCGGCGATGCGGGTGATGGTGCAGGGGCCCGGGGCGAAGATGAAGTCGGCAATGGCGCCGGCGCGGACGCCGCCCGGGGCCTTGCGGCCAAGCGTCGGGTGGTTCTTGATGCTCACGCCACCGGGGCCGGCCAGTGCAAGGGGGCTGCCTCCCATGTGCCACATCAGTGCAGCGTCGCCGGGCAGATCGACATCGATCATGTCGAGCAGCATCGAGCTCGTGCTGCTGACCGCATCGAGCAGCAGCATGGAGGTGGCACCCAGGCGATCACCCTCCGCCGCCACCGGGATGCCATCCACCTCATTGAGCCAGGAGAACGCCAGGCCAGGGTGAATCTGCAATGTGTCCTGCAGGCGCGGCCAGTCACTCACCGCGAGTGCCGAATAACCCTGCTTTTGTGCCATGTGGCGCATGGCGATGTACAGCCTGGCGCTGATTTCCATGTCGCGTGTGCTGACCTCGACCCGCCCCCCGGCATGCCGGTGCATGGCTGCGACCACCGCCGCGACCTCGGCATCAGACGCCAGCGCCTGGCAGTCCAGCAACTCGGCCATCTCGTGTTCATGAAAACGCGTGCCGATGCGCTCGTGCACACGGCGCTCGTCACACAGCAGGTTGAAGAAAGTTGGTGCCAGACCGCCGATCACGCCGACCCGGGCGTTGGCCATGGCCTTGGTGGCGCGCAGCGCCTGCACGGTGACCGCCAGACGCGGAGCGAACCACACGTGGTCGGTGCTGCCGAAGAACCACTTGAACGGCCGGCGCGGATGCAGGTACCGCGTCATGATGCCGGCGTTGAGGTTCATCGACACATAGTTGCCAAGCAGCGGTGGCCCGGTACGGGTGGGTTCGCTGGGCGCCCACAGGCCCAGCAACATCGGTGACTGGGCAAATGGCGCCACCACGTCGCCCATGGCAAAACTGCTGCTCTGCAACAGCACGAAATCAACGCCCTGGTCTCGCAGCGCCTTGGCCGTGGCCACCGCCTCGTCCGCGGTGACGATGGGCGCGCTGACGACCAGTTCGAACCCCAGGCCGTCGGCAAGGCGCTGCAGGCCGGCGGCAGATTCGCTGAAGACGGCGGATTCGCGCGCCAGGTAGGACTCCAGATGGGCGCCCACATAGGCGATTTTGGGTTTGATCATGGTGTTGTGCTGCCGCTGGCGGCATCCGGAAAGATCCAAACATGCTCGGGTGCCAGTGTCAGGGCCACGGAGTCACCTTCCTTCCATGAGCGCGACGACATCTCTTCCACGCGCAAGGTGCTGGCGCCGACCTGCACGTCGTAGGCCAGCGAGCCACCGAAAAACACGCGCCGGCTGATGGTCCCGGTGACCTCGTTGGTCCGCGCGTTTGAGCCGGCGGCACGCATCGCGACATGTTCCGGGCGAATGGTGGCCGTGACAGCGGCGCCGGCGCGGCTTGCGCAGGCGGGATCGAGCACCAGTTCACCCAGCGCGGTGCGCAGCACAGCACCTCCCGGGGTCTGTTGAATCGTGCCATCGAAGAAGTTCATGGCACCCAGAAACTCGGCCAGCTCACGCGTGCGCGGTTTGGCAAACAGCGCTTCGGGCGCGTCGAACTGGATCAGCTCACCGCGAAACATCACGCCGACCACATCGGCGAGTTCCATCGCCTCGACCTGGTCATGGGTGACGAACACCGTGGTGATGCCCAGACGCCGTTGCACCTGACGGATAAAAACGCGCATCTCCTCGCGCAGCTTGGCGTCGAGGTTGGACAGTGGCTCATCCATCAGCAGCAGTTGCGGCTGTGTGATCAGCGTGCGCGCGATGGCCACCCGTTGCTGCTGGCCCCCGGAGAGCTGGCTCGGGAAGCGTTTCTCGAACCCGGTCAACTGCACCACCTCCAGGATCTCCGCCGTGCGTCGCGCGATGTCTGCGGCGGCGACACCGCGCACCCGCAGCCCGAAGCCGACGTTGCGTTCGACGTTCATATGGGGGAACAAGACGTAGCGCTGAAACACCATGCCAATGTTGCGGTCTTCCGGCGCTACCGGCGCGATGTCGACGCCGTTGACGCTGACCTCGCCGCTGGTGGGCGCGGTCAGGCCGGCGATCATGCGCAGCGTGGTGGTCTTGCCGCAGCCCGAGGGGCCCAGCAGCGCTACCAGCGTGCCCGTGGGGACTTTGAGGTTGAGCCCCTTGACAGCAGTCGAGTCCTCAAAGCGCTTCGTCAATGCGCGCAGTTCAAGCATGGCGCCGCTCCGCAGTCGGATACTGCATTGGACGCATGCGATCAGCCGCAGCGGTGCGCATCGGTGGTGCTGGTTCCATGGTCATTACAGGGTCGATTCTTGCAGTAAAGCAGCACCCTGTGTGTCGACCAACCGCCCGAGGCGCTGCAGCATGGGCAGTGCCTGCTGCCGCAGCCAGTCCTGCAGGCCGGCGACACCCTGACGGGCAAATACCGGGATGCCACCATTCCAGAGGGAGCGGCCGCATAACACGCCGTTGAAGCGTGCGCCCGACGCAGCGGCGAACTCCAGGCCGTCGACCAGTGCGTCGAACGGAACACCGCCGCTGAGGTAGACCAGTGGCAGGCTGGTCGCGTCGGAGACCCGCTGCAGGGCCTCGGCCGCCTGCGCGCGCGAGTAACATTGCCCGATCAGTCGCGGCTGCACCGGCAGTTCGATTTTCAGAACATCGACCTGGTAGTGGCTCTGGCTGAACTCCTGCACGGCACGCAACACGTCAAGCGGCTGCTGCGCCGGATCGCTGGTGCAGGTCACCGGTTCGAGAAAAAATGGCAGGCCGATGGCGGCACATTCGGCGCCAACGCGCTCCACCATGACCTTGCGTTGCCGGTCCAGCGTCGGCGCCAATTCGGGGTCGAACGGCAGGTAGAGCTTGATGGCCCGTGCGCCAATTGCTGCCAGGCGTCGTACACTCCAGTCCGGTGGCATGTCGGGTACCAGCGTGGCGACGTCCTTGCTGTAGACGTCCTGCTCATAGCCGAATATCAGGCAGGGCGGGCAGCCCGGGCTCTGTGCAATCACCGGTCCACAGGCCGGATCGACCAGGGTCAGCGACGCGTGTGGTCCCAGCACACTGGCCACGTTTTGCTTGAACTGCAATGCGTCGCCCTCCAGCGCCTGACCGCCGCGGGCAGTCTGGATGGCGGCGTCGAGGGAGCGGCCGTGGTCGATGGCCAGTCCGTTGATGCGCCCGGCAGGGGTCAGGCAGGCCGCGAGATGCCCGGTCTTCACGCCCGGCCCCGGTCGGCGAAGAAAGCGACCACGGCCGGCGCCAGCCAGAGACGGCGCATTTCGGCGTCGCTCCGGCACAGCGAAATCGACATGCCCTGGCTCTCCTGGGTCGTCACATACTCGCCCACCAGCGGGTGGAAGGCGCGTATTCCCCGCTGTTCCAATATCCGGGCCAGTGCGCCATACACAATCAACAGTTCCAGCAGCGTGGTGCCACCGCTGCCGTTGACGAAGGCCAGGACCTCGTCGCCGGAGCAAAACGGCAGGTCGACCAGCAATGCGTCGGCCATCACGGCCACGATGTCGTTGGCCGAAGCCATCGTGCCGCGGCCCATGCCAGCCTCGCCATGGACACCCATGCCAATGAAAATCTCGTCGTCCGGCAGTTCGAAAATCCGGGCGCCACTGACCGGTGACACGCCCGGCGACAAGGCCACGGCCAACGTGCGCGTGGCGTCGCGCACGCGCTGGCCGAGTTCCATCAGTTCGGCCAGCGGGGCACCCTCTTCCGCCCGCGCACCCAGTAATTTGTAGATGAACATGGTTCCCGGTGCGCCGCGCCGCTCCGCCTCGCGCCCGCGCGGCGCCGAGGCGATGTCGTCGTACATCACCAGTGCTTCCACCTGCAGGCCCTCGGCGCGCGCCAGTTCGACCGCCATCTCGCCGTTCATCAGATCACCCGCGTGGTGCGAGATGAGCAGGATGACGCCGGCGCCGTTGTCTGCGGCGCGCAGCGCCTGCACGATCAAGGCCGGTGGCGGCGCCGTGAAGATCGGGCCCAGGGCGTTGGCGTCCAGCATGCCGCGCCCGACCCAGCCCATGGCAATGGGTTCGTGGCCGGAGCCGTTGCCTATCACCAAACCCACCTTGCCACGGTCCTTGCGCTGGCGCCGCACCACCACCGTCTTGCCCGGCAGTCGGTCCACGATGTCGCCATACGCCGCCACATAGCCGCCAATCATGTCCTCCACGATGCCGTCGACCGTGTTGATCAGCTTCTTCATGCGCCGTACTCCGCCAGGGTTTCCAGCAGGAGCGCAACCGACACCGCGCCCGGATCGATATGCCCGACACCGGCATGTTCGACATACCGGGCACGGCCGCGCTGGGCAACCATCGGGACCGTGGCCTGCGCTCCGTCGGCTGCCGCGCGCGCCGCGTCGGCCAGTTTTCCCGACGTCAGTGCGGCAGCTGCCGGAAGCAGGGCGTCGAGCATGCTCTTGTCGCCGGCGCGGGCCTTGCCGCGCGCCGCGACGCGTTGTGCGCCATGCTCGACACGAGCCGGCCAGTCGTCATGGTGCGCAAACTCCAGCAGCAGGCTGCCGAACAGGGCTCCGGACGCGCCGCCGGCACTGGAGAGAAAGGCCTCGCCCGCGCCCGCCAGCAGCGCCCGCTCCGTGCTGGCTGGCGGCAGGGCCTGCACAGCGGCTGCCACGGCTGCCATGCCGCGCACCATGGTGCTGCCGTGGTCACCATCGCCGGTAGCGGCATCGAGCCGGTTCAGGTGTTCTTCCGCGGCGGCGAAGCGGCTTGAAAGAGCCAACAGGGCGTTGCGCAAGCTCACGGCACACGGCTTCGAAGAAAGGCCAGGCCCTGGCGTGCCGCCTCGAGGGGGTCGGGCTCGATCTGGCGCCAGATCGCCAGGTCGCCGCTCACCGCGAGGTCGGCGGCGACAAACATCTCCAGCGTCAGCCAGCCGTCGTACCTGATGCCCTTCAAGGCCTCGAAGACTTCGTCCCATGCGATATGCCCGGAGCCGGGCACACCGCGGTCGTTCTCGTCGCAGTGGAAATGCACCAGGTGCCGTCCGGTGGCGCGTATGGCCTCGCCAACCTGCTTTTCTTCCATGTTCATGTGAAAGGTGTCGAGCAGCACGCCCACTGCCGGGTTGTCGATCTCCTGGCACATGCGGGTGGCCTGCGCTGCGGTATTCAACAGATCGGTCTCGAAGCGGTTGATCGCCTCCAGCCCCAGCGCCACACCCTCCAGCGCCGCCACCCGGGCCACCTGGCGCAGGCCGTCGACTGCGTGGGCCCAGCGCGCGGCGCGGTGTTCCTGTACCCGCACGTTCCACGGCGCATACAGGACTCCCGTGAGCAAACGGCTGCCAAGGGCCGCCGAGGTGCGCACGGACTGCACCAGGTAGTCCAGGCCGGCAGCGCGGCACGCCGGATCCAGGCTGGAGATGTCTGCTTGTACTCCCAGACCGGTGGTGCAGGTGATCTGCAGGCCGCGGCGCTCGACCGCTTGCCGGATGGTGCGGATACGGTCGCTGGTCATTCCCAGCAAAGACAACTCGACGCCGTCAAACCCCAGGTCCGCCGCAAGCTCGGCGTACGGGATGACGTCGTCGTCCCATTGTCTGGCCCACAGGGCAAGGTGCACGCCGAATTTCATGGTCGGGCAGGGCGCCTATTTGACGCCAATGGCAAACACTTCATCCTTGATGAAGCGTTCGGTGATGACCAGCAGTACCAGGCCGGGCAGCGACACGACCAGGGCGATACCGGCCGAAATCGCATCGAGTGAGCCGCCGCCGCTGACACGCGAGAACAGCAGCGTCGGCAGGGTCTCGATGCTGCCGCGCCCGATGAAGAAGGTCAGCAAGAAGACATTGGACGAAATCAGGAAGGCGAACAGGCAGCCGCCCAGTACGCCGGGCATGATCATCGGCATGGTGACATGCCACAGCACCTGCCAGGGCTTGGCACCCAGCATCTGCGCCTGCTCTTCAAAATCGCGGCTCAAACCCTGGAACACCGACGTCAGGATGCGCACCATGTAGGGGATGGTGGGGATGAGCAGGGCGACGATGACGCCAAAGAAACTGCCAGCCAGCCCGAGATGCAGGAAGATGACCAGGATGCCCAGGCCGACCGCGATCTCGGGCACGATCAGCGGCGTGATCAGGAAAAACTCGACCCATTCCTTGCCGCGAAACTTTTCCCGTGCAATCACCCGGGCGGCCGGCAGCGACACCAGCAGGCACAGCAGGGTGACGGAGGAGGCAATCACCAGCGTGTTGCGGGTTGCGATCCACACGTGGGACTCCGGGGAGAACACGTAGTCCCAGGCGATCGGGTTGGTGACGGTGTCGCGAGCAGTCCACCACCAGACGGTGGGCAACACGTTGGGCCAGGTCCAGCGAAACGAGAACGACGCGATCAACAGCGGGATGAAGGGCCCGACCGCCACCAGCACGACAAACAGCAGGTAAAAGCGCTGGAATGGCGACGGAATGTCGATGTCGCGCGCTGCCGCCGGCTTCATACCCGCCCCCGGCTGCGCTCGAAGCGGCGGTACAGGGTGATATAGGCCAGCAGGATGGCACTGGAGATCAATGCCACAACCATCACGATCGCCATGGCGCCCAGGCGACGCGAATAGTTGGCGTCGTCAAACGCACGCCAGGCTTCCACCGACAGCGTGTTCGGATAACTGGCACCGAGAATCATCGGAGCCTCGAACGATCCGAAATTGAAGGCAAACACGATCAGCGACGCCGATACCACGCCGGGCATGATCTGCGGCAGCGTGACCTGCCAGAACACCTGCTTGCGATTGGCGCCGAGCATGCGTGCGGCCTCCTCCGTGTCCCGCCCCAGACTGATCAGCACCGAAAACACCACCATGGTGGTGAACGGCAACTGTTTCCAGATGTAGACCCACATGATGGCCCAGCCGCCATAGGAGGCGATCAGGCGCGGAAAATCGCCGGTCGACTGGATCAGGCCGAGTGCATAACACAGGCGCGCGATGATGCCACCATTGGAAAACAGGACAATGGCCAAACCGATGCCGACCAGATATGGCACCATCAGCGGCAGCTTGTACAGCAGTCTGAAGGTGCGCGAACCCTTGAAGCGTTTTTGCAGGATCAGGGCCAGGTAGATACCCAGCGTGGTCGCGATGACGGTCGGGACGAGTGCGTAATAGAAGGTATAGAAAAGCGACCACCAGAAACCGTCGGTGGAGAACAATGCGCTGTAGTACTCCAGGGTCGGAAACTTGTTGATGCCGTAGAGCGGCGCGTAACCAAAACTCTGCAGTCCGGCAAAGATCAGGGCGCCGACATAAAGCACCAACAGCACGCCGATGGCCGGCGACAGCATCAGCGGAACATACAGCCGCTGCGCCCATGTCCGGCGCTCCTGCGCCGGGCTGGATGATGCCGTGGCCGTCATCGTGCCGTCCCGGCTGCGCGATGGGCTACTTGGCCGCGAATGCCGCCGCGACGATTTCCGACAGCGGCTTGGTCGACTGGCGTTCGATGTAGTCGGCCCAGATGCGCTCGATCAGCTGTACCAGGGAGGCATTGAAGTCAGGCACGCCCGACGCGCCCAATTCCGCCAGTGTCGTGCCGACGAGTTTCGGCGCCGCAGCGAGTGCCTTGTCGCGGTTTGCCGGCTCCAGGCGGGCCAGGTCGAGCCCGAGTGGATTGCCGATGGCGGCCAATTTGGATATTTGCGCATCGGGCGAGGACAACAGGTTGGCCAGCACCAGGGCGGCGGCGGGATTGGGTGTGTTGTTCGGTATGCCGATGAAGTTCTTGTTCAGGATCATGCCGCCCTTGGGGAAGGCGCGGGTCTGGGCTGTCGCCGGGAACGTGCCGTTGCCGACCCGCACAGTGACGCCAAACAGGCCGAAGCCGCAACCCATGTCGACCTCGCCGTCGGCGAAACGGCGCCAGTTGGCTGCCGGGTTCTCGGGATAGATCGGTGCGCCGCGTTGGCCGTCCTTGCCGCCACCGCCGAGCAGGAAGGGCTCGATGCGTCGCAGGTACTCGAAACCGGGTGTCACCAGCTTGGTGAATTCCGCCGCCGTGAAGTCCTTGCGGTCTTTCTGGAACGGCTTGGCGCCATCCGGGTTGGTAGCGTAGAGAACGGTCTCGACAAAGGTGTTGCCATTGAAATGGGGCGGCTTGATGTAGGCAAAACGACCCGGGTTGGCGCGCAGGTAGGGCTCCAGATCCTTGAACTCGCCGGGCGCCTTGGCAGGCGGCAGGCGTGCGCTGTCGATGTAGCAGACATACTGCTGGGAGCCCCAGGGCATCAGGCGTCCGCCGGTGGGGTAACCGAGATCGAACAGGTTGAGTCGCGAGCCCGCGCTGCTTGCATCAAAATCGAAATACTTCGCGTTCGGCAGCTTGGGTGCGAAGGCGCCAAACAGCGCACCTTGTTCACCCAGCGTCAGGGTGTTGGCGCCGTTGATCCAGATCGCATCCACGGTGCCCTGGCCGACGCCGCGCCCGGCCGAGTTGTCGGCGATCACCAGATCGACCGCGTCACGCGTGTTCGGGATGCGCGACGACTTTAGCGTCACACCGAGCTTGGCCAGTTCCGGCGCCACGAAACGATCCACCCAGCCATTGAGCACTTCGTCGCCACCCCAGTAGAACCAGTTGACCTTGCCTTCCTTCTTGGCGCGGGCAAGAACATCGTTCCAGGTCAGCTTGCCGGAAATGAATCCGTCACGAAACGCCGCGGCCTCTGCATCGCCCTTGGGCACTGCAGGCTGTGCATGGGCCGCCGATGACAGGGCCAGGGCTGCTGTGAGCACCAGCGAAAAAAGTGCGCGTTGGGCCATTTCTGTCTCCTCTTTGTGGTGGTCGAAAATGAGCATAACACGCAAGCCTGAACAGGCTCAAGGGGATGTCAGCCGGAGTCCCATCGGGTTAACCCCACGGCCACCGCATTGGCCAGGCCATACACCACCATGGCAGCACCGACCAGCGCGAACAGCGGCCAGGGCTGTGCGATCCAAGTGATCAACCAGGCGCCGACTCCCGCTACGACGACCAGACGCACAGTGGACGCCAGCACCGGCCCGAGGATCTTGCCCGAGCCCTGGGCGGCGAAATAGAGTGTCAGGCCGAAGCCGAAAAAGCCGAATCCGGGCCCGGCCCAGCGCAG
>JANOTG010000061.1:0-2734 GCA_031416215.1 Betaproteobacteria bacterium
GTTGCAGGAAATATCGGATGTTCACCGGGGCGCGCGCTCGCCGACGGTAATACGGTGCAGCAGCCTGTCGTGTCCCTGGTATCCCCCTGTGGCCGCGTGTACCAGGCAGCGGTTGTCCCACAACAGCAACATGCCCTGTGACCAGCGATGCCGGTAGACGAATTCCTCGCGCGCCTGGTGCGCAAAAAGTTGTGCCAGCAAGTCGCCTGCCTCGTCATCCGGCATGCCGTCGATGCCGATGGTGTAGCCCGGGCTGACATACAAGGCGGTGCGCCCGGTCTCGGGATGGACCCGCGCGACTGGCTGCAACTGGGTCGCCAGCGCGCTGTCGGAGTAGACGATGGCCATGGAGCGGCCCTTGTCCTTGGCGCCGTACCTGCCCGTCGCCGCGTAGCCTCGGCGTGCCGAGTGCACACCCATGGCGCCATGCAGACTCTTCTTCAGTGTCGTCGGCAACGCCTGCCAGGCGTCGTACTGGTTGGCAAACAGGGTGTCGCCGCCGGTGGGTGGAATCACGTCACCATACAGCAGCGTGGCGGCGGGTGGTTGCGCCAGGAAACTCCAGTCCGAGTGCCAATTGTCGGCAAACAGCGTGCTGGTCTCGGCGGCATCCCGGCGCACCTGGGCCACATGCGGGTGACCGGGCACGGCACGAAAATACGGATCTTCGCCAAACGGGCCGATGTCCAGGGCAAAACGCTCCAGATCGTCCAGCGACATGGCCTGGCCGCTGAATGCCAGCACCAGGTGTTTCAGCCACAGCGTGCGAATCTCGGTCGACAACGCGGCATCGATGGGGCGCGACAGGTTCAGGCCATGGATGACGGCGCCGCAGGGCGCATCCTGGGGTACAACTTGCATGCACTGACTGTAGCCCAGCCATGCCTGGGGGACAATGCGCCCTCCGTCTCCCGCACCTGGGTCTGTCTTCCTTGCGCCGCCTCTACTCCCCCGCCGTCCGAACCGAAGCCTTTGCCCTGTGGCAGCTGGCGTGGCCGATCCTGATCGGCCAGCTCGCCACCATCGGCATGAGCGTGGCCGATGTGGCCATGGCCGGGCATGTGTCGGCGCAGGACCTGGCTGGCGTGTCGCTGGGGGTGTCGATCTGGCACATCGTGATCGTCACGATCATGGGGCTGCTGATGGCGGTCAACCCCATCGTGTCGCAACATGTCGGAGCGGGCACGCTGGGACAGATTCCTGGCGTGGTGCGCCAGGCGCTGTGGAATGCGCTCGGTGTGGGCCTGCTGGCGATGCTGGTCGCCAATGCGGCGGCGCAGGTGTTCGATGTCATGCGCATCGAGCCGGTGGTGCGCGACCTGGCAAAGCAGTTTGTGCTGGTGATCAGCCTGGCCCTGCCGGCGTTTTGTTGTTACCGCGTGCTGTATGGCTACAGCGCCAGCATCAACCAGACCAAGCCGATGATGGTGATTGCCCTGCTGGCGCTGGCGCTCAACGTGTTCATCAACTGGTTGCTGGTGTTTGGCAACCTGGGATTCCCGCGTCTGGGCGGCCTGGGCTGCGCCTGGTCCACTGTGTTGTGCATCTGGTTCGACCTGCTGGCCATCATCTGGTGGGTACGAAGTGCGCCGGCCTACCGTTCGACACAGCCGCTGACCCGTTTCGAGCCGGCACGCTGGAGCGAGATTCGAACCCTGTTGCGACTCGGTCTGCCGATTGGCGTGACCTACTTTGCCGAGACCAGCGCCTTCAGCCTGATCGCCCTGCTCGTGGCCGGTTTTGGCACCACCCAGGTGGCGGCGCACCACATCGCGCTGAATTTTGCGTCGCTGGTGTTCATGGTGCCGATGAGCCTGGGCATAGCGCTGTTGACCCGCGTTGGCCAGGCGCTGGGCGCCGCCCACCCGGACCTGGCGCGTTTTCGGGCCTGGGTCGGTGTCGGCATGGCGTTCCTGGTGGCGACGGCCTCGGCGCTGCTGATTGCCCTGCTCAATACACAGATCGCCTGGGCCTACACGAACGACGCTGCCGTGGCGGCACTCGCTGCCCACCTGCTGGTGTATGCCGCCCTGTTCCAGCTACCCGATGCGCTGCAGGTCGCCACCAGCTGCGCCATTCGCGCCTACAAGGTGACGCGGGCGCCGATGGTGATTCACCTGACCGCGTTTTGGGGCCTGTGCCTGCCGCTGGGTTGTGTGCTGGGGCTGGCACCGGCCTGGTTGCCCTGGCGGCCGGTGGAGCCGATGGCAGCGCAGGGCTTCTGGATCGCCCTGGTGCTGGGGCTCACCATCGCAGCGCTGGGGCTGTTGTGGTTGCTCAACCGGTTGTCGCGGGAGCGGGTGGCAGGGGCAGCGGCTCGGTAGTGCCCTGGCCCAAGTGGCGTGACAGCGCCTGCGCGGTTTGCAAGCGCCTGGAGTGGTAAACCGAACGCTGGGTCACCGCGACCAGCCTTTCCCGTAGCGTTATGGCCTCGTCAACCGCTGCGTGTTGGGCTTGTGGGTCATCACCGCCCAATTGGGCGATGCGCTCCAAAGAAACCGCCAAATCATCCAGCACCTGCGGGCTGTCGCCCAGCGACTGGCGCAGTTGGCGGCGCAGCTGCAGGCTCTCGCGGTAAGCGGCCAGGGCCTCACTGGCGCGCCCGGCGGCGTCTTCAGCAGCACCGACGTTGTTCAAAGAGACTGACAGGTCACGTAGCACCTGCGGGCTGTCGCCCAGCGACTGGCGCAGTTGGCGGCGCAGCTGCAAGCTCTCGCGGTAGGCTGCCAGGGCT
>JANOTG010000062.1:0-5063 GCA_031416215.1 Betaproteobacteria bacterium
GTCGGCCTCGTCGTGCTCCAGGTCGATACTGGAGCCGGCCCGGTAATCGCAGCACGAAGCGTGGATCATGGCCGGATTGCGCCAGCAGCGCCGGTATTCGGCCAGCATGTCCGGGTCGAAGCGGTCCAGGCTCTTGCCGCCGGTACTGACAAGGCAGTTTTCGAAATAGAAATCAGGGTCGGCGCCAATCAGCCGCTCGGGGTAAGGTGTGGGCAGCGGAAGGAAGTACCACTGCCAATAGGTGGAAGCAATCTTCTTGTTGGTCTGGTGGTACAGCGCATGGGTCGGCACCAGGTCCAACACGGTCAACGAGCGCACCTCGGCCGGCCAGTCCAGCGCCATACGGTGCGCAACGCGGCCACCCCGGTCATGACCGACCACATGGAAACGCTGGTGCCCGAGCGACTTCATCAACCCCACCTGGTCCGCGGCCATGGCACGAAAGCTGTAGTTGCTGTGGTCCGGCAGGCCCACCGGCTTGGACGAGTCACCATAGCCGCGCAAATCGGCACACACCACGGTGTGGGTCGCACACAGCAGTGGAGCCAGCAGCGCCCACTCGCTCAGATTCTGCGGATAACCATGCAGCAGCAGGACCGGGTCGCCCGTACCACCCCGCACATGGTTGACAGTGACGTCGCCAACCTGCATCTGGCCGCGGGTAAAGCCTTCAAACATGGAAAACTCCGAAAAGGCGGTGGCTCAAGCCAGCGTACTGCGAAACATCAAGCGACGGTTTTCGGGCAGGTCGAGTGCCGCGAAATCGTAGTCGATGGGCGCGAAATGCATGGTGCAGCGGTTGTCCCACATCACCATGTCACCCGGCTGCCAGCGATGCCGGTAGGTGTGGGCCGGGCGCACCGACAACGCAAACAGATATTCGAGCAGCGGGGTGCTGTCCTCCACGCTCCAGCCCTCGAAATGGTCCACCATCTGCTCGCTCAGGTACAGGGTCTTGCGGCCGGTATCCGAATGGGTGCGGATCACCGGATGGGCATGGCCCTTCATTTGCTCGATTTCCTCCGGCGTCACGCTGGAGAATGGCCTGCGACCGGTCACCCGCTGGGTACGGGTGCTGAACAGGGTGTGCACGGCGCGCAAAGGCTCGAGCATGGCCCTGAAACCGTCCGACAGCGCGTCGTAGGCCTGGACCATGTTGGCGAACATGGTGTCGCCGCCAAATTGCGGCGCATGGACACACCGCAGCAACGACGCGCGCGCCGGCACCGGCAGAAACGACTGGTCCGAATGCCATTGCTGCGCCGCGTTTTCGGTCTCGGACCGTTTGCCGTCGGACTTGATGTTGGTAACACGAAACAGATCGGGGTAACCCTCGGGAGCATGGCGCCCCAGCAGCCCGGTCTTGGCCAATGGCCCGAAGCGGCGGGTAAAGGCCAGGTGCTGGTCGTGGTCCAGATGCTGGTTGCGAAACAACAGGATGCCGCGTTCACCCAGCAGCTGCCACACCGCGTCGATGGTGCTTTGCGGTATGGCGTCGCTGCGTCGCGCGTCCAAGCCAAACACTTCGGAGCCGGTACGCCACGACAGGGGTTTGGCTTCAAACCCCTGCAATGTGACCACGGCAGGCGCGGCGGCGGCGGTCGTCGCGGACATGCGGCAGCGGCAACGAAGCTCAGGCCAGCGTCGAGCGGAACATCAGCCGGCGGTTGTGCACCTCGTCGCGGTGCGCAAAGTCATAGTCCAGCGGCGCATAGTGCTGCGTGCAGCGGTTGTCCCAGAACACGATGTCGCCCGGCTGCCAGCGATGCCGGTATGTGTATTTCGGCATCCAATTCAGGTTGTACAGGTACTCGAGCAGCGGCTTGCTCTCCTCAATCGTCCAGCCGTCGAAATGGTCGACACATTGCTCGTTGATGTACAGCGCCCGGCGACCGGTATCGGGGTGCTTGAGGACCACCGGCTGCATGGCGCCCTCGACCCGTGCCAGCTCTTCGGCACTGAGCTGCTTGCGCCCTGCCATCACCTTGGAGCGGGTACCGAACAGGCTGTGGAAAGCCTGCAGAGACTCCAGCGTCGCCTTGAGGCCGTCCGACAGGTCGTCGTATACCGCGTACATGTTGGCCCACATGGTGTCGCCGCCACACTGCGGTGCCAACTCGCAGCGCAGCATGGAGGCACGCGCCGGGACTTTCAGGAAGGTCTGGTCGGTATGCCACTGCTGTGCCGCATTCTCGGTTTCCGAGCGCGCGCCGTTGGTGCGGATATTGGTGACGGTAAAGATGTCCGGGTAGCCGGGTGGTGCATACCGGCTGGTCAATCCAGTCAACGCCAGCGGGCCAAAGCGCCGCGTGAAAGCCAGATGCTGGTCGTGGTTCAGGCCCTGGCCGCGAAACAGCAGGATGCCGCGTTCACCCAGCAGGCGCCACATGTCACGAATACTCTGGTCCGACAAGTCCTCACTGTGCTTGAGGTCGACGCCGGTGATCTCCGAGCCCACCAGGAATGAAACCGGGTGTGCTTCGAACTGCTTCTTGGCCTTGGGCAAACTTGCTGCCTTCACCGGCGCCTTGGCGCCCGGTGCCACTTTGCGTTCCTTGACTGCTGCCATGATGGATCTCCTTTGCTGGGGTGGTAACTATGCTGCTTGTCAGCTAATTCGGCAAGCCGGGATTGACACGCTGGCCATCAAAATTGGCCTCGGCCTTGCGGCACATCAAGTCCCATGTGACCGCCAGATAATTGGCGCGGCCGAGAACGGACTGGACCTCGGCCACCATCTGCGGTGGCATCTGCGGCGCATGTTCCGGCAGCGTCACATCCATGCGGGCCGCATAGTCGAAGGTCACATGCAGCGCCGCAGCCGTAGCCAGGTCGGCTCCCAGGGTGATCGCGCCGTGCCAGGGAATGACGATGGCAATGTCGCGCGCACGCAGGGCCGGCCCGATGCTGGCGAAGTTGTCATCCGGACTGACACAGGTGCGGCCGTCAAAGTATGTTGCCAGGTTGTGCAGGTTGCGCAACGGCCGGCCAAACGCCGCCTGCGACGTGGCCCAAAAACCATGCGTGTGCACGATGGCGTTGACGTCGGCACGTTGCTGGTAGATGCCATGGTGGAAGCTCTGGCCCAGGCTCACGTGTGATTCACACTGCACCACATTGCCATCGAAATCGAGCAAAGCGATGTCCTGCAGTCGCATCTCTTCGAACGAGCGGTCGAAGACATTGATATGAAACAAGCGCTCACCCGGTACCCGCACCGACACATGGCCACCGATGTTCGGGCCCAATCCGCAGGCGGCAAGCGCGTGCACCGCCTGCAATACCTGTTGCCTGATGGGACTGTCGCTCATCTCTTTCGCCTACGGTTTGCCAGACATGTCGACCTCTGACTGTGCGGGTTTGCTGCCACCCTGCCCGAGGTAGTGCGAGATCACGTCCGGGTCCTGCGCCAGCACGCTGCTCGCGCCCTGGTGCACGATCCTGCCCTGCTCCATCACATAGGCGTGTTTGGTCGAGCGCAACGCCGCACGGGCGTTCTGTTCCACCAGTAGGATGGTCAGGCCTTCCTTGTTGAGCTCGCGCAGGGCCGACAGCACCTGCATCGCCAACAAGGGCGACAACCCCAGGCTGGGCTCGTCCAGCAACAACATGCGCGGCCCACCCATCAGGGCACGCCCAATTGCCAACATCTGTTGCTGGCCACCGGATAACGAACCGGCGCGCTGCTGGTTGCGCTCCTCCAGGATCGGAAACAAGGCGTAGACCCGGCGCAGATCGTGTGTGGGCTTGCGCTTGTGCAGGGCGGTGGCGCCGAGTTGCAGGTTTTCCAGCACCGTGAGATCGCCCAGGATCTGACGCCCCTCGGGCACCTGCAGCAGGCCGCTGCGCGATATGCGATACGCCGCCTCACTGGTGATGTCGCGCCCTTCGAGCTTGATGCTGCCACCGGTCACGCCGAGCAGGCCGCTGATGCAATTGAGCAGGGTGGACTTGCCGGCGCCGTTGGGGCCGATGATGGCCACCATCTCGCCCTGGGCCACCGTGATGGACACGCCATGCAGAACCTCGTTGCCGGCGTATCCCGCGCGCAGGTCGGTGATTTCAAGCATGGTCGTCATCCCCAAGGTACGCCTTGATGACAACCGGGTTGCTGATGACCTGCGCTGCGCTGCCCTGGGCGATCAATTCGCCACCATCGAGCACATACACATAATCACACAGGTTGGTCACAAAACGCATGTTGTGCTCGATCAGGAGCACCGCCATGCCCTGCCCTTCGGTGGCCAGCTTGCGGAAAATCTCTCCCAGCTTTGCAGCCTCCACCTCGTTGATGCCAGCCACCGGTTCGTCGAGCAGCAGCACCTCGGGCTTGAGCGCCAGCGCACGCATCATCTCCACCCGTCGCTGGTCGCCATACGACAACGCACCCGCCGGATACTCGGCATAACGCGTCATGCCAAACCGGTCCAGCAGGCTGAACACCTCGTCGCGAAAACGCCTGGTCTCGGCGCGAGACGATGGCAAGCCAAACAGCTGGGACAACAGCGAAGACCGCTGGTGCCGGTACATGCCGATCATCACGTTGGCAACCACAGTGGCATCCGGGAGCAGACGGATCGTCTGGTAGGTGCGGGCCAGGCCGGCACGTGCAACTTCGTGGCGGGGCGCCTCGGTCAGGTCGATATTGCCGAAATGGATGCTGCCCTGGGTGAGTTTGTAGACGCCGGTAATGAGGTTGACCACCGTGGTCTTGCCCGCGCCGTTGGGTCCGATCAGCCCGGTGATCTTGCCGCGCGCGATCTCCATGTCGAACGGTGCGACCGCCTGCAGCCCGCCAAAACGTTTGCCAACGCCCTTGAGCACCAATGAACTCATGGCGCCAACCCCACCCGGCAGGACTTCGCATAGGGCGCCGACACGATCTTCATGCGGTGGTTCATGCCTTGGCCTTTGCAGGCAGCATGCCGGCGCGTGCAAGCCGCCGGTTGTGCAACTTCATGACGATGGTGTCGTAGACGCCAAAGGGGAGAAACGCCATCACCACCACCAGCAGCAGGCCATAGACCGCCTGGCGGTACGCGGCAAGCGGTCGGAAAATCTCC
>JANOTG010000063.1:0-1984 GCA_031416215.1 Betaproteobacteria bacterium
GCGTACGAGCTCGGTCTGGCCGCCCGGCCCTTTTTTGACCTTGACCAGCTGGCCGCAACCGGTCTCGCGGCATTGGCAAAAGAACTCTGTGGCACATTGTTCTTGAAAATACGCAGCGGTGTCGACTCATTGCCGCCGTCAGTGTTCCTGTGCTCTCACCTGCTGGCACGGCGGTGGCTTCGCTCAGCCTGGCACTGGCAGTGCCGTCTTTGGCCCAGGCTGATGCCACACGGCTGGCCTGCCGTTTGCGCGCCCAGGCCCAGACCATGGAGCCGCTGCTGGCCCGCTTGCGACTGACGGCAACCGGCTGCCGTTGACAACCGGTCGGGCTTTTGTCCACGCTTCAAATCGGTACGCGCCAGAACCTATACTGGCTCGCTTGAGCAGCACGGCATGCTGTGTTGGTATCGCCTGCAATCGCGCAATCACCGCGGTGATTCGCCCTACCAATCCTTTTTGAGAATTGTTCCATGGACATCAAACCCATCATCCTCAATCCGCGCAGCCGCAACATCACCGAGGGCAAGTCGCGCGCACCGAATCGCTCCATGTATTACGCCATGGGCTACACCGAAGGCGATTTCAAGAAACCCATGATCGGGGTCGCGAATGGCCACAGCACCATCACACCCTGCAACAGCGGCCTGCAGAAGCTGGCTGACGCAGCGGTTGCCGGAATCGAAGAGGCTGGCGGCAACGCGCAGATATTCGGCACACCCACCATTTCGGACGGCATGGCCATGGGCACGGAGGGCATGAAGTACTCGCTGATAAGCCGCGAGGTGATCTCCGACTGTGTGGAAACCTGCGTGCAGGGCCAGTGGATGGATGGTGTGGTGGTGGTCGGTGGCTGCGACAAGAACATGCCGGGTGGCCTGATGGGCATGCTGCGGGCCAACGTGCCGGCGATATACGTCTATGGCGGCACCATCCTGCCCGGGCGCTACAAGGGGCAGGACCTCAACATCGTCAGTGTCTTCGAGGCCGTGGGGCGAAACGCCGCCGGTAACCTGAGTGATGCCGATCTGCTGGAAATCGAGCGCCATGCCATACCCGGCACCGGCAGCTGCGGCGGCATGTACACCGCCAATACCATGTCATCCGCCTTCGAGGCATTGGGTATATCTTTGCCCTACTCGTCCACGATGGCCAATCCGCACGACGAAAAGCTCAACTCGGCCAAGGAGTCGGCCCGGGTACTGGTGGAGGCGGTGAAGCGCGACATCAAGCCGCGCGACATCGTGACCCGCAAGGCGCTGGAGAACGCAGTCGCCGTGGTCATGGCCACCGGCGGCTCGACCAACGCCGTGCTGCATTTCCTGGCCATCGCCCACGCCGCCGAGGTGGAATGGTCGATCGACGACTTCGAGCGCATTCGTGTGCGCACCCCGGTGTTGTGTGACCTCAAGCCAAGCGGCAAGTACCTGGCGGTCGACCTGCACAAGGCGGGCGGCATCCCCCAGGTCATGAAGACCCTGCTGGCAGCCGGCTTGCTGCATGGCGACTGCATCACCATCAGCGGTCAGACGATTGCCGAAGTGCTGAAAGACGTGCCGGATGTGCCACGTACCGACCAGGACGTGATCCGCGCCATCGACAAGCCGATGTACCAACAGGGGCATCTGGCCATCCTCAAGGGCAACCTGTCGCCCGAGGGCTGCGTGGCCAAAATCACCGGCCTGAAAAAGCCGGTGATGACCGGCCCGGCCCGTGTGTTTGACGACGAACAGTCCGCGCTGGCGGCCATCCTGGCCGGCAAGATCGTCGCCGGCGATGTGATGGTGCTGCGTTACCTCGGGCCCAAGGGCGGCCCGGGCATGCCGGAGATGCTGGCTCCGACCGGCGCCCTGATCGGGGCCGGACTGGGCGAAAGCGTGGGACTGATTACCGATGGCCGATTTTCTGGTGGCACCTGGGGCATGGTGGTCGGGCATGTGGCGCCCGAAGCGGCGGTGGGCGGCACGATTGCCTTCATCCAGGAGGG
>JANOTG010000064.1:0-1974 GCA_031416215.1 Betaproteobacteria bacterium
GCTGCTTGGGCGGCAGGCGTGCACCGACATCGAGAAGCCGGGGAACGGGTCGGTGTTCATCGTGCGCCGCCGCTCGGAGGTCTTGGTGCTGTAACTTGCCGGGTTGAAATACAGCTGCATATTGGCTTGGTCTTGTGCTGGGTCACTGCGCACAAAACCGCCGGCCTGGTTGACGCTCATGGACAGCGGCCCATCGCGTCGCAACAGGTAACGCCCGGCAGCGCGAACCTTGGCGGCAAACGGATACAAATCGTCGTTCAGGGTCGGCACCGTGGCGCGATAGACATGTGTGATATGCAGATGGTCCTGCAAGCCACGGCCCACCATCGGCGCATGGTGTGCCACGTTGATGCCGTGGTTCTGCAACAACGCCGCATCACCAATGCCGGAGAGTTGCAGCAACTGCGGTGAGTTGATGGCCCCACCACACAACACGACCTCCCTTGCCGCAGCCGCCTGCTGCAACTTGCCACCACGCAGGTACTCGACACCCACAACACGCCGCCCCTGCAGCAGCAGGCGCGTGGCCAGGCTATCGGTAAACACCGACAGATTCGTTCGCCGCAGCGCCGGGCGCAGAAAGGCACTGGCACTGGATTCGCGCCAACCACCCCGGGTGTTGACCTGGTAGATTCCGACACCTTCCATCTGTGGCCCATTGAAGTCGGGGCTATCGGGAAATCCGAGGCGGTTTGCGGAGCGCAGAAACAGCGCACATAACGGATGCACCTGTTGCGCCATGTCGCTCACCCGCAACTCGCCATCGCCTCCGTGGTATTCGCTGCCGCCGCCGGTGTGGTTTTCGCTGCGTTTGAAGAACGGCAACACATCCTGCCAGCCCCAGCCCGGGTTGCCCCGATCACGCCAATGCTCGAAGTCACTCGGCAACCCCCGCACATAGGCCATGGCGTTGATCGAGCTGGAGCCTCCCAGCAGCTTGCCGCGCGGCCAGTAGCAACTGCGCCCGCCCAGCGCCGGCTCGGGTTGTGTCTGGTACATCCAGTTCACCGCTGGATCCCGGTAGCTGAGCGCATAACCGATCGGCACCCGCACCGACGGCCGTTGGTCGGTGCCGCCCGCCTCCAGCACCAATACCGTGCAGCCGCCATCGGCCGACAGGCGGTTGGCCAGCACACATCCTGCGGAGCCGGCGCCGATGATGATGAAGTCCCATTGCTGCATGCCGGGACCTCAAGACATCAGTGCAGTGCCACACCGTACTCCAACGCCGCGTCAATCACCGTTGCCAGCTGGTCATGCGCGTAGGTCGTGAACACATAGACATCGAATTGGCTGGCTTGCAGCCGATGAAGAAGGCACGGCACATGGTGGTGGCCTGTCATGCGGCATTGCGCAAGCGGAAACGCCGACGTGCGCAAATCGAGTGCAAACAGTTTGGCCAGCGTATCCACGCAGCGTTCACCCTCGATGCGGATACGGCAGCGGGCATGGCTGAGGTCGGTCACCGAGCCGATATCGGCAAGCACGTGGCGGCGCAGTTCCGCCAGCTGTTGCTGCTCTGACACCAGCAGGAACTCTTGCGGGCCGGTGCGCATGAGCAGACCGGCTGGCGTCTGTACGGTGTGGCCAGAGTCGGCTGGGGGCGTGCCCGAGACGGCAGCGCCCAGGGCAGGGACCAACGCATCGAGACCAGCATGCCAGGTGCTGATCTGTACCACGCTGGACAGGGTTTCGGCACGCAGTTGCACTTTCACCGTGCCGTCACGCGAAGGTTTTTCAAACGGCGCATGGCCTTCGAACGGACTGCGCATCAGCCGCCCTGCTGCGCCGTTGGCGGATGCAATTTCAGCCACGGTAACGCACTCCCTCGGCATCCAGAAAACACGGGTCCACCACGCGCAGGCGATACTGCTTGCCCTGCGTCGGCGAGGCGGCGATCACCTCCTGGCCTATGTGTTTGATGCCGCCCTGCAGCAGGCCCAGCCCGATATTCTTGCCCACCGCCTTGCTGTA
>JANOTG010000065.1:0-7550 GCA_031416215.1 Betaproteobacteria bacterium
GGTCGACTCGACGGCATGTTGCCATTCAAGCGCGCCGGCCTGCCGGTGCAATTGGCCTGACGGCGCCCCCGCGAACCCCGCCCAAGCCCGCGCCATGCCAGACGAACTGCTACTGCGGCTGCGCCGCTTTCATGACCATACTTTTCCGGGCGTGCAGCAGCAGTTCCAGGATCTGGTGCGTGACGGCCAGCATCCGACCATCCTGTTCATCGGCTGCTCGGACTCGCGCCTGGTGCCCTACCTGCTGACGGGCACCGGCCCGGGCGAGTTGTTCATAGTGCGCAACGTGGGGGCGTTTGTGCGCGAGCAGGTGGATGCCGGCAAGCTGGCCCTGCATGGCTGGCACTATGTGATCGAAGAAGGCGAGGTTCATGTGTTTGACGTGCGCAGCGGCGGCTTTGTCGCTGCATCCCGGGCACAACACAGCGGCGACGGACCCTACCAGCCTTGGGACGACGGCGTCGACAGCGCGGTGTTCAACGAAATCGACAACAGCTATGGCGAACAACCCGCAGCGAACCGGTCAGGCACTGGGGAAAGCAGAGCTTGATGCGCGTCAACACCGTGCCTGCGGCGGCAACCAACAATCGTCGCGCGGCCGGTGGTGGGATACATCTGATCAGAGGTCTTGCAGGCCCAGCGCATCGCGCACGGTGCGCGCCTTGTCTTCATCGTAGGTGCCGACGACACGGGCCAACACCTCACCGTTGCGATTGAGGACCATGACCACCGCATGCTCGGTGGTCAGCACCCCGGTGGCCTGCATGAATGCCGACCGGTCGGTGAACACCGGCATCAACCTGGCAAGTTCCTGGTCGACCTGGTACCGGGCATGGATCCGTTGTTGTATGGCCATGCGCTGCGTCTCGTCGCCAGGGTCATTGATAACCGGCATGCGAACCCATGGAATTTCCTTGTTCTGGCGCAAGGCAAGGCCCGCGACCCAGCCGTCGACCTGTTCGCGATGGTGCTTCTGAAAACTCACCAAAGCCACTATCGGTCGATAGGAGTCGTCTGCCGGTACCACTTTGTCAGCAAGCGACTTTCCAACCGTCGGCGGCAGGTGTCCCAGCGTACCGACGCCACGGGGGGTTGCCAGGGCGAGCAGAATCGCCAGCACAACAACAAAAAGCCATGTCAGAGGGGTGCTCCAGATCGGTTTCATGTCGAACACTCCGGTTACGAAAGAAAAGCACGATGCAAGTACCATGTACCTTACACCCACGCCAGAACCATGACAACAGCAGGGTTACCTGATCTCCACCAATTTACGTATATTTACCCGGCCTCCTGCAACAGCCGCCACATGACTTTCCCGCTGCCGCTCTTGGGCAGGGCATCGACAAACTGCACGATACGCGGCGCCTTGTAGACCGCCATGTTGCCGTGGCACCAGATGATGATGTCCTGCTCGCTGACCTGGCCCAGGTGGCTGGGCCGCAACACCACCACCGCCTTCACTGTTTCGCCGCGGTACGGGTCCTTGGCTGAAATGATGCAGGCCTCCTGGATCGCAGGGTGGCGGAACATCAGGGTTTCAACCTCGGCCGGCCAGACCTTGAAGCCGGACGCGTTGATCATGCGCTTGAGGCGGTCGGTCAGGAAGTAATATCCATCGGCATCCCGGTAGCCGAGGTCTCCGGAACGAAAAAACCGTTTGCCATCGAGTTCGACAAAGGCCGCTGCAGACGCATCCGGCCGCTTCCAGTAGCCCAGAAAATTCTGCGGACCACACATGATGATCTCGCCCTGCTCGCCCACCGGCATTTCCTGCAGGCTGTCGGGGTCGACCACCCGCGCTTCGGTACCCATGTACGGTATGCCCAGGCACTGCTGTTTGGTGGCCTCGATCGGGTTGAAATGCGACGGCGCCGCAGTTTCGGTCAGGCCGTACCCTTCCGCGTAACGCAGTCCGTAGTGCTCGAACAGGCGCTGCGCCACGGCCTGCGGCATCGCCGCCCCACCGCCACCGATTTGCACCAGCGACGACAGGTCGTACTTGTCGAAATGCGGGCTGGCCAGCAGGTCGATCACCATGGTCGGAATATTGGCCCAATGCGTCACCCGCCAGTGCGAGATCATGCGCCCGGCCAGGTCGCGCTCCCAGCGCGGCATGATGACCATTGCCGCAGCCACATAGATGCAGGAATGCATCACGCTGATCATTCCGGTGGCGTGGAACATCGGCACCACGGCCAGTGTGACGTTCTCGGCCGATCCATTGCCCAGCAGGGCGGACGAAACCACCTGGTGCATCAGCGCGGCATGGCTGTGCATGCAGCCCTTGGGCAGCCCGGTGGTGCCGCTGGTGTAGGGCAACACGGCCAGGTCCTGCGGGCCGACCATCAGCGGCGGCGGCTGATCGGTCGTGGCCAGTGCCTGGTTCCAGTCGATGACCGTTCCGCCGTGCAGGTCGGGCGCGGCGTGCCGTGTACCCAGCCAGGCCTGCCAGGCTGCGGGCGGCGCATGTTCGCCAGCAGCCGCAGCGTCGAAAACGTCGCTGAAATGGGTGACGATCAGATGCGAAAGACGACTTTGTGGATCCAGGCCGTTGCTGGCCTGTGCCAGTTCGCCGGCCAGGTCGGCCGTGGTGATGGCCACCCGCGCATCCGGATCCGTGATGTAGTGTTTCAGTTCCTCGGCACGGTTCATCGGGTTGACCGGCACCACCACGGCATTGGCGCGCAATATCGCCCAGTGCGCCACCACCAACTGAGGACAATTTTGCATGTTCAGCAGCACCCGGTCGCCGCGCTGTACACCCAGGCGGTGCAGACAGGCAGCAAGACGCAGCGCCTGCTGCTCCAGTTGCTGATAGCTGGTGATGGCACCAAAAAATACCATCGCCGCCTTGTCGGGGTAACGCAGTGCGCTGATCGCCAGGTTGTGCCAAAGCGAGGTCGAAGGCACGGTGATCCTGTGGGGCACCCGTTTCGGCCAGAACTTGTAATGTGGCGCTACGGGCCGGGCAACAGCCGGCGCTTCTGAGGTCATGTCATGGTCTCCTTGGTGGGTTGTTGTGTGGTCCGCGCTGCAATCGCCCGGCACGGCGCCATGGTGCAGAGGTTAACTGGTCGTGGTAGCGCCTTGGTGGCCGGCCCCGCAGCGCACCCATTTGGGGCGCCATCGTGGCATGAACCATGCATACCGATTGCCGGAGGCCCCGAAGCACCAGCCATGACCAGATGAGGATTTTGCATAGTTTGTCCGAGTAAACCCCGATGTCGCTTGCAAGTGAACGCGCTACAGTGCCCCGTGGCCAAAGCGAGACACTTGACGCATTAGCGCCCCTCTTTCAACCACTTTTTAAACTGGAGCATTCGATGAAGTTTTCTAAAGTTCAACTTGCGGCCGCGGCCGTTGTCGGCCTGGGCGCGCTGCTGGCCGCCCCGGCCCATGCAGGCAAGACGCTGGACGGGATCAAGGCGCGCGGGCAGGTGATCTGCGGCGTCAACACTGGTCTGGCTGGTTTTGCGCAAGCCGACTCATCCGGCAAATGGTCCGGCCTGGACATCGATGTCTGCAAGGCGCTCGCCGCCGCCGTGTTGAGCGATCCTGAGAAAGTGAAGTACGTTCCCCTGAACGCCCAGCAGCGTTTCACCGCGCTACAGTCCGGCGAAGTCGACGTGCTGGCACGCAACACCACTTTCACGCTGACACGCGACGCATCGCTCGGTTTGACCATGACGGTCGCCAACTACTACGACGGTCAAGGCTTCATGGTGCCGGTGAAGAGCAAGATGAAAAGCGCCAAACAGTTGAAGGGCCAGACCGTTTGTGTGCAATCCGGCACCACGACCGAGAAGAACCTGACGGACTATTCCAAAGCCAACAATCTGAACATCAAACCTGTGGTGTTCGAAAAGGTGGAAGCGGCCACCGGCGCCTACTTCTCGGGCCGTTGTATTGCGTATACGACCGACGCATCGGGCCTGTCTTCGGTGCGCAGCAAGGAAGCCAAAGACCCGAATGAACACGTCATCCTGCCTGAGCTGATCTCGAAAGAACCCCTGGGCCCAATGGTGCGCCGTGGTGACGACGAGTGGTTCTCCATTGTCAAGTGGGTGATCTACGGCACCATGGAGGCGGAGGAATATGGCGTGACCCAGGCCAACGCGGACCAGATGAAATCCAGTGCCGACCCGGTGGTGCAGCGGCTGTTGGGTGGCGGCAGTGAAGACACCGGCAAGCTGCTGGGCCTGGACAAGGACTGGATGTATCGCGTGATCAAGGCAGTCGGCAACTACGGCGAGAGCTACGAGCGCAACGTCGGACCGAAAACCCCGTTGAACCTGCCGCGCGGCGTCAACAGCCTGTGGAACAAGGGTGGCCTGATGTACGCCTTCCCGATCCGCTGATCGGGAAACCTCCCGCCAATGCCAGAATTGCTGCCGGCACGGCCTCGTCGCCGGCAGCTTTTTTTGTGCCAATCCGGTGTTGGCCGAACCTGAAAGCATTGTTTGATGACTCCATCCCCAGTACCGAAAAAGAAGAACTGGTCCTGGCGCAGCCAGGCATTTCGCGGCCTGGTGTACCAGGTGGTGGCCTTTGGCGTGATTGCCCTCGGGTTGTGGTGGCTGGCCAGCAATACCCTGCACAACATGCAGGTGCGGGGCATCCAGAGCGGCTTCGACTTCCTGCTCGGGCCGGCAGGTTTTGACATCGGCGAGAGCCTGTACACGTTCGACTCCTCCCACCCGTATTGGCAGGCCTTCCTGATCGGCCTGACCAACACCCTGCGTGTGGCCATCATCGGCATCGTCCTCACCACCATTCTGGGCACCTTGCTTGGTATCGGCCGGTTCTCGCGCAACGCCCTGGTGCGCGGCCTGTGTTATGCCTACGTCGAGTTTTTCCGCAACGTGCCGGTGCTGCTGCAGTTGCTGATGTGGTATTTGCTGTTCACCGAGGCACTGCCTGCCGCCGCCGATGCCTGGACGGTCGGGCCGGCATTCCTGAGCAAGGGTGGATTGAGTTTTCCGATTCCCATTTGGGCTGCCGGCCACTTGTGGGCGCTGATCGGACTGATCGCCGGCATCGCTGTGGCAGTAATCTACCGCCGCTGGGCGCGCCGGCAATTCGAAGCCACGGGCAGCATCCGCAGCATGTTCTGGGTGCCGCTGGCCATCGTACTGCTTGGCGCCATGTTCGGCTGGCTGGCCGGCGGAGCGCCGAGCGAATTCGACTCGCCAGTGAAAGGCGAATTCGCGATTGAAAATGGCGGCTCACTGACGCCCGAGTTTTTGTCGGTGCTGATCGGCCTGACGGTCTACACGGCGGCCTTCGTGGCCGAAGTGGTACGTGCCGGCATCAGTTCGGTCGCGCGCGGCCAGGCCGAGGCAGCGGCGGCACTCGGGCTCAATCAGGGCCAGTCGATGCAACTGGTGCAATTGCCGCAGGCGCTGCGTGTGATCATTCCGCCCATGACCAACCAGTTCCTGAACCTGACCAAAAACTCGTCGCTGGCGGTCGCCATCGGGTATCCGGATGTGGTGTCCATCGCCAATACCGCGTTGAACCAGACTGGCCGCGCGGTCGAATGTATTGCGATCGTGATGGCGGTCTACCTGACCACGTCGCTCACCACGTCGGCCTTCATGAACTGGTACAACACGCGTTCGGCGATCAAGGAGCGTTGACATGGCGAACGGAACACCATGAGCGCCGCGCCGGGCCGCCCCAGACTAGCTCGCACCGCAGCCCGGCAGGGCGAAGGTACACCATGAGCGCTCAGACATTTCAACCCATTGCAGCCCGCCCCGCCCCGGTCAATACCGAGGGCCCCATCGCGTGGATACGTTTCAACCTGTTTGGCAGTTGGCCCACCGCGGTGATGACCCTTGTGATCGGGGCGATCTTGCTGGTGGCCGTGCCACAGTTTCTCAGCTGGGCCCTGTTCCGGGCCTCCTGGCTGCCGGATTACGACGCCTGCCGGGTCGAGGGAGTGGGTGCCTGCTGGGGAGTGGTGAGCGAGAAATACCGTTTCATCATCTTCGGGCGTTATCCTTTCGAGGAGCAATGGCGGCCCTTGGTGGCTACGGCGTTGATGCTTGCCTTGTTGGGGGCCAGTTGTAGCAGGGCGTTCTGGAAGGTCTGGCTGCTCGGCCTGTGGGTGGTCGTGCTGGCAGCTTTCTTCGCCCTAATGTACGGAAACACGCTGGGCTTGAGCAAAGTGGAGACGGATCGCTGGGGCGGATTGCCATTGACCATTCTGCTGGCCTCCCTGTCCATCGTGCTGGCCTTCCCGATCGCCATGGTGGTGGCCCTGGGTCGGCGCTCCAACCTGCCGGCGATCCGCACCCTGTGCACCATTTATGTGGAATTGATACGCGGCGTACCGCTGATCTCGGTGCTCTTCATGGCCTCGTTCATGTTCCCGCTGTTCATGCCGCAGGGGTTTTCGATCGACGTGCTGATCCGGGTGCTGGTGGGCATCACGCTGTTTGCTGCGGCCTATCTGGCGGAGGTCATCCGGGGCGGCCTGCAGGCCATTCCCAAGGGGCAGATCGAAGCAGCGGCCACGCTCGGCCTGTCGTACTGGCAGACCCAGGTGAAGATCGTTCTGCCACAGGCGCTGGCCATGGTCGTGCCCAGCATCATGAACAACTTCATCGGCCTGTTCAAGGACACCTCGCTGGTCACCATCGTCAGCCTGTACGAGTTGACCGGTGCCTTGTCGCTGGCGCTGAATTCCGATGCCAACTGGCGGCCGTTCAAAATTGAAGGTTACCTGTTCATCACGATGATCTACTTTGTGTTCTGCTTTTCCATGTCGCGCTACAGCATATGGGTCGAAAAACAGGTCAACAAAGGCAAAGCCCGCTAGAGGCCGTGAATCTTTCTGCTGCGCCCACCAATCTCGGGCCTGCGCTGCTCACCGTACACCGGGACGGTTGCGCTGCTTGACCAGACCTTGGCGCGCTCGCAACGAAATCTTCACGACCTCTGAACACTATTGCGTTCCGGTTCACCCATCCTCCAACCAGGTCATATCACCATGGCAGAACCCATCATCAAATTCGACAAGCTCAACAAGTGGTACGGCAACAACTTCCATGTGCTGCGCGACATCGACCTGAATGTGGCGCCGGGCGAGCGCATCGTGATCTGCGGGCCATCCGGTTCCGGAAAATCGACTCTCATCCGTTGCATCAACCGCCTGGAAGAACACCAGCAAGGCCATCTGTGGGTCGATGGCATCGAGTTGACCGATGACGTCAAGGCGATCGACGAGACGCGCAAGAAGGTTGGCATGGTGTTTCAGCAGTTCAACCTGTTCCCGCACCTCACAGTGCTGGAGAACCTGACGCTGTCGCCGATGTGGGTCGGCAAGATGCCCAAAAAGGAAGCCGAGGAAAAGGCCATGGCGCAGCTCAAGCGCGTGCGCATCGCCGAACAGGCCGAAAAGTACCCGTTGCAACTCTCCGGTGGCCAACAGCAGCGCGTGGCGATCGCCCGCGCCTTGTGCCTGACGCCCAAGATCATGCTGTTCGACGAGCCCACTTCCGCGCTGGACCCGGAGATGATCAAGGAGGTTCTGGACGTGATGG
>JANOTG010000066.1:0-1936 GCA_031416215.1 Betaproteobacteria bacterium
GACCCGCCCCACTGCTGCCGGCCGCTGGCCGCGCAGGGCACTCTGGCGTATCAGATCCTCGTAGGCCGCGCCAGGGACAAACAGCTCGGCCGTGTCGGGAAACATCTGCCGGTACTTGTCGTTGCAGAACACCAGGCGGTCATCGGGGTCGAACAACACGAAGGCCTCGTCGATGGTGTCGATGGCGCCGCGCATCAGCTGGCCGCTGCGCAACACTTCGGCCTCGGCGTGTTTGCGTGCGCGGACGTCGGTGTAAGTGGTGACGACGCCGCCGCTGGGCATCGGCGCGCCGCGGATCTCCAGCGGTGTCCCGTCGGGACGTTCACGCTCGAACTGGTGCGCCACCGTGGGCGCACGCGCGCGCTCGATGATGGCCTGCACCTTGGCCTCGACGTCGTCGCTGCCGTATTCACCGCGCTCGGCGTTGAAGCGGATGAGGTCTTCAAAACGTGTGGGCTGGGTCTCGAACAGCGCGTCCGGAAAGTCCAGCAGGCGGCGGAATTCGCGGTTCGCCGCAACCAGGTTCAGATCAGCGTCGAACACGCTCAGGCCGCAGGGCAGGTTCTCGACCACGCTGCTGAGCAGCTCGCCATTGCGGCGCAGTGCCAGTTCCATCGCGCGGCGCGCCGAAATATCCTGGAACGTACCGATCAGGCGCACCGCCCGGTCATCCTCATACGCGACCTCACCCAGCGCGCGGACCCAGATCCGGCGCTCGCGGGCGGTGATGAATTCCAGCTCCAGGTCGTAGCCCTCGCCGCTGTCGATGGCATGTTGCACCGCCTGGGCGATCACCGGCTGCGCCTCGGGCGCGTAGTAGCCGATCGCCTCGGCCAGTGTCGGCTGGTGGCCAGGCTCCAGGTCATGGATGCGGCAGGTCTGGTCGCTCCAGTGGATGCGCTGGGTGGCGATGTCGAACTCCCACCCACCCACGCCACCGATGCGCCCGGTGCGGTCGAGAAAGTCCTGGCTGGCCCGCAGCGCCTGCTCGACCTGCTTTCTGGCAGTGATGTCCATGTGGGTGCCGGCCATCCAGCGCGGGCGGCCGTCGACGGCCCGGCTGAACACCTTGCCGCGGGTCATCACCCAGACCCAGTGGCCGTCACGGTGGCGCACCCGGTTCTCGCACTCGAGCGCCGGCAGTTCACCACGGAAATGCTGCTTCAGCAGGCCCTCGGTGGCAGCGATGTCGTCCGGGTGCGAACGATCGCGCCAGGTGGCCATGGTGGTCGTGCCAAGGTCGGCCAGCGTATGGCCGATGATGCGGGCCCAGCATTCGTTGAAGTGCAGCGCATCCGTCTCCAGATCCCACTCCCAGGTGCCGACGTTGGTGCCTTCGATGATGTTGGCCAGTGCCAGGCGTTCCCGCGCCAGCGCGCGCGCGGCGAGTTTGCTGGCGGTGATGTCGGTGCGGATGGAGACGTATTTGTCGATCTGGCCGTCGGCGTCGACACAGGGCGCGATCATGGTGTCGACCCAGTACAGCGAGCCATCCTTGGCGCGGTTGCAGACCTCACCGTGCCACGGCGTACCGGCGGCGATGCTGCGCCACATGGCGGCCCAGAACGCCTTGGGCTGCAGGCCGGAATTGATGAGGCGGTGGTCCTGCCCGAGCAACTCGTCGCGGCGGTAGCCGCTGATATGGCAGAAAGCGTCGTTGGCCTGGGTGATGCGCCCGCTGCGGTCGGCCACCGACACGATGGCGTGCAGGTTGATGGTGCGCACCAGGGCTTCGTTGCCGCGGGTCACGGCATCGAACCGGGCGCGCTGGCCAAGGATGGTTTTCCACCACTGGATCATGGCGGCCGTCAGTGATCGGATAAGGTTCTCCAGCGTGTTGATGTTGTGTGTCGGCGAGGACGGTTCAGCTCGGGGAAACAGCGCAAACAGGGTTTTCAGACCCGACTTTCAGTGCGGGAGTATAGGCACGGGTCCG
>JANOTG010000067.1:0-4162 GCA_031416215.1 Betaproteobacteria bacterium
GTGCTCTTGCCGGATCCGGAGCGTCCGACAATGCCCACTACCTCGCCCGGCTGGATGTCGAGATGCACGTCCTGCAACACCGGTTTGCTGGCCGGGTGGTAGCGAAATCCCACTGCATCGAGTGTGATGCGCCCCCGGATCGCTGGCATTTGGGCGCCGCTTGCCGGAGGCACCTCGGTGCGGGTATCCAGAATGTCGCCCAAGCGGGCCATGGAAATGCCGGTTTGCTGAAAGTCGGTCCACAACTGCGCCATGCGCATGATGGGCTGCGCCACGCGTTGTGCAAACATGTTGAAGGCAACGAACTGGCCCACTGTCAACTGGTTGTCCATCACCAGATGTGCGCCGAACCACAGGGTCAGCGCATTGACCAGCTTGCCGGTCAGGTTGACAGCCTCGTGGGCCCAGGCGGCGAGGTTCTGGGTCTTGAAGCTGGCCGACACATAGGCTGCCAGCTGCCGTTCCCAGCGCCGACCGAACGCGGGTTCGAGGGCACTGGCCTTCACGGTCTGGATACCAGTGATGGTTTCCACCAGCAGGGCCTGGTTCTCCGCGCCGCGGGCAAATTTTGCATCCAGCCGCTTTCGCAGCACCGGAGACACGGCCAGACTCAGAACAAGGTAGATCGGCACGCTGACCAGCACCACCAGTGTCAGTTGCACGCTGTAGAGGAACATCACACCGACAAACAGCACCGAGAACACGACGTCGAGCAGCACGGTCAAGGAGCTGCCGGTCAGGAACTGGCGGATGTTCTCCAGTTCATGCACCCGTGCCACCGAGTCGCCAACCCGGCGCGCCTGAAAATACGACAGCGGCAGTTGCACCAGATGGCGAAACAGTCTGGCGCCAAGCTCCACATCGATGCGGCTGGTTGTGTGGCTCAACACATAGGCGCGCAGGCCGGTCAACAGGCTCTCGAACACCACCACCAGCAGCAGGCCCAGCACCAGCACATCGAGTGTGGCCAGACCCCGATGCACGAGTACCTTGTCCATCACGACCTGAAAAAACAGTGGAGCGACCAGTGCGAAGAGCTGCAGCATGAAGGAAATCAACAGCACCTCCCCCAGCAGCGCGCGGTACTTGACAAGGCTGGGCACAAACCAGGAGAAATCGAATCGGGCCAGTTCGCCGGCCAGTGTGGCGCGGCTTGAGAGCAGCAGCAACTGCCCGCTCCAGGTGCGGCAGAACACGTCCACCGCCTCGATCTGCGTTTGCCCGGCTTCCGATGTGCCGGGGTCCTGCAGCAACACCCGCCGCCCATCACATTGCGCCAGCACGACCACCCGCAGCGTCTCGGGCTGGGTTCCACGCAACAGCGCCAACGCCGGCAGGGGCACCAGGGGCAGTCGGTCGGCGCGGCTGTTGACCCACTGTGCCTTGAGTCCAATATGCCGGGCCGCCAGCATCAGCTCGTCGGGTGCAGCGCGAACGCCCGGCGCCAGTCCCAGATGGTGCGCCAAGTGACCTGCATCCGCTGCGATGTGGTGCATCCTTGCCACGAGACACAGGGCTCGCAGCCCGGGACAGGCGCCCGTTGTTGCGTGGCTGGTGCCCGCCGCCCAGGGCGATGGGCCGACGGCGCCGGCCGCAGCAGCTTTTGGCTCGGTGCTCACAGGGGCCTCCCAATGCAGGTTGCTTGCGGCCCGCACCAAGCAGGCTGGGCGGCTGGCCGACACACGCATCGTAGAAGCCCGGCGCGGCTACGACATCCAGCCAATAGAGTACGGGTTTACCCGCGCGATGTGCTCAAGCGCATGTGGGCTCGAAAAATTCAGTAGTGTGGCGGTAGCTCACCCCGCGCCTGAAGTCCGGAGGTGTCCGCAGTGTCGGGCAACTGTTGCCGAATGCGTGCCACGGTCCGCAGCAGCAGGTCAATTTGCTCTTGTTGCCGGAACACCGTGCGGTTGAGCTCTTCGAGCAGGTCTTCGGCAAAGCTGGACTTGATTTCCAGATTGTCCAAGCGTGGTTCTATGTCGTTGGCTGTTTGCATGGTGTCATTGGAACCTAATTGCCGGCTGCAGGCGGCCGCTCTGGCGACACGGGTACAGTTCAGGGGTGCGACTGTCTGCCCATCGGTGTGGTGCCTGCTCGCATGCAGGAGAACCTCATGACCTTATGTCCCATCGCAGTGGTCGTCGGCTGCAAGAAGTGCCCGGCGTTTTCAATTTGCCCGCTCAAGGGCGTGATTGGTGACGCAAAACCGCCAGCCGCTCAGCCCCCAGCGTCGGGCGCAGGGAAGAAAAAGCCGTGATCCGAAGTCGGGCAGCCGCCGCGGATCATGCGGCCAGCGGGCACGCGCACCGTTGACAGGTTTCCGAGCCAGCCCACCGCGCCAGGCCACGGCGGACATTCAATCTTTTGCCCGGTTGGCCGGCATCGAAGCGGTGGTCCGTGGCATCGCCCTGTCGGCCTACCCCTTGGTGATGTACCGCGCCTGGGACAGTGCCGCCACAGTGGCGCAGCTCTATTTTCTGGTGGGTGTCATCTCCCTGCTGACCTCGCTTTCGCTGCCGATGGTCGCGCGACATATTCCACGCCGGATGATTTATGGCTTCGGCGCAGCCTTGTATATCTGCTCGGCCAGCATCGCCATGTTGGGCGGCAAAGCGGTGACGCTCGCATTGTTGTGCCACACCATGGCAACCTCGATGGTGTTTGTGTGTTTCAACGCCTACGTGCTGGATCATGTGGACAAGTCCCGGTTCGGTCGCCTGGAATCACTTCGCCTGTTGTATGGCGGCCTGGGCTGGACAGTCGGGCCGGTGCTCGGTGTCTGGCTGTTGCAGTTCTGGGCTGGCGCGCCGTTCGTCATCGTTGGAATCGCGGCTGTTGTATTGCTCATGACGTTTTGGCGCTTGCGCCTGGGCGATGGGCGGGTCATTGCTCTGACCCGCAAGAACACGGCGAGCCCGCTGCCATACCTGCGGCGTTTTGCCGCCCAGCCGCGTCTCGTCGCGGGCTGGTTGTTCACCGTGATTCGCTCTTGCGGCTGGTGGGTGTACCACGTCTACATTGGCATCTTCGCAGTGCAAAACGGTCTGGGGGAGCAGACCGGCGGCATCGCCACCTCGCTGGCCAACATGGGCCTTTTTCTGGCCCCGCTGATGTTGCGCTGGATGCAGCAACACTCGGTACGTGCGGCGGTGCGCACCGGGTTTTTCGCCGCCTCCCTGTGTTTTGTGTTGGCAAGTGTCTTCTCGCCCTGGCCCTGGTCCACCGTGGCGCTGCTGGTGCTGGGGTCTTACTTCCTGGTGCTGCTCGACATCTGCGGCGGTCTGCCATTCATGATGGCGGTCAAACCCTCGCAGCGTACCGAAATGTCGGCCGTGTATTCGAGTTTCCGCGATGTCTCCAGCATCCTGACTCCGGCGCTGGTCTGGGTCGTGTTGCAGTTTTCGCCGCTGGCCGGCGTGTTTGCCGCGGTGGGCGTGGCGCTGATGGGGGCTTGGGCAATGGCCGGCCGGCTACATCCCCGGCTGGGTGTGCCGGCCACGCGGCGCGTGCGGTCGCCGGGCCGACCCTCGCACGAGGCGCACTGAGGTGGCCCAGTGCGGTTGCGGCCCACGGCCAACCAGGCCCGGCCACGTACAGTAGACCCATGTTGTATTCGGAACTGACACAGCGCATCCAGGGCGCGGGCTCGGCGGCCTGGGAGCTGCACCACGAGGCGAACCGCCGCCAGGCAGCGGGTGAGGATGTGCTGGTGTTGTCGGTTGGCGACCCCGACTTCGATACCCCCGGGCCGGTTGTCGATGCGGCGGTTCAGGCGCTGCGCAGCGGCGCGACCCACTACGCTGCGATACAGGGCATACCGCGTCTGCGTCAGGCTATCGCGGCGCAGTCCAGTCGACAGTTTGGCCATCCGGTGAACAGCGACCGGGTCGCCGTGCTGGCCGGTGCGCAATGTGCACTGTTCAGCGTGGCCATGTGCCTGTTCGATGTCGCAGACGAGGTGATCGTGGTCGACCCGACCTACGTTACCTACGAAGGCTTGTTCGGTGCCTGCGGTGCACAGATGGTGCCGGTGGCGGCGCGACCTGAAAACGGCTTCGTGGTGCGCCCGTCCGACATCGAGGCCGCCGTCACGCCGCGCACCCGGGCCGTGCTCATCAACTCACCGCACAACCCAACCGGTGCCGTGGTATCGCGCGACACC
>JANOTG010000068.1:0-4092 GCA_031416215.1 Betaproteobacteria bacterium
GGCATGGACATTCCGCTGATCCGCAAGTTCCAGTGCGGTTACGAGCAGGGTGCCAAGTTCGCCAATGGCAAGGCCGAGGTGTTCGGCAACATGACCGGCACCACCGGTGCGGCCTGGAACGACCCGGCGCGCGGCGGCGAGTTGGCCAAGGCCCAGTTTGCCAAAGGGGCGGATGTGGTGTTTGCCGCCGCCGGCGGCACGGGCATGGGTGTCTACCAGGCAGCCAAGGACGGCGGCAAGCTGGCGATCGGCGTGGACAGCAACCAGAACCACCTGCAGCCGGGCACCATGCTCACCTCCATGCTCAAGCGGGTCGATGTTGCGGTCTACAACGTGTCCAAGGCGCACAAGCCTGGCATGTCGATTCTCGGCCTGAAAGAGGGCGGCGTGGACTATGCCCTGGACAAGAACAACGAAAAGCTGGTTTCTGCCGACATGAAGAAAAAGGTGGATGCTGCCAAGGCAGACATCATCAGCGGCAAGATCAAGGTTGCCGACTACATGGCCGACAACGCCTGCAAATATTGAGGCGACAAATCTGTCTACTGCGCGGGCCGACCTGACCTCTGCGGTGCGCGCCGTACGCTTGTACGGCTGTGCTCCACGAAGTCACTTCGACCCGCTCGTTACGACATCTTCATCACCTCAATCCTCCCTGTGACCTCAGCTTGATGTCGATCACCCCGTCTGCCGGAGGCGTTCCTGCGGTCGAGATGATCGGCATCCACAAGCGCTTTGGCGCGGTGGCGGCAAATGCGGATGTACATCTTGCAGTGCGCTCGGGCACGGTGCATGGCATTGTGGGAGAAAACGGCGCCGGCAAGAGCACGCTGATGTCGGTGTTGTACGGTTTCTACACGGCCGACAGTGGCACCATCCAGGTCGATGGCCGCCCGGTCTCGATCCGAAACTCGCACGACGCCATTGCACTGGGTATCGGCATGGTGCACCAGCACTTCATGCTGGTGGATACCCTGACGGCACTGGAAAATGTCATGCTCGGTGCCGAGCCGCATGTCTTGCTGCACAAAGCCGAGGCCGTGGTGCGCTCCAAGCTGGCCAGCCTGATGGAGTCCACTGGGCTGCGGGTGGAGCTCGACGCGTTGGTGGCGGACCTGGCGGTGGGCGACCGGCAGCGGCTGGAAATCCTGAAAACCCTGTACCGCGGCGCCCGCATATTGATCCTCGACGAGCCGACTGCGGTTCTGACGCCGCAGGAAACCGAACAACTCTTTGCGGTGTTGGCACTGTTGCGCGGCCAGGGGACGACCATCGTTCTCATTACCCACAAGCTCAAGGAAGTCATGCGTTTGTGTGACCAGGTGACGGTGATGCGGGGTGGGCGTGTGGTGCGCGAAGTCGCCATCGCCGATACCTCGGTCGAGGATCTTGCCGAGGCCATGGTCGGACGCAAGGTGCAGATGGGCCGCCAGGGCGAGGCGAGCGCCGCCCCGGGTGCGGTGTTGTTGAAGACGCGCGGGGTGGTGGTGCGTGACGCCCTGAAAGTCGTACGCCTGCACGGCCTGGATCTGGAGCTGCGTGCCGGCGAGATCGTCGGCGTGGCCGGTGTTTCGGGCAATGGCCAGAGCGAGGTGCTGGAAGTCCTATGCGGCCTGCTGGAGCCCAGTGGAGGTGAACTCGAACTCGGTGGCAACACGTTTCGCGCCGGTGCCTGGTTGAAGCCGCGCACGGCGCGCACGCTGGGTCTGGCGCATGTTCCCGAAGACCGCCACGAACGTGCGATGGTGATGAGTTTTGAAGCCTGGGAGTCGGCGGTGCTGGGATACGAGTGGTTGCCGCTGTATTGCCGACAGGGCTGGATGGACCATGGTCATATGCAGGGCGCAACGGTGGACATGATGGAGCGTTTTGACGTTCGCCCGCGTAATGCCAGGCTGATGAGCGCCAGTTTTTCCGGCGGCAATCAGCAAAAGCTGGTGCTGGCGCGAGAACTCGGACAAACGCCCTCGGTCTTGCTGGTGGGCCAGCCGACGCGCGGTGTGGACATTGGCGCCATCGAATTCATCTATTCGCAGTTGCGCGCGATGCGCGACGCGGGCTGCGCGGTGCTGGTCGTGTCGAGTGAACTCGACGAGATACTGGCCCTGGCCGACCGGGTGATCGTCATGAACCAGGGGCGCATCAGCGGCGAGTTGCCGATTGCCGAATGTACCGAAGCGCGCTTGGGCATGTTGATGATTGGAGGGGCCGCATGAATCCTGCCACTGTGCAACGGGCAGTCCTTGCTGCCGTGCCTGGAATCGGAATACCGCGATGAGTACGGGCGCCAGTTTGCCGCGTTGGGCTGAGCTTTTTCTCCTGCCGCTGGTGAATCTGGCGGTGGCGTTGCTGGCCGCCGGCGTGATGGTCGCGCTGGTCGGACAAAGCCCGATGGAAGTACTCACTGTGCTGGTGCGCGGCGCCTTTGGCACCGAGCGCGGCCTGAGCTACACCCTGTACTACACCACCACCTTCATCTTTACCGGGCTGGCGGTGTCGGTCGCCTTTCATGGCGGTTTGTTCAATATTGGTGGTGAAGGGCAGGCCATACTGGGCGGGCTGGGTACCGGGCTGGTCGCCTTGTGGCTCTCCGCCAGCTTGCCGGCCTGGCTCATGTTGCCGCTGATGTTGCTGGCCGGCGCCGTCTTTGGCATGGTGTGGGCGGCGGTGCCGGCCTATTTGCAGGCCTACCGCGGCAGCCATATCGTCATCACCACCATCATGTTCAACTTTCTGGCCAGCAGCCTGCTGGTCTACCTGCTGGTGAACCACATGAAGGTGCCTGGCAGCATGGCGGTGGAGAGTGCATCGTTTGCCGACTCGGCCAAGCTGCCGCGCATGCACGATTTCCTTGCTTCCATGGGTATCGAGTGGGCTGCCTCACCGCTGAACACCAGTCTGTTCCTGGCCTTGCTGGCCGCACTTGCCGTGTACCTGTTGTTGTGGCGCACCCGGGCCGGTTACGAACTGCGGGCGACGGGCTCCAGTGCCTCCGCCGCTGCGTACGCCGGCATCAACCCCAAACACCAGGTGATCTTGGCCATGGGCGTGTCCGGCGCGTTGGCCGGCATGGTCGGCATGAACGAGATCGCCGGTGTCACCGGCCGCCTGATGCTGGAATACGTGAGCGGCGCCGGGTTCACCGGTATTGCCGTGGCGCTGATGGGGCGCAACCATCCGGTCGGCATCGTGTTGGCCAGTATCTTGTTTGGTGCGCTGTTCCAGGGCGGGGCGGAAGTGAGTTTTGACGTCAAGGGATTCAGCCGCGACATGGTGGTCATGTTGCAGGGGTTCATCGTCCTGTTCTCGGGTGCCATGGCTTATGTGCTTGCGCCCTGGGTGGGCCGGGCGCTGCATGCCTTGCCGTTGCCATCCCGCAGGAGCGCCCATGGATGATGCGCTGATTGGTGCCTTGCTGGCCTCGACGCTGCGGGTGTCCACACCACTGATCCTGTGTGCGCTGGCAGGTTTGTTGTCCGAGCGCGCCGGGGTCATCGACATCGGGTTGGAGGGCAAGATGTTGTTTGCCGCCTTCGCGGCGGGCGCCGCCGGAGTGACCTTCGGCTCGACCGCCCTCGCCTTGCTGCTGGCGCTGCTGACGACAGTGGCCCTGTCGTGGTTGCACGGGCTGGCCTGCGTCAGCCACCGCGGGGATCAGGTGGTGTCGGGTGTGGCAGTGAACATCATCGCCGTCGGCATGACGGCGGTGTTGGGCATTGCCTGGTTTGCCCAGGGTGGGCAGACGCCGCCGGTGACCACCGAGGTGCGGCTGCAAGCCATATTGCCGCAGGCGACGCAGTGGTTTGCCGGTGTGCCCGTGCTGGGCCCGATCATTGGCGACGGCCTGCTCAGCCACAACATCATGGTGTACGGCACGCTGGCGTTGGTGCCGGCGGTATGGTGGCTGTTGTACCGCACCCGTTTTGGCCTGCGGCTGCGCGCCGTCGGTGAAAATGCCCATATGGTCGATGCAGCGGGGGTGTCGGTCACCCGCATGCGATACGCCGCACTGACGCTGAACGGAGTTTTGTGTGGCCTCGCCGGCAGTTACCTGGTGCTGGCACAAAACGCCTCCTTTGTCCCCAACATGAC
>JANOTG010000069.1:0-8980 GCA_031416215.1 Betaproteobacteria bacterium
AGCGCCCTTCAGGTCGCCCTGGGCATGCAGGATGGAGCCGCTCTGGTAACGCGCTTCGGCGGAATCCGGCGCCAATGACAAGGCGCGGTCCGCCGCCGCCATGGCTTCCTTGAACTGGCGTGCGCGGATGCGGATCGGCACCTCGGCCAGCCAGACTTCGGGCGCGCGCAGGTCGATGGCACGTGCGTCGTCGATGGCGCGCAATGCGCCGCGCACATCACCCAGGTCAGAGGCGGCGGAGGCGCGCAGCAGCAGCATCTGCAACTGCACCGGTGGTGGCAGGCCTGGCAGCAGCAACTGCTGTTGCTCGAAAATCAGCTTGTGTTTGCCCTGGGCCAAAAAGGCCTGGCCCAGCGGTACCACGACCTCGGCGCGGTTGACACCGAGCCGCAGGGCTTCCAGAAAAGCCACTTCGGCGGCTGCCACTTCGCCGTTCTTCATCAGGGCGCGGCCCAGCAGCATCTGCACCGCCAGCATATTCGGGTCGATCTGCAGCGCATTCTTGAGCTGGATGATGGCGCCCTCGATGTCCTTCTTTTCGTAACGCACCAACGCGTCTTCGAAAAACTTGGAGGCTTTCGGATCAGCGGCCGAGGCGGCTGTGGCATGACCCAGAACCAAGGCACACAGCAGGAGGTGAGATGCTGACCGGGCCAGGCTGGCAGAAAACCGAAAGTTGCGCATAGGGGTGCCGGGCAGGGCGGACGGTACAAAACGACTGTTCATATTAGCGTAAGTGCCTGCTGGCGCTGCGGCAATAGTTCTCGCCAACGCCCCGGTTGAGGGACGGGCGAACGATAAAATCAGGAAATATCTGCGCTGAGGTGCAGCACCTTCCCCACTCGCCCCATCCCATGACCACCTCCCAATCCATGGCGAATGCCATCCGCGCCCTGGCGATGGACGCCGTACAACAGGCCAATTCCGGCCACCCCGGCGCGCCGATGGGCATGGCCGACATGGCGCTGGCCCTGTGGGGCCCACAGGCTGCGGATGGCACCGGGCCCGGCAACCTGCGTCACAACCCGGCCAACCCGCAGTGGTTCAATCGCGACCGATTCGTGTTGTCCAACGGCCATGGCTCGATGGTGCTGTATGCATTGCTGCACCTCACCGGGTATGCCTTGCCGATGGCCGAACTGAAGAATTTTCGCCAACTGCACAGCAAGACCCCGGGGCATCCGGAACACGGCCTCACGCCGGGTGTGGAGACCACCACCGGACCGCTGGGCCAGGGTTTTGCCAATGCGGTGGGCATGGCATTGGCAGAGAAGTTGCTGGCGGCCGAGTTCAACCGCGACGGCCATGCCGTGGTGGACCACCACACCTATGTGTTCATGGGGGACGGCTGCATGATGGAGGGCATCAGCCACGAAGCGGCGGCGTTGGCAGGCACCTGGAAGCTGGGCCGGCTGATTGCCCTGTACGACGACAACGGCATTTCCATCGACGGCCAGGTCTCGCCCTGGTTTGCCGACAACACGGCACTGCGTTTTGTCGCCATGGGCTGGAATGTGGTCGGCCCGATCGACGGCCACGATACCGCAGTCGTGTCCAAAGCCATCGTGGAGGCAAAAAACAACGCCGAACGCCCGACGCTGATCATGTGCAAAACACGCATTGGCCAGGGCAGCCCAAACCGCGCCAACACCGCCAAGGCGCATGGCGAGCCGCTCGGTGCCGACGAGATCAAACTCACGCGCGCGGCGCTGGGCTGGGAGCATGCTCCATTTGTCATCCCCAAGGACATTGCCGCTGCCTGGAGTTGCAAGGCCAGCGGCGCTGCCGCCGAAGCTGCCTGGCGTGGCCGCTTCAAGGCCTACCAGGCTGCCCACCCGAAACTGGCGCGCGAATTCACGCGCCGCATGAAAGGTGAATTGCCGAAGACATTTGCACAAACCGCCGTGGATGCCGTGCTCGGCGCCCATGCCAAAGCCGAGACCGTGGCCTCGCGCAAGGCTTCGCAATTGGCGCTGGAGTTGTTGACTGCTGCCCTGCCCGAGATGCTTGGTGGCTCGGCCGACCTGACCGGCTCGAATCTGACCAATACCAAGGCCACCCCGAGCCTGCGTTTTGACATGGCGGGTGGTGTGGTGCAGACGGTGGATGCCAACGGCTTGCAGCAGGGCGGGCGCCACATCAATTACGGCGTGCGCGAATTCGGCATGGCCGCGATCATGAATGGCGTGGCGCTGCATGGCGGATACATCCCCTATGGCGGTACCTTTCTCACCTTCAGTGACTACAGCCGCAATGCGATCCGCATGGCTGCCCTGATGAAGCTGCGTGTAGTGCATGTGTTCACGCATGACAGCATCGGCCTGGGCGAAGACGGGCCCACGCACCAGTCGATCGAACATGCCGCATCGCTGCGCCTGATCCCCCATCTGGACGTATGGCGCCCTGCCGACACCGCCGAGACGGCTGTGGCCTGGGCGGTGGCGCTGCAAAACACGACGCGGCCCACCGCGCTGCTGCTGAGCCGTCAGAACATCAGTTACGCACCGAAGGGCAGTTCAGAGTCCGCACCCGAGGCCTACGGGCTGGACGCCATCAGCAAGGGCGCCTATGTGCTGGCCGAGCCGTCCGAGGTCGGGCTGCGGCGCAAGGCGCAGGCGGTGCTGATAGCCACGGGCTCTGAAGTGCAGTTGGCCATGAAGGCGCAGGAGTTATTGGCGACGCGCAAGATTGCGGTGCGGGTGGTATCCATGCCCAGCACCACCACCTTTGACCGCCAGTCCAGCGCATACCAGTCTTCGGTGCTGCCCGCCGGTGTGCCGCGCATCGCGGTGGAGATGGGTGTGACGGCGGGCTGGTGGAAATACGGCTGCGCCGCCGTGGTGGGTATCGACAGTTACGGTGAATCGGCGCCGGCACCGGTGCTTTTCAAACACTTCGGCTTCACGCCGGAGAATGTGGCGGACACGGTGCAGAAGGCACTTGGCAAGCGCTGACAGACAACCCCTTCTTAATTGACTACCAGGAGAGACTGACCCATGACGATCAAGATTGGCATCAACGGCTTCGGCCGCATCGGGCGCATGGTGTTTCGCGCCGCCGTACAGAACTTCAAGAACATCGAGGTGGTGGCCATCAACGACCTGCTGGAGCCCGACTACCTGGCCTACATGCTGGAGTTTGACTCGGTGCACGGCCGCTTCAAGGGTGACATCGCCGTGGACGGCAACATGCTGGTGGTAAATGGCAAGAAGATTCGCCTGACCGCAGTGAAGGACCCGGCTGAACTCAAGTGGTCCGAGGTTGGCGCCGATGTCGTGATCGAGTCCACCGGACTGTTTCTGACCAAGGAGACGGCGCAGAAGCACATTGACGCGGGTGCCAGGAAGGTCATCATGTCGGCGCCCAGCAAGGACGACACGCCGATGTTCGTCTTTGGTGTGAACGACAAAACCTACGCCGGGCAGGCCATTATTTCCAACGCCTCCTGCACCACCAACTGCCTGGCACCTGTGGCCAAGGTGCTGAACGACAACTGGGGCATCAAGCGGGGTCTCATGACCACGGTGCATGCCGCCACCGCGACCCAGAAAACCGTCGACAGCCCGTCCAACAAGGATTGGCGCGGCGGCCGCGGCATCCTGGAGAACATCATTCCCTCGTCCACTGGTGCTGCCAAGGCGGTGGGTGTGGTGATACCCGAGCTCAACAAGAAGCTCACCGGCATGGCGTTCCGTGTGCCCACGTCGGACGTGTCGGTGGTCGACCTGACGGTGGAACTGAGCCGCGAGGCGACCTACGCGCAGATCTGCGCTGCCATGAAGGCGGCCTCCGAAGGTTCCATGAAAGGGGTCATGGGTTATACCGAGGCCAAGGTGGTGTCGACCGATTTCCGCGGCGAAAGCTGTACCTCGGTGTTCGACGCCGATGCCGGCATGGCGCTGGACGGCACTTTTGTGAAGGTCGTGTCCTGGTACGACAACGAGTGGGGTTATTCGTGCAAGGTACTGGAGATGGCCCAGGTCGTCGCTCGCTAGACGAGCGGTGCCGAACCAGCCGCTCCGCGGCATTGCCTATCTGTGCCTGGGCGTCTTGATTTTTTCCCTGCAGGATGCAGTGATCAAGCAGGTCAGTGGGGGTTATCCGTTGACCGAGGTGTTGTCGCTGCGCTCAATCGTCGCGATCCCGATCCTGCTGCTGCTGGTACAGCGCGAGGTTGGCTTACGGGCCGTGTTAGCCAAGGGTTATGGGGCGCTGATCCTGCGCGCCACGCTGATGTTCGTGGCCTACATGGCGTATTACCTGGCGTTTCCGGCCCTGCCGCTGGCGGACGCAGTTGCCCTGTACTTCACCGTCCCGCTTTTTGTCACCTTGCTGGCCGGGCCGATGCTCGGCGAACGTGCCGGCTGGCAGGTATGGGCGGCGGTGGCAGTGGGATTTGCAGGGGTGCTGGTGATGCTGCAACCGGGCAGCGGCTTTTTTGAGCCGGCGGCGCTGTTGTCGCTGCTCTCTGCTGTGATGTACGCCGGGGCGATGCTCATGGCGCGTGGCATGGGGCCGACACACGCGGCATCGGTGATGTCCCTCTACCAAAACCTGGTCTTCCTGCTGGGCGCCCTGGGCATTGCCTTGCTCGTGACCTTGCTCGGCGTGGTTGACGCGTCGCATCCCAGCATGGTGTTCCTGGTGCGGCCTTGGGACATGCCAGGCCCGATGGATGCGTTTCTGATCTTCGGTTGTGGTGTGGTGGCGACAATCGGTACTCTTTTGTTGACCTCGGCTTACCGCATCGCGCGGGCCAACCTGGTCGCGCCATTCGAATATTCGGGGGTGTTGTGGGCTCCGTTGTGGGGGCTGTTGTTTTTTGGCGAAGTGCCGCGGCTGACCACGGTTGTCGGCGCCGCCATGATTGTCGGCGCAGGGCTGGTTGCCTTGCGCGTGGCGAAGCACTAAGCTTGGCACAGCATCACCTGAAAAAGCCATGCCACATACGGTCACACCCAAGTTGTCTGATGGCTCCATTACGCTGCACAGTAGTGCAACAGGTTCATGGCCATTGTCGAATGACTGGCTGCGTGACAACTGTCGTTGCTCCGCGTGTCGCCACCCGGGCAACGGACAGAAGCTGTATGGCATCTCGGATCTTCCAGAGGGGCTCGGCGTCCGATCGGCAGTTTTGACCACTGACGAAGTATTGCAGGTGGTGTGGTCAGACGGCCACCGGTCGGCCTACCCGCAGGAATGGCTGGCCGCACATGACTGGTCGGCTACAACGCGCGCCAACCGGGCCCAGGCAGTGACCACCTGGGGCTCTGACATCACCCGGACATTACCCGCGGGCGATTGGCCGGCGATGGTGGCCGACCCGGCATGTGAACTGGCATGGCTTGAGCAGTACCACGCGCTTGGTTTCGGTTTGCTGCGAAATGTGCCCATCCGGCTGGGCAGCGTGGCAGAGGTCGGAGATCGGTTGGGCTTTGTGCGTGTGACCAACTATGGACGGCTGTTTGATGTAGTCTCGGTGCCGAATCCGACCAACCTCGCGTACACCGCAGTGGGCCTGGGTGTGCATTCCGACAATCCGTACCGCGACCCGTCGCCGGGGGTGCAGTTGCTGCATTGCCTGGTGTCGGAGGCACCCGGGGGTGACACGCTGCTGGTGGATGGTTTTGCTGCTGCTGACATATTGCGCCAACAGGAGCCTGCTGCGTTCGATCTGTTGACGCGCTGGCCGATGACGTTTCGTTATGCCGATGCCGATACCGAATTGGTGGCACGGCAGACTTTGATTTCCGTTGACACGCACGGCGCGGTGCGCTCGGTGCACTTCAACAACCGGTCCGCCGACTGGCTGGATGCGCCAGCGGAGATCGCCGCCTCCTGGTACAGCGCCTACCGGCAGTTTGCCGCCATCTTGCAGCGCTCTGAGTTGCAAGCCGTGTTCCGGCTCGATCCGGGCGATTGTGTGGTGATGCAGAACGACCGCACGCTGCATGGGCGTACTGCCTTCGACCCGCAGCGCGGCAGACGCCACTTGCAGGGTTGTTATATTGATGGTGACGCCATGCGCAGCCGACTGCAGGTGCTGCGGCGTGGCGCAACCGCAACGCAGGAGCAGGTATGACCATGACCGTGTTACAGCAGATTCACGCGGCGTTCGAGCGACGCGGCCAGGAGGGTTATGGAGAAGGCGTGAGCCAGCTCGACCACGCGCTGCAATGTGGCGCCTTTGCCCGCCGCGACGGCGCCATGCCTCCCCTCGTTACCGCGGCATTCCTGCACGATATCGGTCACTTGTTGCACGACCTGCCGCAGGACGTTGCCGACAGCGGCGTCGATACCCAGCACGAGGCGTCGGGCTCGGCCTGGTTGTCGCAATATTTTGGCCCCGAGGTGACCGAGCCGGTGCGTATGCATGTGGCGGCAAAACGTTATCTGGCGGCGGTCGAGCCGGGTTATTTCGAGCAGTTGTCGCAGGCGTCGAAGCAGTCGCTCAAACTGCAAGGGGGTGTGATGACCACCGAGCAGGCACGTGCGTTCGAGGCGGAGCCGTTTTTTGCCGACGCAGTGCGCTTGCGACGCTGGGACGAAGAAGGAAAAATCGTCGGCTACCAGGGGCCGCAGGCAAGTGACTTCGACGCGGTCATCGCATCCTGCCTCAAAAAGCCGCTCAGCGCTGTACCGCTGTCCGCAAGCAAAAGTGTCACTACGCACGCGATCCCACAAGTCGACGTTGCGGGGCTTTTCGGGACTGATCCGGTGGCCCGCGGCGCGGTCGATGCGGCCATACAGTCGGCGGCGCGCAACGAAGGTTTCATGGTCATCAGCGGCCTGCCATCGTGGGCGGTGCTCGATGTGGCGCGGCGGCACCAGTTGCTTGCATTGTTTTCCCTGCCCGAGGCCGAGATCCGCAAACTCTGGCGCTGGAATTTCGACCCTGCGCGACCCAACGTGTATCGGGGCTGGTTTCCACTGCAGGACGGTCTGCTCACCTACAAGGAGGGTATCGACATGGGTCCGGATCTCGCCTACGGGCCGTCGGTGGTGGACCGCAGTGACCCGCTGTGTGAAGCGACACCGCTGCCCGACGAAGGCGTGTTGCCGGGCTGGCGCGCCGCGGCCCGCGACTACTACCTGGCGATGAACCGCCTGTCCGAGGCGTTGATGCATTCGGTGGCGCGCGGTTTGGGCCTGCCCGAAACCACATTCGATGCTGCGTTCCGGGGTGGCATCTCCACGCTGCGCCTGTTGCATTACCCGGTGCGCAGCGAGGCCTCGTTCCAGGGCGTGGCACCAGCCGATGTATGGGCCAATGAAAGCGGGGTGCCGCGTTATGTTCTGGGCCGCGGCCATGTGGACACCGGCTTTTTGACCTTGTTGGCGCAAGACGGCGTGGACGGCTTGCAAGCACAGCATCGGGACGGCAGCTGGCTTGACGTGCCGCCCCGCGAGGGCACATTGGCGGTCAATTTCGGCAAGGTGCTGGAGCGCTGGACCGCTGGTGCCATCCGTGCCACGGTGCACCGCGTGCTGGGCTCGGGTCGGGAGCGTTACTCAATCCCGTTCTTTTATGAGGCCCGGGTCGATGCGGTGATTGCGCCGTTGCCAATTCCGGGCGCTCAGGCCTTCGAACCATTCTATTTCGGCGACCACCTGTGGGAAGCCACCACCAAGTTCCCGGAGCAGCGGGGTATTGCGCACCTGCGCACGCCGCGTGGCCGACCGACGGCTGCGGCCTGAGCGTCAGCCGAGCAGGGTATCTGCTGCCGCGGATTCGTAACCCAGCGCCTGCGCCACGGCGGCATGGGTGACTTGGCCGTTTGCGACGTTGAGCCCGTTTTTCAGGTGCAGGTTGTCCTTGAGCGCCTGACGCCAGCCCTTGTCGGCCAGTGCCAGCGCGTGGCTGATGGTGGCGTTGTTCAGCGCGAAGGTCGAGGTGCGGGCGACGGCGCCGGGCATGTTGGCCACGCAGTAATGCACCACGCCGTCAACAAGGTAGGTCGGGTCGGCATGGGTGGTGGCGTGTGAGGTTTCGAAACAGCCTCCCTGATCGATCGCCACATCCACCACCACAGCGCCTTTTTTCATCGCCGCCACCATGGCGCGTGTGACGAGCTTGGGCGCCGCGGCGCCAGGTATCAACACGCCGCCGATCACCAACTCGGCGTCCAGCACCGCCTGCTCCAGGTTGTGCTGGCTTGAATAGAGGGTGCTGATACGGTTGCCGAAAACCAGGTCCAGCTGGCGCAGACGGTCTACGTTCTTGTCCAGCACGGTGACGCGTGCACCCATCCCGACGGCTACCTGCAGCGCGTTGGTGCCGACCACTCCGGCGCCGATGATCACCACATGGGCCGCCGCAACACCCGGCACACCGCCCAGCAACACACCCATGCCACCTTTTGACTTTTCCAGGTGGGCCGCGCCGGCCTGCACCGCCATGCGGCCGGCCACTTCACTCATGGGCGCCAGCAGTGGCAGGCCGCCACCGCTGCCGGTGATAGTTTCGTAGGCGATACACACGGCGCCCGATTGGACCAGTGCTGCAGTTTGAGCCGGGTCGGGCGCCAGGTGCAGGAAGGTATAGAGAATCTGGCCCGGCCGCAGCATGGCGCATTCCTGCGGCTGAGGCTCCTTGACCTTGACGATCATGTCGGCGCGCGCAAACACGCTGGCGGCATCGTCCGCCAGCGAGGCACCAGCCGCCACATACAGGTCGTCCGTCAGCCCGATGGCGGCGCCAGCACCGCGTTGCACCAGTACGACATGCCCGTGGGCGGTCAGCTCGCGCACGCTGGCGGGTGTCAGCCCAACCCGGTACTCGTGGTTCTTGATTTCCTTGGGCAACCCGATTTGCATGGGGCGTGGTGTCGTGCGCCAACCCGCCGTGACGAACTCAGCGGTTGGACGGAAAGCTGAACACAGCCCCTTCACGCACGCCGGCCGACGGCCAGCGTTGTGTGATGGTCTTGCGCTTGGTATAAAAGCGCACCGCATCCGGCCCGTAGGCTGACAGGTCGCC
>JANOTG010000070.1:0-8508 GCA_031416215.1 Betaproteobacteria bacterium
TGCCGTTTTCCTACCTGCAGCAGGCCACCGCACTGGCCGCATCCAGGGGCCTGGCCCGGCATCTGGACGGAGCACGGCTGTTCAACGCCGCCACCGCGCAGGCGGCTCAGACAGGGGGTGACGTGCGCACCGAGGCGCGGCGCATCGCACAGTGTTTTGACAGTGTGTCGGTGTGCCTGAGCAAAGGCTTGGGTGCCCCGGTGGGTTCGGTGCTGTGTGGCAACAGCGCCTTGATCCGGCGTGCCCTGCGGGTCCGCAAGATGGCCGGCGGCGGCATGCGCCAGGCCGGTGTGCTGGCAGCAGCTGGCAGTTACGCACTCGATCACCATATCGACCGGCTGGGTGATGACCATGCGCTGGCGAGTCATCTGGCGGCGGGGTTGCAGACCATCCGCGGTCTGGTGGTGGAGCAGCCGCAGTCCAATATCGTGTTCGTCGACCTGGTGGGTGCGGCGCGCGAGCGCGCTGACGGCTTGTTGCCGTTCCTCAAGAGTCACGACGTGTTGGGCAGTGGCCTGTACCGGTTGCGGTTTGTGACGCACCTCGATGTCGATCGCCCCGGTATTGACCGTGCGGTCGAATTGATGCGCCAGTATTTTGTCAACACCTGAGGTCTGACATGTTTGCCGGCATCGAACATCTTGGCCTGTTTGTCGTCACCGGCCTGCTGTTGAACCTGACGCCGGGACCCGACGTGTTGTACATCGTGGCCAATGGCCTGCGCGAAGGCTGGCGTGCCGGGGTGGTGGCCGCGCTGGGTATCACGGCGGGTTGTTTTGTGCATATTGCGGCTGCCGCCATTGGCCTGAGTGCATTGGTTGCGGCGTCCGCCACCGCCTTCACGCTGCTCAAATGGGTCGGCGCCGCTTATTTGTTGTATGTCGGCCTGGCAATGCTGTTGCGCCGCAAGTCCGCTGCCGGGCAGCCCGTGTTGCGTGATGGGCCGGTGGTCGGCGGTCGCGGCATCTCGCTGCGACGGGTCTTTGTGCAGGGATTCTGGACCAATGTGCTGAATCCCAAGGTGGCGCTGTTTTTTCTGGCCTTCCTGCCGCAGTTCATTCGCCCCGATGCGCCCGACAAGACGCTCACGTTCCTGCTGCTCGGCCTGATCTTCAATATCAATGCGCTGCCGATCAATCTGGGCTACGGATTGGCGGCTGCGTGGTTGTCGGCGCGTTTTGCCGGTGTCCAGCGCGCCATGGGCTGGCTCGAGCGCGGCGCCGGCGCCCTGTTTGTCTATTTCGGCCTGCGCCTGGCGCTGACCGCCAACCCCAACCACTGAGCAATCCACAGGAGACCCCATGCCAAACCGCCACAAGATCAGCCCGCAGGAAGCCCTGACCCGCACCATCGAACACCGCGAGATATTCCATGACGAGATGCTGCATGTGGTGCGGCTCATCATGGGAGGCGAGTTGTCGCCGGTCATGATGGCGGCCCTCATCACCGGCTTGCGTGTGAAGAAGGAAACGATTGGCGAAATCACTGCGGCAGCGCAGGTGATGCGCGAGTTCTCGACCAAGGTGCATGTGGAGGACAAGACCCATCTGGTGGACATCGTGGGTACCGGAGGGGACGGTTCACACACCTTCAACATATCCACCTGCTCCATGTTCGTGGCCGCGGCGGCTGGTGCCAAGGTCAGCAAACATGGCGGACGCAGCGTCAGCAGCAAGTGTGGCAGTGCCGACGTGATGGAGGCGCTGGGCATCAACATCCAGCTATCGCCCGAGCGCATCGCGCAGAACATCACGCAGGTGGGCATCGGCTTCATGTTCGCTCCGAACCACCACCCGGCGATGAAAAACGTGGCTCCGGTGCGCAAGGAGCTGGGCATCAAGACCATTTTCAACCTGCTGGGGCCACTCACCAACCCGGCTGGTGCACCCAATATCCTGATGGGTGTGTTCCACCCGGACCTGGTCGGTATCCAGGTCCGTGCCCTGCAGCGACTGGGCACCGAACACGCCGTGGTGGTCTACGGCAAGGACGGCATGGATGAGGTCAGTCTGGGCGCAGCCACGCTGGTCGGTGAATTGCGCAACGGCGAGATCACCGAATACGAAATCCACCCGGAAGACTTCGGCATGGTGATGGCCAGCAACCGCGCCCTGAAAGTGGAAACCGCCGAACAGTCCAGGGCGATGCTGCTGGCTGTGCTGGACAACGAGCCCGGCGCCGCCAAAGATATCGTGATCCTGAACGCCGGCGCCGCGCTGTATGCAGCGAACGTGGCGGACTCCATCGCCAGCGGCGTCAAACTGGCGCGCCAGGCGATCGAATCAGGCGCGGCGAAGGCAAAATTGGCCCAGTTGGTGGCGGCGAGCATGGTCACCTGACCCCGGCCTGCGGCTGGACCCCGGAAATCGCAGGCTGCTGGTTTCTACGCATTGACCCTTGTGCGCACGATACCTACAGTGCCGCTTGAACTGTCATTTTTTTGACATCGTGTTGTAACGTTTTCCAGGAGGTCTGTCATGCGTCCATCCACCATTGCCGCGTTGCTTTTGTTGAGCCTGGGGGTGATGTCGGCCCCGGCATTGGCTCAGGGCAAGCTGACGCTGTATTGCAGTTCCGATGAAGCCTGGTGCCAACAGGCGAAACGCGAGTTCGAGAAAAAGACCGGCATTTCGGTCGATCTCACCCGCAAGAGTTCCGGCGAGACTTATGCGCAGGTCAAGGCCGAGTCGTCGAATCCGAAGGGCGACATCTGGTGGGGTGGCACGGGTGACCCGCATCTGCAGGCGGCCGAAGAGGGTTTGACCGACGCCTATGTGTCTCCGACCCGTGGCCAGCTGCATGATTGGGCCAACCGCCAGGCGGTGGCTTCCAAGGTGCGCACCGTGGGCATCTATTCCGGGGCCCTGGGTTATGGCTACAACGAGGAGCTGCTGAAAAAGCAGGGTCTGCCGGTGCCGGCCTGCTGGAAGGATCTGATCAAGCCGGTCTACAAGGGCAAGATCCAGGTCGCCAACCCGAATTCGTCTGGCACGGCCTACACCATGCTGGCCACGCTGGTCCAGATGTTGGGCGAAAAGGAGGCGTTCGACTACATGAAGGCCCTGCACGCCAACATCAACCAGTACACCAAGTCTGGTTCAGCGCCGATCAAGGCCGCAGGGGCGGGTGAGACTGTCATTGGTATCGTGTTCGTGCACGATGCCGTGGCGGTGGCCGAGGCCGGATTCCCGATCAAGTCGGTCGTCCCGTGTGAAGGCACCGGATACGAGATCGGCTCGATGAGCATCATCAAGGGCGCACGCAACATTGAAAACGCCAAGAAGTTTTACGAATTCGCGCTGACGCCTGAGTTCCAGAACATGGCCAAGGATGTCAAGTCGTTCCAGGTGATGTCACACAAGGATGCCAAGAGTTCGCCCAAGGCGCCCGACCTGGCGAAGATCAAGCTCATCAACTACGACTTCGTGAAGTATGGCTCGGCTGCCGAGCGGCGCCGCCTGCTCAAGAAGTGGGACGACGAAATCGGCTCGCTGCCGCGTTGATGCGGGACACCGCCTGACTTCGCGCTGACCGGTTTCGCCCCAGTGCAAAACAATCGCCTGGACACCCAGGCCATCGGTATTGCGCTGTGTGCGCTGGGCGGTATCGCCTTGCTGCCCTGGTATGCCATCGAGGATGGTTTCTGGGGCTTCACATGGATGGCGGCGGGTTTTCCGCCCGCCACGGCATCGTCCCCGGCACTGTTCCTCTGGGTCAAGGCTGCCAATCTGTGGTTGTTGCCAGTGGGTCTGCTGGTCGTCGCGGCGCTGCTGGTGACTTTGCTGCGGCCGTCGGCGGCAGCGCTTGGCCGCGCATTGGTTGTCCTCGGCGTGGCGGGCATGGCCTACATGCTGGCACAGGGTTTTCTGTTGGGTCTGCGGGGCTGGAGCATGCCCTGGCTGAACGCATGGTTCGGAGAGTCCGAGCAGCGCCAGTTTGGCATGGGGTACGGCGCGCTCGTGGCGGGGCTTGGTTTCCTGTTCCTGCTGACGCGCGGGCTGGCGCTGCGCGGCATGGTGGCGGGGGATGCCTTCGTGGCCGGGTCTCTCGGCCTGGTCATTGCCCTGACACTGCTATTTATCGGCCTGCCGGTGCTGCAGATGCTGATCATCCCGTTCAAGGCCGAGGGTGGTGGCTGGGCCTTGGCACCTTTTGTGACACGTCTGACCGATGCCAAGATCTGGCGCTTGAGTTGCCTGAGCTCGGGCGTGGGGTGTGGCGTGGCCTGGAACACACTGGCGCTGGCCATCGCGGTGGGGCTTTTGTCGACCCTGCTCGGGCTTGCATTCGCCCTGGTGCTGACACGTACCGGCACCCGTTTTCGGGGTGTGATCAAGTCCCTGTCGTTGTTGCCCATCATCACGCCGCCGTTCGTGATCGGCCTGTCCATCATCCTGCTGTTCGGCCTGTCGGGCAACGTGACGCAGTTTGTCGCCGGCCAGCTTGGCCTGGAGCCGACACGCTGGGTCTACGGGTTCTCCGGTGTCCTGATCGCCCAATTGTTGTCGTTCACGCCGATTGCCTTTCTGGTGCTGATCGGGGTGGTGGAGGCCATCAGCCCGTCGTTGGAGGAGGCGGCACAGACCCTGCGCGCCGGGGCCTGGGAAACCTTCCGATCAGTCACCTGGCCTTTGATGCGCCCCGGTTTGGCGAATGCCTTCTTGCTGGGTTTCATCGAAAGCATGGCCGACTTCGGCAACCCGCTGGTGCTGGGCGGGAACTTCAACGTCCTGTCGACCGAGATCTTCTTTTCGGTGGTCGGCGCGCAAAACGACCAGGGCCAGGCTGCCGTGCTGGCCATCATCCTGCTGGTTTTCACGATCGGCGCGTTTTATCTGCAGCAGAGCTGGCTGGGCCGACGCAGCTACACATCGGTCAGTGGCAAGGGCGACGGCGGCATGCACCCGCCGCTGCCGCGGCGCATCGCCATCCCGGTTGTGGTGATCACGGCCGTGTGGTCGGCGTTCACCTTGGTGGTCTACCTGATGATCTTTTATGGCAGCTTCGTGCAACTCTGGGGGCGTGACAACACGCTCACGTTCAAGCACTACCTGACGGGATTCTCGATAGCATTTGGCGAGTTTGGCCTGCGTTGGGAAGGCTCGGCCTGGAACAGCTTCTGGACCACCCTGCAGATCGCCAGCATTTCGGCGCCCCTCACCGCCGCCATCGGCCTGATCACGGCCTGGTTGCTGACGCGCCAGCAGTTCCATGGCAAGCGGCTGTTCGAGTTTGGCACCATGCTGAGTTTCGCCATACCCGGCACGGTGATCGGCGTGAGCTACATCATCGCGTTCAATGTGCCGCCGATAGAGCTTACCGGTACGGCCGCCATCCTGGTGATCTGTTTTGTGTTTCGCAACATGCCGGTGGGCGTGCGCTCGGGCATCGCCTCGCTGTCGCAGATCGACAAGAGCCTGGACGAGGCCTCGCTCACGCTGGGTGCCAGTTCCTGGACCACGTTTCGGCGCATCACGCTGCCGCTGATCCGGCCGGCCATCCTGTCGGCGCTGGTGTACAGCTTCGTGCGCAGCATGACTGCCATCAGCGCGGTGATCTTCCTGGTCAGCGCCAAACACGACATGGCCACCAGCTACATCATCGGGCGCGTCGAGAACAACGAATACGGCGTCGCCATTGCCTATTCGACCGTACTCATCGTCGTGATGCTGGCCGCCATCGGGCTGTTCCAGTGGCTGGTCGGCAGCCGGCGGCTGGGTCGGCGCGGCATGGGCCAGGATTCATCCATGATTGCGGGAGGCGCATGAATACATCGAATCGCAAGGGGCCGGCCCGCGTGGTTTTCGACAAGGTCACCAAGCGGTACGGCAGCAGCGTGACGGCGGTGGACCAGATTTCACTGGATTTCCCGGCTGGCACGCTGGTGACGCTACTCGGGCCCTCGGGTTGCGGCAAGACCACCACACTGCGCATGATCGCCGGGCTGGAGATGGCCACCAGCGGCCGCATCCTGATCGGGGACGACGATGTGACCCGGTTGCCGGCGACGGCGCGTGATGTGTCCATGGTGTTCCAGTCCTACGCGCTGTTCCCGCACATGACCGTGCTGCAGAACGTGTCCTACGGCTTGCAGGTGTCGGGTTTTGAGAAGGACGTGGTTGCGTCCAAAGCCAACGATGTGCTCAAGCAACTTGGTCTCGGGGCATTGAGCGCGCGTTACCCGAACGAACTTTCCGGCGGCCAGCAACAACGTGTCGCCGTGGCCCGTGCCATCGTGCTCGAGCCCCGGGTGTTGCTGTTTGACGAGCCGCTGTCCAATCTCGATGCCAAACTGCGCCGCTATGTGCGCCAGGAGATCCGCGACCTGCAGCAGTCGCTGGGCTTGACGGTGGTGTATGTCACCCACGACCAGGAAGAGGCGCTGGCAGTGTCGGACACCGTGGTCGTGATGAACAATGCGGTCGTGGCCCAGATGGGCAGCCCGCGTGAACTGCATGACCGCCCGAACACCCGTTTCGTCGCGGACTTCATTGGCGGCGCCAATGTGTTGCCGTGCGAGGTGGTGTCCGTACAGGGCGACCGTGCCACCGTGCGCCTGGGCGATCTGACCCTGCAGACGAACAACTGCGTTGGCAGCGGTACACAGCGCCATGTGGCGGTGCGCCCGAACCGGGTCAAAGTGCTGGCGGCGGGCAGCCCGCATGCGCTCGAGGCGAGCATCCAGAAAGCCACCTACGTGGGTGAGCAGATGGAATACATGGTGCAGTCGCCCCTGGGTGAACTGTTTGTCACTTCACCAGACACCGATCGCCCTGTGGCGGCTGGCACATCGGTTGCGCTGGCCTTTGTCGAGGAAGACCTGGTACTGCTGCGTGACTGACACCCCGGGCGTGGGCCGAAAGGCGCGCTTCACTCCCCTGAACTCAGACAGTTGTCAGGGAAATACCAGTCAAGACGCCGAACGCATTGGCCAGCGCCGCGTTGGTGGCCAACACCGGATTGCCGACGCGCAACCCGTCGTTGGCCCAGAAGTCGTTCACGCGTCCACCCGCTTCTGTGACCAGCAGCAGACCGGCGGCGACGTCCCAGGAATTGATGTGCGGCTCGGCATACGCTTCGGTTCGGCCGGCGGCCACGTACGCCAGCCCGAGCGACCCGGAGCCGGCGCGGCGCACTGAACAACCTGCATGCGCTGCCTTGCCTGCCATGGCCAGGTAGGTGTCCACCGGAATGCGGGTGGACCAGCCCACCTCGACGGTGGATGCCTTCAGGTCGGTGATGCCGCTGACCCGCATCGGCTTGCCGTTGAGCCAGGCGCCCTTGCCGCGTTCAGCGATGTACAACTCGTCATGCATCGGTTCGTAGATGGCGCCAGCGTCGACCCGTCCATGCACCATCAGGCCGAGCGAGATGCAAAAGTGCGGTATCTGGCGCGCAAAGTTGGCGGTGCCGTCGATCGGGTCGACGATCCACAGGCGTGCCGTGTCCATCGCGCCACCGCCCTCTTCGCCCAACACACCGTCGCCCGGGAAGCGCCGCGCAATTTCTTCACGGACAAAAAGCTCCACCGCACCATCGGTGACCGTCAGGTAGTCTTGCTGCCCTTTGAGCGAGTAGGCCGGGCGATCCGGTGCATCAAAGGCCGTGCGCATCATGGCGCCTGCAGCGCGCACGATGGCCTCTATCGCATGCATCAGGTCTGTCATGGATTACCTTCTGGTCTTTGGGGGCGGTGCCTTTGCATACGCGTCAGCGCAGCATCCACTCGTGCACGGGATCGTTGCGAAACACCCACAGGCGTTTCGGGCCGGCCATCACGTTGAGGTAATACAGGTCGTAACCGTGTGGTGCCACTACCGGATGGTAACCACGCGGCACCATCACGACATCGTGGTCCTCGACCGCGCAGGCTTCATCGATCGTGCGATCGTCGGTGTAGATGCGCTGAAACGCAAAACCCTGTGGCGGATTGAGTCGGTGGTAATAGGTCTCCTCCAGCTGTGTCTCCGTGGGAGGTGTCTCGCTGTCGTGTTTGTGGGGCGGGTAGCTGGACGCGTGGCCCGCCGGCGTGACAACCTCCACCACCAGCAGATGTTCTGCGCCCGGGTCGTCGTGCGGCAGAATGTCACATACATAACGGGTGTTGCTGCCCTTGCCGCGCACGCTACGGCGCATGCCGGCCGGGTCGATAACGCGCAACGGGTGGCTCTGACCGTCGGAGGGCGCAAAACACAGCGCGAGTTCGGACGGGCGCAGCGCCCGTATCGTCACCGTAGAGCCGGCCGGCACATAGATCGCCGCTGGCGACACCGGGTCGAACACGCTGTTGCGTGTGCCCAGGCCAGGGAATGTCTTGCCACCGACGGTGATGTCGACTGTGCCACTGAGCACGACGATGCACAGTTCACGCGCGCCAGTGTGGAGAGATTCGATTTCGTCCTTGTCAAGGCGGATGGCCCTGAATCCCACAAAGCGCCAGCCGGCGCTCTCTGGTGTCACGCTGACAATTTCGCGACCCTGGGCGTTGGCCTTGGCAAGTAAGTGGCT
>JANOTG010000071.1:0-5924 GCA_031416215.1 Betaproteobacteria bacterium
TGTAGCCCAGCGCCTTCAGCGCCTCGATCGCGGTTTGCGCCGCCTTTTCCAGGTCCTGTGCATGGGCCTGCAGGGCGCCGGCCAAGGGGCTGTCGCGGTGGCAACTCTGGCACTCGAAGTGCGGCGTCGCGTGCACGCTGGTTGGCATCGCCTGGTAACGGCGCACACGATTGGCATCGACCCGGCATAGCAGCAGGCCGGCCTGGGTCAGGCGGTCCACCAGGCGATACAAGGTGACGCGGTCCAGCGGCACACCCTTTTCGCCCTGCATTGCCAGTTGCAACTGGGCGTGGGTGTAACCCGTGTCCGGATGCAGCCGCAGCCAGCCAAGCACCTGGCGTGCCGCGGCAGTACGGCGCAGGCCGTGGGCGGACAACAGCCGGTCGATGGGGTGCACCACCCCAGTCGCCGGTGGCGCAGGATCAGACAAGATCGATGACAACACAGTTAACGCAATTTAGTTGCAGTATGTTAACGCAATTGAGTTGCGGTTACTTTCATCGACCCACTGCTGTTCCTGCTGAACAACCTGGCGGCACCGACGCCACTATAGTCAGGCCCCATGCCTGCCGTCCACATCGCCCCTTGCCAGCTGCGTTGCCATAGTTTCCATGCCCTGCAACCAGGCCCCCGCCTGATCGTCCTGGGTGCCGTGCACGGCAACGAGACCTGCGGCACGCGGGCCATCGAACGCGTGATCTCCGAGCTCGACAGCGGCACACTGCAGTTGCAACGCGGCAGCTTGACCCTGGTGCCGATCACCAACCCGCTGGCCTACCAGAAGCAGCAGCGCATGGGTGAGCGCAACCTGAACCGCAACCTGGTCCCGAATCCGACACCGCAGGATTTCGAAGACCACATCGCCAACCTCTTGTGTCCGCTGCTGGCGGCACATGACGTTCTGCTCGATCTGCATTCTTTTCACAGCCCCGGCAAGCCGTTCGTGATGATCGGCCCGCAGGACAATGCCGGCAGCCTGGAACCGTTTGCGCACGCCGCAGCCGAGCAGTCGCTGGCGCTGCGCCTGGGGCCGCGGCGCATCGTCGAGGGCTGGCTCGACACCTACGCCACCGGCGTGGCGCACCGGCTGGCGCGTACGGCGCCGACAAATCGGGCGCAGTTGCTCAACACCGACACGCGTTATGGCGTGGGCACCACGGAGTACATGCGCAGCCAGGGCGGTTTTGGCGTGACGCTGGAGTGTGGCCAGCACGATGACCCGGCAGCACCGCAGGTGGCGTGGCAGGCGATCCACCGGGCGCTTGGGCACTTGGGGCTGGTGCAAGCTGCGCCACTGCCGGCGACCAAGGGCATCGAGTTGCTGCGCCTGACCGAGGTGATCGACAAGTACCATGCCGACGACAGCTTCAGCAAGCCCTGGGCCAGTTACGACCATGTCGCCCGTGGCGACACCATCGGTCTGCGCCACGATGGCAGCCCGGTGACGGCGCCGCAAGACGGCCACATCGTGTTTCCCAATGCAGCGGCACTGCCGGGCAACGAGTGGTTTTATTTCGCCAGCGCCAGCACCCGCGCACTGGGCGACTGACCAGGTCTATCGGTCAGCGGCGAAGCACCCGACCACATGGCGGGCCAAAGGTTGCAACGGCACCGACCAGCCCCACCTGCAGAGTCTGCTACTGACGCCGCCGCCAACCCATGCCCATCACCCCATTCCTGCTGATTTCTCTTGTTTTGCATGTTTGGGTTGGCTGGCGTGTCGCGCCTGCAATACCCGGCGACCTGGCCGGAATCCCGTATGGCGCCCTATTTCTGGCCGTGCTGTTGGCGTCGGCATTGCTGATGCCGCTGGGCTTCATGGCACGCCGTGTCGCCCGGGGACGGTGGGTCATGGCGTTGACCTGGTCCGGCCTGCTCTGCATGGGCCTGTTCTCGTCGCTGCTGGTGCTTGTCGTGTTGCGCGACGCCTTGCTCGTGGCGGCCTGGGTCCTGACGCTGCTGGCGGCTATGGCCCCTATGGAGCTGGTGCCGTTGTCCAGCTTGCAAGCGTGGAGTGCGGCAGCAGTTCCGCTGTTGGCGCTCGGCGCCACCCTGTGGGGCTTCTGGAATGCGCGGCGCACGGCGTCCGTGCTGCGGGTGGATATTCCGATCAGCGGGCTGCCAGCCGCGCTGCATGGTTTTACCGTCGCCCAGATTTCCGACATCCACGTCGGCCCCACCATCCGCCAGGCTTATCTGAGCCGGATCGTGCAGCGCGTCAATCTGCTGGGTGCGGACATGGTCGCCATCACCGGCGACCTGGTGGATGGTCGTGTGGCCGACTTGCGTCAACATGTCGCGCCATTGGCCGGTCTGACCTCGACCCACGGCACCTTCTTTGTCACCGGCAACCATGAGTACTACTCGGGAGCCGATGCCTGGGTCACGGAATTGCGCGGCATGGGCATCCATGTGCTGCTCAACGAACACCGGGTGCTGCACCATGACAATGGTCAGTCGCCCGGCGGCTTGGTCGCCGAAAGCAACACCGGAATGCTGGTGGTGGCGGGCGTCCCCGACTTCAACGCGCACCATTTCGACGAAAGCCATCGCAGCGACCCGGCGGCGGCCATGGCCGGCGCACCGGCTGATGCCAGCATGCGCCTGCTGCTGGCACACCAGCCACGCAGCGCCGCCGCCGCTGCCGCCGCCGGGTTCCAACTGCAGCTGAGCGGCCACACCCACGGCGGCCAGTTCTGGCCCTGGATGCACTTCGTCAAGTTTCAGCAGCCCTTTACCGCCGGGCTGAACCGGCTGCACGGCCTATGGGTCTATACCAACCGCGGCACCGGGTATTGGGGTCCGCCGAAGCGTTTTGGCGTCGCATCGGAGATCACGCATCTGCGGCTGGTGACTGCCTGAGCGCCAAACACCGCGCGGTTCGCGCAAAACCCCGGCAATTCACGCCACCGTGGCGCGGTTTCATCGCAATCCGCTGTGCCCGGCCCAGTCGCTGCAGCACCATGGCGTCTGGACCCTAAACCAGAACCCGAAGGACCACCCCATGCACCCTGCCTTGATTCGCGCCGCGGCGGTCATCACCGGAGTGCTGGTGACATTCAGCGCAAGCGCCGCCAACGTTGGCTGGCGGCAATATCCGGTGGCAAACGCCATGCCAGAGGTACCGGCCATTGCGGTCGCCCTGTATTACCCGACCAGTGCCACTCCACGAGCCATGGTGATGGGCCCCTTCACGGTCACCGCCGCGCTGTCTGCGCCAGCACACGCAACGCTGAAAGGCCTGATCATGCTGAGCCATGGAACCGGTGGCAGTGAACTGGGGCACTCCAGCCTGGCCGAAGCTCTGGCGCAGAACGGCTACCTGGTGGCGTCACTGCGCCATCCGGGCGACAACTGGCAGGACCGCTCGTTGCTGCAGAAAGGCGCGGCGGCCTACTTCAACCAGCGCCCGCAGCCGTTGTCGCAGGTGATCGACGCGCTGTTGAAAGACCCGGCCTGGGGACCACGTTTCGCCAGCGACGCAAGCGGCCCGCGGGTCGGGGCGTTGGGGCACTCGGCAGGCGGCTACAGCGTGTTGGCGTTGGCCGGCGGCGCGCCCGAACCCACAAGGCTGCTGGAACATTGCAGCATGAACCGTTCCCAGGACCCGATCTTTTGCAGCTTGGCGGAGTCCACGCGACCGGGTTCATCGGCGTCTGAGGCTCCTGGTCCATCGCAGTCGTTGCGTGATCGTCGCGTGCGCGCGGTAGTCGCGCTGGCACCCGTGGGCGCGATCTTCAGCCCGCAGTCCTTGCAGGCAATTGGCATACCTGTTGCCATCTACGAAGCACAGCGCGACCGTTTTCTGGTACCGCGCTTTCACAGCCAGTGGATCACACGCCACCTGCCATCGGCCCGGATGGTTACGGTGCCCAACGCCTGGCACTTCGCCTTCATGGATACCCCGAACATGGCCATTGCCACAGAAGATGGCGATATCGCCGCCGACCCGCCAGGTTTCGACCGCGCTGCATTTCTCGGGCGGCTCGGCAAAGACCTTCCGGCGTTTTTTGACAAGGCCTTTCAGGTTGACCGGTAACCGGCCAATCGCTACACTAATAACCAGTCAGTCATTAATTTCATGTCTTCTTCTGAACCTGTCGGCGACCACGTGGGGGCAGCCCATGCCAAATCCGCGCGCCGAAAGGAGGCCCGTCCGAGCGAATTGCTGGCGGCGGCGCTCGACCTGTTTGTCGAGAAGGGTTTTGCCGCTACACGGGCCGAGGAGGTGGCACATCGGGCGGGTGTCTCCAAAGGCACGCTGTTCTTGTACTTCGCCAGCAAGGAAGAATTGTTCAAGGCCGTCGTGCGCGAAAACATCTCGGGTCGTTACCCCGAATGGAACGCCGAGCTCGACGCCTTCAGCGGCACCAGCTCGGACTTGCTGCACCACTGCATGCAGGCCTGGTGGGCAGAATTCGGGGACACCAAGGCATCAGGTATTTCGAAGCTGATCATGAGTGAAGCCAGCAATTTTCCCGAGCTTGCCGCGTTTTACCAAAAGGAAGTGGTGGAACCGGGGCGCCGACTGATTGGCAAAATTTTGCAACGCGGCACGGACAGCGGTGAGTTCGTCGCGATGGATTTGAAATACGGCATCTACGCAGTTCTGGCGCCCATGTTGTTCTTGGTGATGTGGAAACATTCCTTGGGGGCCTGTGTACCGGACAACTCGCCCATCGTTCCCAAGGAGTACATCCAGGCCCAGATGAACACCATATTGCACGGCTTGCGCAGCCTGCCTGCCGCTGCACAGGCCGCAAAGGATTTGGGGTAGAACATGCGCCGCTGGTTGAAATGGTTTCTTGTCATTCTGCTGGTGGTTGGCCTGGCTGCCGGGCTGGCGCGCGCCGTGTCGCAGCGCAAAGCGCAGCAACAGGTGCAGGCCGAACAATCCAGCCAGCGTGCCGAGGCAGCAGTCGAACTGGCGCCGGGTGACCTGGTGCAGGTGAAGAACCGCGACCTGACCCAGGGACTGGCGATATCGGGCACGCTGCGTGCTGCCAATGTGGTCATCGTCAAGGCACGGGTCGCCGGTGAGCTGCAGGCAATGACACTGCGCGAGGGCGACTTTGTGAAGGCCGGCCAGGTGCTCGCGCGCATCGATGCGACAGACGCACAGTCGCGCTTGCGCCAGGCGCAGCAACAGGCCGAATCGGCCAAGGCACAGGTCGATATCGCCCGACGTACCTTCGAGAACAACCGCTCGCTGGTGGACCAGGGGTTCATTTCCAAGTCGTCCCTGGATACCTCGCTGGCCAGTCTGGCTGCAGCCGAAGCCAACTACAAGGCAGCGCTGGCCGGTGCCGACATGATGGGCAAGTCGCTGGAAGACACGGTGCTGCGCGCGCCGATCGCCGGACAGGTCTCGCAGCGCATGTCGCAAACCGGGGAACGTGTGGCGGTGGATGGCCGGGTGCTGGAAATCGTCGATCTTGGCCGCCTGGAGTTGGAGGCCAGTGTCAGCCCGGCGGATTCGTTGAAACTGCAACTTGGCCAAAACGCACAACTGCAGATCGAGGGCACGACCAACACGGTACGTGCCAGGGTGGTACGGATCAACCCGACGGTGGTGGCGGGCAGCCGCTCGGTGCTGGCCTATCTGGCGCTGGACCCGACGCCCGGATTGCGCCAGGGCTTGTTCGCCCAGGGCGCACTGGGTGTCGGTGCCACCCAGGGACCGTCGGTGCCGCTGAGCGTCGTGCGCACCGACAAACCACAACCCTATGTGCAGCTGGTCAGCAACAACAAGGTCGTACACCAGACGGTGGAACTGCTGGCCCAGGGCCACGCCGAAGGCCAGACCATGGTCGGCATCAAAGGGATCGCTGACGACGCCACCCTGGTCAGTGGCCTGGTCGGCACGCTGCGCGAGGGTACCTTGGTGAAACTCACTGGCGGGCTCAAATAGGCATGTGGTTCAC
>JANOTG010000072.1:0-3799 GCA_031416215.1 Betaproteobacteria bacterium
GTGTGGGTATGCATGACGCAATGGGCGGTTGGCAAGCCCTGGTGGATTGCCGCGTGCACGGTGAAGCCGGCCGGGTTCACGGTATGGGTCGAGCCGTCCAGCACCTGGCCCCGGACGTCGATGCGCACCAGGTTGCTGGCAGTCACTTCGCTGTAGTGCAGGCCGAACGGGTTGATCAGGAACTGCCGTGCCCCCCCGGTCACGGAGTCCGCCAGGCGCACTGTGATGTGGTTGTAGATCATCTCGGTCCAGCCCAACAGGGCAAAGACGCGGTAACAGGCCGCCAACTCGGTACGCGCGCGCCATTCGTCGGGGTGCATGCCCTTGCCCTCAACCATAGGTCTTGTCAGCCGGTGCGGCCGTAGGGCCGGCTGGTGCAACAGTCTTGAACTGTGCCAGCAAGGTGGTGGTCCCGCGCACCAACAATTGCGTGTCGAGGCCGACCGCCACGAACAGGGCACCCAGCGACAGGTAGTGTTTGGCCAGCGCGTTGTCGGCTGTGAGGATGCCGGGCGCCTTGCCGGCGCGTGCAATTCGGGCGATTGCGTCTTCGATGGCCGCCTGCACCTGCGGGTGCATCGGATTGCCGACATGGCCCATCGACGCCGACAGGTCTGCCGGGCCGATGAACACGCCATCTATGCCGTCGGTGGCCAGGATGGCGTCCAGGTTGGCCAGCGCCAGCCGGGTTTCCGCCTGCACCAGCAGACAGATCTGCGCGTTGGCTTCCAGCGCGTAACGCGGCAGGCGCCCCCAGCGTGATGCGCGCGCGCCAGCCATGCCGCGTATGCCGTCGGGCGGGTAGCGACAGGCCTGTACCAGTGCCGCCGCCTGCTCGGGCGTGTCGACCATGGGCACCAGCAGGCTTTGCACGCCGAGGTCGAGATACTGCTTGATCAAGGCGGTGTCACCGACCGGAATGCGGCATACCGGCTGGCTGTTGTAGGCGGCAATGGTCTGCAACTGACCCAGGATGCTGCGCAGGTCGTTGGGTGCGTGTTCACCGTCGATCAGCAGCCAGTCAAAGCCGGCACCGGCGCAGATCTCGGTGCCGAAACTGTTGGCCATGCTGACCCACAGCCCGATCTGGGCCTGGCGGTTCTTCAGCGCGTGTTTGAAGCTGTTGACAGGTGTGTGCATGGTGACCTCAGACAAAACGGAACGCAATGTTACCCAGCGGACCGTAGTCGGCATGGAAGTTGTCGCCCGCCACGGCGTTGCTGGGCCGGGTGAACGAGCCGCCCAGCACGACCTCACCCTTTTCCAGGAACTCGCCCCAGGCGGCGAGTTTGTTGGCCAACCAGGCGACGCCGTTGGCCGGGTGGTTGAGTACCGCCGCCGCCACGCCCGACTCTTCGATCACCCCGTTCTTGTACAGCAGCGCACTGACCCAGCGCAGATCGACCGCATTGGGCTTGACCGGGCGCCCGCCGGTGATGATGCCGGCATTGGCGGCGTTGTCGGCGATGGTGTCAAACACCCGGCGCATGGCCTTGGTGTGACGGTCGAACTGCTCTATGCGCGCATCGATGATCTCGATCGCCGGCACCACATAGTCGGTCGCCTCCAGCACGTCGAAGATGGTCACGTTGGGGCCCTGCAGGCGCCGGCCCAGTACAAAGGCCAGCTCGACCTCGACGCGTGGTGCGATGAAGCGGCTGGCCGGTATCTCGCTGCCCTCCGAGATGAACATGTCATCGAGCAGGGTGCCGTAGTCGGGCTCGGTGATCTGGCTGGCCTGCTGCATGGCGCGCGAGGTGAGGCCGATCTTGTGGCCCCGCGCGACCCGGCCGCCGGCGATCTTCAGCTGCACCCAGGCACGCGAGACGGCATAACCGTCGGCGATGTCCATGCCGGGGAAACGCTTGGAGAAGTGCTCGACCTGCACGCGCGATTGTTCTGCCTGCTGCAGCTCGGCGGCCAGTTGGGCAATCAAGGATTCTGAAAACATCGGGGCTCCAGACTCAGGGTTTGCTGAACAGCGGGTGCAGGTTGCTGTGTTTGGCGTCAAACACCTCCCCTCCCTCATCGATCTGCAGCGTGATGCCGATATGCCGCCGCATGAAAAGGGGCTGGAAATGGGTCCGTGTGGTCAACAGCAGGGCGTCCCCGGCACGTTTGTGCGTGGCCTCGGTACGGCCGCGCCCCATGCGCAGATTGAGGTACACAAAGGCATAGTCGGCCCGTCCGTCGGCCACCGCAAAGTGGTTCGCCGCATACGCCAGCACCCGCGTGCCACCGGTCGGGAATACCTGCGTGCCGCTGTCGTCGTGTACCTGCAGCATGCTGTCGGCCAGACTGCGGCACAACACCGTCATGTCGGTTTGCGCCTCCAGGTTGGGGGTATAGAGAATGACGAGATGGGGCATGGTGGGCAGGTTCTCAAAGACGGCCAACAGCCTGGTAAGCGCTGGCACAAGACGCCATCGCGGCTGGAATACCTTGCCCGGACTGCGGCGTGACCGGGAACACCGCGTTGATCTGTCCGGTGCCGGAGGCGCCGAAGTACGGCGTCACGACCTCGGCATGACCATCGTAGTCGGACCAGCCGAGCGCGCCTAGCAGCATGGCGGTGTCGTGCATGAAACCTTCACCGTGGCCTTTGGCGGCATACTCCGGCAGCATGTCGCAAAACGGCTTCCAGCGGGCCTGTTGCCACATCTGCACCACGTTGCGGTCCAGCGCTTCCAGGAACGGGCTCCAGACCTTGAAGGCGAATTCGGGTGCCAGCCCGTTCTGCGCAAATCGGTGCGACAAGGAACCGCTGGCCAGGAAGGCTACCGTGCCATCGTAATGGTCCTCCACGGCACGCCGCATGGCCCAGCCCAGCCGCGCACTGTCAGCCAGATAGTGCGCCATGCACAGCGCCGACACCGACACCACCTTGAAATGCTGGTCTGCATTCATGTAGCGCAGCGGTACCAGTGTGCCGTATTCCGGCGCCAGTGTGGTCGCGTCGTGGGCCAGTGTTTCAACACCAAACCCGGTCGCTGCTGCTGCCAGCAATTTGCCCAGCCCTGGATTGCCTGCGCATTCATACGGCAGATTGCTGATGAAGTGCGGCAGCTCGTTGCTGGTGTAGCGGCCCTGGAAATGCGGCGCGCAGTTGATGTGGTAACTGGCGTTGACCAGCCAGTGTGTGTCGAATACCACCAGTGTGTCCACCCCCAGCGCCCTGCAACGTCGGCTTATTTCGTGGTGACCATCGATGGCGTCCTGGCGCGATCCCTTGCGTGGCCCGTCCAGCTCGGACAGAACCATCGACGGCACGTGGGTGATCTTGGCGGCGAGTGCGAGTTTGCCCATCTCAGTTGGCCCTTGACATAACGGTTGGCAGGCAATCGAAACACTGGGGAGGTATCGGCTTTCGGCCGATTGCAGCCGTTTGCACTTCGGCTGGCGCCATACCCGGTCCCAGGCCAGCGCGGCGGGCGTCCGCGCCGTTCTGCTTGCAGTCTCGCGCAGATGGTGTTGCAGCACACCATGCGGTTGGCGTGACCCCGGATGCGGGAGCGCGTGACTCCGTGGCATGCGCGAAACCTTTCAGCAGACCGGCGCAGCCACCCGCCACGCCTGCATGGGTGGTTGGCTGTGGGGCAGTCCGGGCTCCGACATTCCGAAGACCAGGAGCCCAGCGGCGCGGCAGGCGCACAGCGGGGCGGGCGATCTGTGGGGCGCCGAGGAGCAAAGCCCGGGGGTCGGTGCGCGCAGCGCACTTCGTCAACATGCTCATCGCGGCTGTCTGAGCGTAGAGAGCGCAGCGAACGCAGCGAGTTCCGCGATGCGACCGCCGGGCGCG
>JANOTG010000073.1:0-6406 GCA_031416215.1 Betaproteobacteria bacterium
ACGCCCCCGAAATGGCGTACTTCGAGTGCCTGCACGAACTCAAGCTGATTGTTGACATGATTTATGAAGGCGGTATCGCCAACATGAACTACTCGATCTCCAACAACGCGGAATACGGCGAGTACGTGACCGGGCCGAAGATCGTTACATCGGCAACCAAGGACGCGATGCGGCAGTGCCTGCGGGACATCCAGAGCGGCGAATATGCAAAAAGCTTCATCCTGGAAAACAAGGCCGGTGCGCCGACCCTTCTGAGCCGGCGGCGCCTGACAGCCGAGCACCAGATCGAGACCGTGGGCGAAACATTGCGCGCGATGATGCCCTGGATCAAGAAAAACAAGCTGGTGGACCAGACCCGCAACTAGGATTGGCCCGCCGCAAGGCGATCGTCCTGTTGTAATGCCGTTACGATCTGTGCTGCCCGTGAGCTGGGCTGAAGGAACATGCCATGCCGGACAGTGCAGATTCAGAATTGGGTGAACCGGATGCCATTGTGGTGCGCAAGCGCCGCAAGGGGCTCTACATCCTGCCCAACATGATCACGCTGGCCGCCTTGTTTGGCGGCTTCTATTCCATCGTGATGGCCATGAACGGCCGCTTCGCCATGGCCGCGATTGGTGTGTTTTGCGCCATGGTGCTGGACAGCCTGGATGGCCGGGTGGCGCGCATGACCAACACCCAGAGCGCCTTTGGCGAGCAGATGGATTCGTTGTCCGACATGGTGTCGTTTGGCGCCGCTCCGGCCCTGATTTCCTACGAATGGGCCCTGCGGGGTTTGGGGCGCTGGGGCTGGATTGCAGCGTTTGTCTATTGCGCCTGTGCGGCGCTGCGGCTGGCGCGTTTCAACGTCAACACCGGCGTCGTCGACAAACGGTATTTTCAGGGTCTGCCATCGCCGGCGGCTGCCGCATTGATTGCCGGTTTTATACTCTTGATGAGCGAGCTGGGTGTGAAGGGGCCGGCAGTCGCCTGGCCCATGTTTGGCCTGGCTCTGTATGCCGGGCTGACCATGGTGACCAATGTGCCGTTTTACAGCTTCAAGGACATCGGCGTGAAACGCAGTGTGCCTTTTGCGGTGATTGTCCTTGTCGCACTGGGGATTGCCGCCGTCAGCGTCGATCCGGCACCGGTCATTTTCGCGGTGTTCGCCGCCTACGGAATCAGCGGGTACGTGGTGTACGGCTGGCGCAAGGCCAAGGGACAGCACACCAGTGTCATCAGCACTTCGACCGACGAGCCGGATGAACGCGGGTTGCATTGAAGCCACATGCGGGTGATCCCCAGTGTGTGATCCGCAGACTTGTGCTACATTGAACATATGAAACAAATCGCATCAGTGCTACTACTGCATCGTCACTGCGGGCGACGACGGTAGCATTGCGCTAATCGATTCAACGGCTCGTATGCACCAGCAACGAGCCGTTTTGTTTTGGGTTGCTGGTTTCGCCAAAGACGGGAACCACCATGTACGTTCCCTCAAACCCGGGAGATCACCTTGACTGACCAACTCATCATTTTTGACACCACCTTGCGTGACGGCGAGCAATCCCCTGGCGCTTCCATGACACGGGATGAAAAGCTTCGTATCGCGCGCCAGCTCGAGCGTTTGCGGGTTGACATCATCGAGGCCGGCTTCGCCGCCAGCAGCAACGGCGACTTCGAGGCGGTTCAGGCGATCGCCAACGCGATCAAGGACAGCACCGTGTGTTCGCTGTCGCGCGCCAACGACCGTGACATCGCCCGTGCCGCCGAGGCGCTGCGTGGCGCGGCCCGAAGCCGCATCCACACCTTTATCGCGACCTCTGCGCTGCACATGGAGAAGAAGTTGCGCATGACGCCAGATCAGGTTTTTGAGCAGGCGAAACAGGCGGTACGGTTTGCGCGCAACCTGGTGGCCGATGTCGAGTTCAGCCCCGAGGACGGTTATCGCAGCGACGTCGATTTCCTGTGCCGTATCCTCGAGACCGCGATTGCCGAAGGCGCTTCGACCATCAATGTGCCCGATACCGTGGGTTATGCCATTCCCGAGTTGTATGGCAATTTCATCCGTACCTTGCGCGAGCGCATTCCGAACAGCGACAAGGCAGTATGGTCGGTGCATTGCCACAACGACCTCGGCATGGCCGTGGCCAATTCGCTGGCCGGCGTGATGATCGGCGGCGCGCGCCAGGTCGAGTGCACCATCAATGGCCTCGGTGAGCGCGCCGGCAACTGCTCGCTGGAGGAGGTGGTGATGGCTGTGAAGACGCGCCGGGACTATTTTGGTCTGGACATGCGCATCGACACGCAGCATATTCTGGCCGCCAGCCGCATGGTCAGCCAGACCACCGGGTTTGTGGTGCAACCGAACAAGGCAGTGGTCGGCGCCAATGCTTTTGCCCATGCATCCGGCATTCACCAGGATGGTGTGCTCAAGGCGCGGGATACCTACGAAATCATGCGCGCGGAAGATGTGGGCTGGTCAGCCAACAAGATTGTGCTGGGCAAGCTGAGCGGACGCAATGCCTTCAAGCAGCGTCTGATCGAGCTCGGGGTGGCGCTGGAGAGCGAGGCAGACACGAACACTGCCTTTGCCCGCTTCAAGGAACTCGCGGATCGCAAAAGCGAAATATTTGATGAGGACATTCTGGCCCTGGTCAGTGACGAGAGCATCAGCCATGTTGCCGAGCAGTATGGTTATGTATCCCTGTCGCAGCACAGCGAGACCGGCGAGCGACCACATGCCAGCGTGGTGTTTACCGTGGATGGGCGCGAAGTGCACGGCGAATCGGACGGCAACGGCCCGGTCGATGCCTCGCTCAAGGCGATCGAGACCCACGTCAAGAGTGGTGCCGAGATGGTGCTGTACTCGGTCAACGCCATCAGCGGTTCGACGGAGAGCCAGGGCGAGGTGACTGTGCGACTGCAAAACAGCGGTCGCGTGGTGAATGGAACTGGTGCCGACCCGGACATCGTGGTGGCGTCGGCCAAGGCCTATCTGAGTGCCCTGAACAAGTTGCACAGCAAGGCGGAACGGGTGTCAGCGCAGGGCTGACAGAGCATGCCAATGTCCGACTACGGGCCGGGCATTGGCGGCTTTATCGACACTGACTTTAAATAAGTGGTGCAAGTACTTGATCTTGCATGACTTTTCTGCTTAAACTCGGGTCTCTTGCAGCGCGCACTGGTGTCTGATGCGTGTTTTGTCTGATTTTTGGCTGAGGTACACATTGAACCTGATTGCCCGACTCCTTGTTTTACCTCTGTTTTTGTTGGCGCTGACGGTGCCCGTGGCGTATGCGGCCGCTGGCAAGGTGGACTCTGCCAAATCAGCGCGGAGCACGCCGGTGAGCAAGCGCAAAGTGGCCAAGCCGGTGACGGTGGTCAAGCGCAAGAAGTCGGTTGCGGCGCCGGTGGCCGAGCGCCCGTCCTTTGGCCAGGTGGCTGGATTGCACCAGCGCCCGGACGCGCTCGAACTCAAATCCAGCGTCGCGCTGGTGATCGATCAGGAGACCCGTGAGGTGTTGTTCAGCAAGAACGACCAGGCGGTTTTGCCGATTGCGTCGCTGACCAAGCTCATGACCGGTCTGGTGGTGAGTGAGGCGGCCTTGCCCATGGACGAAATGATCCTGATTACGCAGGACGACGTGGACACCGAAAAGGGCAGCCGCTCCCGGCTGCGGGTGGGCACCGAGCTCAGTCGCGGCGAACTCATGCACCTGGCCTTGATGTCGAGCGAAAACCGCGCCGCGCACGCGCTTGGCCGCAGTTTCCCGGGCGGTCAGGCAGCGTTTGTCGAACGCATGAACACCAAGGCCAGACAACTGGGCATGCGCGACACGCGGTTCGTGGAGCCGACCGGTCTGTCGAGCAAGAACCAGTCCAGTGCCCAGGACTTGGCCATGCTGGTGAATGCCGCCCATGCCGAACCCAGTCTGCGTGAGCTCTCCACCTCCAGCCACCATGTGGTGGCGGTGGGCAATCGCAGCTTGCAGTTCAACAATACGAATCGGCTGGTGAACAACCCGGGCTGGCAGATCGGCTTGCAGAAGACGGGTTATATCTCCGAGGCTGGGCGCTGTCTGGTGATGCAGACGACGATCGCCGGGCGCAAGCTCATCATGGTGTTTCTGGACTCGGCCGGCAAACTCAGTCGACTCGGTGACGCCGAGCGCGTACGGCGCTGGGTCGAGGCGGTGGCGCCAGTAAAGCCCCGCGCCTGAGCTTGGCGCTGGCGCAGCCCGGTCAGCTGCGTTTTGTGCCGGCCAGGTAACCCAGGGTGGCGGAAATCTCCTGCGCGGTGGCCTGCAGCTGGACCAACCAAGCCTCGTCCAGGCGGCTTGCCGGCGCGGATATGGACAGACCGGCCAGCAACCGGCCCTGGTCGTCATGGATGCCGCAAGCCATGCAGCGCACACCCAACTCCAGCTCCTCGTTGTCCTGCGCGTAATGCAATTGCCGCACCCGGGCCAATTCGCGCTCCAGGTTCGACAATTGGGTGATGCTGTTCTTGGTCTGGCCGTGTAGGCCGGTGCGCGTGGCATAGGCACGAATGCGTTGCGCATCGTCGACTGCCAGAAACAGCTTTCCCACCGAGGTCAGATGCAGCGGTGCCCGGCCGCCGATCGCGCGCACCACCTGCATGCCCGAGCGCTCGCTGTAAGCCCGCTCGACATAGACGATCTCGTCGCCCTGGCGCAGGCTCAGGTTCACCGGCTGCTGTATGCGTGCATGGAGGGCCCGCATCGGTCGCAAAGCGGCGTCACGCACGTCAAGACGGCCTTTCACCAGGTTGCCGAGCTCCAGCAGTCGCATGCCCAGCCGGTAACTGCCCGGTTGTGTCCGTTCCACAAAACGCCCGATCGTCAGGTCATTGAGTATGCGGTGCGCGGTGGAGGGGTGCAGCCCGGCTTTTTCGCTGATTTCCTTGAGCGACATGTTGTCTTCGCGTGACGCCAGCAGATCCACCAATGCAAACATGCGCTCCAACACCTGCACTGCCGGTGTCCCGGCCTGCGGCGTATCAGCGGCCTTCTTCACGGGCCGCTCCTGCCGCGCCCGATCTGCTTTGTTTGGTCCTTGTGTGCATGCGGGTCGGACTGCCACGCGCCGTCGATCAGCAATTGCCGCGGGTGGAAACGGGACTTGTAGTTCATCTTCGGACTTTGCCGTATCCAGTAGCCCAGGTAGACATGCGGCAACCCCAACTCGCGCGCCTGGCGAATTTGCCACAACACGCTGTAGGTGCCGAAACTCGCCCGCATGTGCGGCTCGTAGAAGGTGTAGACGGCAGAAATTCCGTCTTCCAGCACATCGAGGATGGACACCATGCGCAGGGGTCCGATGCCGCCGTCGGCCAGTGTGTCGCGAAACTCGACCAGCCGCGAGTTGACGCGGCTTTGCAGCAGGAACTGGGTGTATTGCTCGATGCTGTCCTGATCCATGCCGCCGCCGGCGTGGCGACCATTCTGGTAGCGCAGGTACAACTGGTAATGCTCGGGCATGAAGCTCAGCTGGGTGACGCGGGCCTGCAGGTTGGCATGTTGCGCCCAGGCCCTGCGCTGGCTACGGTCTGGCCGGAATTCGGCAGCTACCACCCGCAGGGGAACACAGGCCTGACAACCATCACAATGCGGCCGGTAGGTAAACAGGCCGCTGCGCCGAAAACCCTGGCTCACCAGTTCGGAGTAGGTGGCGTTGTTGATCAGGTGGCTGGGTGTGGCGACCTGCGAGCGCGCCTGCCGCGCATCGAGGTAGCTGCACGGGTAGGGCGCCGTGGCGTAGAACTGCAGCGTCTGGAGCGGGAGATCCTTGAGGTGAGTCACTGTGGCACAGGCCGTGGTGGAAGGAGTTGGTTCCAGTATAGGGGCTCGAAAACCCATGATGCCGGTGGCCTTTCCGATAACGAACGAACCCGCGCGATGAACTCTGAACGCGCCATCTCGGCGGCACCCAGTGACGCCAGATGGCGGGTGTTTTGCTGGCAGTCGATCTGTGTGATCCCATGGCGACGACAGATGCAAACCAGTGCCGCCAGCGCAAGTTTGGATGCATCGGTACGATGGCTGAACATCGACTCGCCGAACACGCCAAGACCGATGGCAACGCAGTACAGCCCTCCAACCAGCCGGCCGTCGACCCAGGTCTCGATACTGTGGGCATAACCAGCATCGTGTAAGGCGATATAAGCCAGTTGCATCTCGGGCAATATCCAGGTGCCGCCACCGGAGCCGGGCCGTGCTGCGGCACACGCTGCAATCACATCGGCAAAAGCCGAGTCGACCCGAACCTCGCAGGCTGGATTGCGCTGGAACCGGCGCAGCGTCTTGCGAAAGGAATCATGGAGCTGGAAGTTGGCTACCTGGAGCACCATGCGCGGGTCCGGGCTCCACCACAAGATGGGCTGGCCCTGGCTGTACCAGGGGAA
>JANOTG010000074.1:0-7074 GCA_031416215.1 Betaproteobacteria bacterium
ATGGCAACCGCAATTGCCACGTGATCCTGCGCGGCGGCAGGCAGCCAAACTACGACGCCCAGAACGTCGCGCAAGCCTGCCAACAGCTGGTGGCGGCGCAACTTCCCGCCACCCTGATGGTCGACTGCAGCCATGCCAACAGCAGCAAGCAGCATGAAAAGCAGCTGGAGGTTGCACGTGACGTCGCAAGCCAGATCGCTGGCGGGTCGAACAGCATATTCGGACTCATGGTGGAGAGCCACCTTGTTGCCGGCGCACAGAAATTCAGCCCTGGCAAGGACGACCCCACGCAATTGGCCTACGGCAAGAGCATCACCGATGCCTGTCTGGGCTGGGAACAGTCGCTCGAACTGCTCGATGTGTTGTCTGCAGGAGTGCTCGCGCGCAAGGCGCGTTGAAGTCGGGTCGCGAATGCGGGCCGATTTCAGGCGGCATCCGCCACCTGCTGACCTCCGCGTGCCAGCAGGGCCGTGACCAGCTTTTGGTGGATGCCCCCAAATCCGCCGTTGCTCATGCATACGATATGGTCGCCCGGTGCAGTCAATGTGGCAACCTGTTGCACCAAGGCGTCGACGCTAGAAACCACCCGCGCCCGCTCACCCATCGGTGCCAGTACCTCGACCGCATCCCAGCCAAGCCCGGCGCTGTGGCAAAAACTGATATCCGCCATCTCCAGACTGGCCGGCAACTGGGCCTTCATGCCACCGAGTTTCATGGTGTTCGTGCGCGGTTCGAACAAGGCCAGGATGCGCGCGCGCGGACCGACGCGGCGACGCAAACCCTCGAGCGTCGTGCGCATCGCGGTCGGATGGTGGGCGAAATCGTCGTACAAGGTCACAGCTCTGTCATGCCCTGTAGCGCCCGGCAAGGCGATGCGAGCGACCACTTCCATACGTCGGCGAACACCCCGAAAGTCGGCCAGTGCACGGGCTGCTTGTGCAGGACCTACACCGACATGCTCCGCCGCCGCAATCGCCGCCAACGCGTTGAGCTGGTTATGCACGCCACCCAGTGACCAGCGGACCTCGCCCACCGAAACGCCAGCGCGCGTTACCTGAAACTGGTGCGGCTCACCGAGGGCGCCGTAGTCACTGGTGGCCGCGCCAAAACTGCGCACCTCACTCCAACAGCCGGCATGCAGGACACGGGCCAGGCTTTCCTCTAGCCCGTTCACGATCACCCGTCCGGCGCCATGCGGGCCGCTGCCCGGTACGGTGCGCAGCAGGTGGTGGAATTGGCGCTCGATCGCAGCCAGATCGTCGAATATGTCAGCATGGTCGAATTCCAGGTTGTTCAACACCACGGTGCGTGGCCGGTAGTGGACGAACTTGCTGCGTTTGTCAAAAAACGCAGTGTCGTATTCATCCGCTTCGATCACGAAGCAAGGCCGCCCTGTCCCGTCAGGAGCAGCAGCTCCTGCGCGGCCTGCTGTACCCGTGCACAGTCCCAGACGCGCCGACGCACCAAAGTTGAGCGGCACGCCGCCGACCAGGAACCCCGGCGCCAGCCCGGCGCCTTCAAGTATCCAGGCCAACATCGATGTGGTGGTGGTCTTGCCATGGGTACCTGCCACCGCCAACACGTGCCGCCCTGGTAATACATGGTCGGACAACCACTGGGGGCCGCTGGTATACGGCACCCCGGCGTCGAGGATCGCCTCCATCAGGGGGTAACGCGCACTGCCATCGGCCAGTCTGGCACGGCTCACCACATTGCCCACCACGTACTGGTCCGGCTGGAACGCCAACTGGTCCACACCATAACCCTCAACCAGGTCGATACCCAGCTCGCGCAACTGCTCACTCATCGGCGGGTAGACACCCGTATCACAACCCGTCACCCGATGCCCTTGGGCCCGCGCCAGTGCGGCAAGGCCCCCCATGAACGTGCCGCAAATACCCAGGATATGAATGTGCATGCAGGAATTCTAGGAGCCCGACGGCCAGGCAATGCAAAATGGCGGGCCATGCACAGCACCACATCCAGCCACCATGCGGACATTTGCGCCACGGCGGCGCGGCTGGTGGTCGAGGAGGGGCTGGATTTTGGTGCCGCCAAGCAGCGTGCGTCGCGCCTGCTGGGCCTGGGCGCGCGCGGCGCGATGCCGGGCAACGACGAACTGGAGTCGGCCGTGCGGGACTACATTGCGCTGTTTTGCGCTGACACACAACCTGCCGAGTTGGTCGCGTTGCGGGTTCTGGCCTGCACCTGGATGCGTCGGCTGGAGCAGTTCCGGCCGCACCTCAGCGGCGCTGTCTGGCACGGCACCGCAACACGCCTGTCGGACATCCAAATCGACCTTTTTTGCGACGATACCAAGTCGGCCGAGCTGGCGCTGATCGACCAGCGCGCGGATTACGAACAACGCAGCCGGCGTGGCATACGTGGCGAGCTGGTCGACACGCTGAGTGTGCACAGTCTGTGTGAGGGATTGAACGAGATGGTTGGCGTGCACTTGTTGGTCTACGACCTCGACCAGCTGCGTGGTGCGCTGCGGCCCGACGGCCGCGGGCGCATCGCACGTGGCGACCTCGGCAGCGTGCTCGCGCTGTTGCAAGGCTGCTGATGACAACAGCAGCCGACACACCACACGCCGCAGCCCGCCGTCGCTGGCTGGTTGCCGGTGTCGCCGCCGCCGCTACCGGCACCGGCGCCACACTGGCATGGCTGCAGCGACGTGGCGGCGCCGAACCTGACGCGAGCGCGCCCCTGTGGGACATGGAATTCGACACCCTGGGTTCTCAGAAGCTGGCAATACGGCAATTCGCCGGGCGCCCCTTGTTATTGAACTTCTGGGCCACCTGGTGTCCACCCTGCATCGAGGAATTCCCGCTACTTGATGCCTTTTACCGCCAAAATGTAGCGAACGGCTGGCAAGTGATTGGATTGGCCGTTGATCAGGCAGCGGCGGTGGAAAAGTTCCTGAGGCAAAACCCGGTCCGGTTTTCCATCGCACTGGCCGGAATGCAGGGCATAGAATTAAGCCGGTCGCTTGGCAACCTGGCGGGCGGCTTGCCATTCACCGTCGCTTTCGACGCCAAATCGCGACCCGTGCAACGCAAGATGGGCCGCCTGAGCGACCAGGACTTGCAGGCCTTGGCTACGATGCGTTGATCCGCCGGGAGCAGGAGCGGCTGCTCCTCTATGTCCTGCCGGCCGCCCATTGCAATCCTTGCAGCCAACCGCAATTTTCACTTTTCAATGCAGATAATCTGAAATGCGGCATTTTCAAAACATTTTGGTGTAAATTCGCTACCTACAAAAACACCAGATGTTGGAGACTGTATGGACCTGAGAAAACTCAAAACCCTGATCGACCTGGTATCCGATTCCAATGTGTCGGAGCTGGAGATCACTGAAGCCGAGGGCAAGGTGCGCATCGTCAAAGCGATTGCAGGTGCGCCGATGCAACACTATGCCACGCCGGTGTTCGCACCCGCGCCGCCACCGGTCAATGTGGCTGCGCCAGCACCGGTGGAGGTAGCCGTGCCGGCCCCGGTGATTGAACATGTCGTCAAATCTCCGATGGTCGGCACCTTCTACCGCTCAGCCTCGCCTGGGGCCAAGGCATTCGTGGAAGTCGGCGACCAGATCAAACAAGGCGAAACGGTCTGTATTGTGGAGGCCATGAAAATTCTCAACGAGATCGAGTCCGACAAATCCGGAACCATCGCAAAAATCCTGTGTGACAACGGACAGGCAGTGGAGTATGGCCAGCCGCTTTTTGTCATAGCCTGAATCCGGGCTCCGCCACCCATGTTCAAAAAAATACTGGTCGCCAACCGCGGCGAAATTGCCTTGCGCATCCAGCGCGCCTGTCGCGAACTTGGCGTGCGGGCGGTGATGGTCTACTCGGAAGCCGACCGGGAGGCCAAGTATGTGAAACTGGCAGAGGAAGCGGTATGCATCGGGCCGGCGCCGTCGGCGTTGAGCTACCTCAACATGCCTGCCATCATCTCGGCGGCCGAGGTGACCGACGCCGAAGCCATCCATCCCGGTTATGGTTTCCTGAGCGAAAACGCCGGTTTTGCCGAGCGGGTCGAGAAAAGCGGCTTCCAGTTCATCGGCCCGACCGCAGAGTCGATCCGTATCATGGGCGACAAGGTCTCCGCCAAACAGGCCATGATCAAGGCCGGCGTGCCCTGTGTACCCGGCTCGGAAGGCGAGTTGCCGGACGATCCAGTGCAGGTTCGCCGAATCGCCAAGACGGTGGGTTATCCGGTGATCATCAAGGCCGCCGGTGGTGGTGGCGGGCGCGGCATGCGCGTGGTGCATACCGAGGCGGCGCTGATCAACGCCGTGCAAATGACCAAGGCCGAGGCCGGTGCCGCGTTCGGCAATCCGGCGGTGTACATGGAGAAGTTCCTGCAGAACCCGCGCCACATTGAAATCCAGATCCTGGCAGACAAGTTCAAGAACGTGGTCTATCTCGGTGAACGCGACTGCTCCATGCAACGGCGCCACCAGAAGATCATTGAGGAGGCGCCAGCGCCCGGCATTGCGCGCAAACTGATCGAACGTATTGGCGAGCGCTGCGTGGCGGCCTGCAAGAAGATCGGCTACCGCGGCGCCGGCACGTTCGAGTTTTTGTACGAAAACGGCGAGTTCTATTTCATCGAGATGAATACGCGCGTGCAGGTGGAACACCCGGTGACGGAGCTGATAACGGGTGTCGACATCGTGAAGACGCAGATCATGGTCGCGGCTGGCGAGAAATTGCCCTTCACGCAGCGCCAGATCGAGATCCGCGGGCATTCCATCGAGTGCCGTATCAACGCCGAAGATCCGTACAAGTTCGTCCCCTCGCCCGGGCGCATCACCATGTGGCATGCACCGGGCGGCCCCGGCGTGCGCGTCGATTCGCATGTGTACACCAACTATTTCGTACCCCCCAACTACGACTCGATGATTGGCAAGATCATCGTGCATGGCGACACCAGGGAACAGGCGCTGGCGCGCATGCGCACGGCGCTGGGTGAGACCGTGGTGGAGGGCATCCATACCAATATTGCTCTGCACCGCGAACTGATGGTGGATGCACGCTTTACCACGGGTGGCACCAACATCCACTACCTGGAAGAGTGGCTGGCGCAACACAAACGGTAGGTCGCAGACGATGTTTGAACTCGACCTGCAATGCCCGCAGGCACAGGTAGAGTGGTTGGCCGAAGCGCTGGAAAATCTGCAGGCACAAAGCGTCAGCGTCGAGGATGCCGATGCGCTGACCGACGCCGAGCAGGCCCTGTTTGGGGAGCCTGGCATGGTGCCCGAGCGTATTGGCTGGAACCAGTCGCGTGTGCGGGCGCTGTTCGCCACCCGCCGGGACGCCGAAGACGCGGCAGACACTCTGTTGGCCCAGGCCGCTTTCGCCGGTTGCGTGGTGGTCGGCATCACGGTGGTGGCAGAACAGGACTGGGTGCGCCTGACGCAGTCGCAGTTTGCACCGGTCGCCGTTACTCGCGACTTCTGGATCGTGCCGACCTGGCATGAACCACCGGCCCAGGCGCGCCGCGTCATCCGGCTCGACCCCGGACTGGCATTTGGCACTGGAACCCATCCTACAACCAGCATGTGTCTGCGCTGGGTCGCCACGGTGGGCGCCGGCCAGGGGCTGGGTCGGGTGCTGGACTATGGCTGCGGCTCCGGCATATTGGGTATCGCCGCAGCCATGTTCAATGCAAAGTCGGTGGACGCCGTTGACATCGACCCGGCGGCAGTCGCTTCGGCCAGCTACAACGCCCAGGCCAATGGCGTCAGCATGCAGTGTGCTCTGCCCGACGCTGCCAGCGGGCGGTACCAGACGGTATTGGCCAACATCCTGGCTTCGCCGCTCAAGGTGCTCGCTCCCTTGTTGTGTGCCCGACTCGCGCCCGGCGGCCATCTGGTCTTGGCCGGTATCCTGGAGCGGCAGGCAGAGGAGTTGGTGCAGGCCTATGCACCGTTCGTGCACCTGCAATGCAGCGATGTGCAGGAGGGTTGGGTGCTGATGACCGCGAGCGGCTGAATCAGCGATCAGGCGCATCTACAATCGGCGCGCGATGAGCCTGATCACCCGATGCACCAACTGCGAGACGCTGTTCAAGGTGGTGCCGGACCAGCTCAGGATTTCAGAAGGTTGGGTGCGCTGCGGCCAGTGTGGTGAAGTCTTCGACGCCACCCTGGGCCTGATGGAAAACGGGCCCGAGGTACAACGGGATGAGACACCAGCGGTCAAGACGCAGATCAGCGCCGACCCGACAACCGCGCTGACGCCGACTGTCCCAGGCTTGGCTGTGGGCGACAAGCAGCTGGCCGCCGATGCCGACAACCGGCCAGTGGCGACAACAGCCGGGCCGGCCCCCATGGCGGCTGATGCAGTGCCGGGCACTCCCGACTCCACCTCGCCTGATGTGGCGGAACACGCCCAGTTGTCGTTCATGCGCACACCCGTCGGCAAATCCGTGTGGCGCCATCCTGCGATGCGAGTTGCCCTGGCATGCGCGTCGCTAGGTCTGCTCGTGCTGCTGCTGCTCCAGGTCTTGTACCATGAACGGGATCGTATTGCGGCGATGCAGCCCGTTGCGCGCCCGGCACTGAGCGCACTGTGCGCGCTCGCCGGCTGCCGGCTCGCGCCGCTGCGGCAGATCGAGTCCATCGTCATCGACAGCTCTGTTTTTGAGCGGATACGCGCTGACAATTACCGGCTTGGATTCTCGTTGCGCAACACCGCAACGATCGAGATCGCGATGCCCGCAGTCGAACTCTCGGTCACCGACGCCCAGGACCAGACCCTGATCCGGCGGGTGTTTCTGCCAGCCGAGTTCGCAGCATCAACACCGGTGTTGGCGGGCGCGGCGGAATGGAGCGCCAACCTTGTGCTGGGCGTCAAGACCAGTACGTCCAGCGAGCGGGTCAGCGGTTACCGGCTGTTGATGTTCTATCCCTGAGGCCTGCGTGCGCCATGCGCGATTCACAAGAAGAAAAAAAGCCCGGTGACTTTCGACACCGGGCTTGACTGAGCGTCGCAGCCTGTCAGGGCTTGCTGGCCGTAGGAAACGGCCAAGCGGCCTGTGGGTTCAGAGTGGTCTGAGCCGC
>JANOTG010000075.1:0-6405 GCA_031416215.1 Betaproteobacteria bacterium
CGTACCGCCTGCGCCGTCACCGGCAGCACATCGTGCAAGGCCGCCAGCGCCGCCAACACCCCGCTGGCGTTGACCAGTTGATTGGCGCCGCGTAATGCCGGATAGGCCAGGCCCGCATAACGCCGGTCACGCCCACGCCAGGCCCATTGCTGCTTGTCGCCCGAGAAGTTGTAGTCGGTGCCCAGCCGCCACAGGTCGGCACCAATCTCTCGGGCGCGGTCCAGCACACTCTGTGGTGGCACCGGGTCACTCACCACCACCGGTTTGCCGGTGCGCATGATGCCGGCCTTCTCGAAACCGATGCTTTCGCGGTCTGGCCCGAGAAACTCCATATGGTCCAGGTCGATGCTGGTGATCACGGCACAGTCGGTGTCGATGATGTTGACGGCGTCCAGTCGGCCCCCCATGCCGACCTCCAGAATGGCCACGTCGAGCCGACTGCGCGCCATCACATCAAACATGGCCAGGGTCGTGAACTCGAAGTAGGTGAGTGAAATCGCAGGTTGAACCGCGGTGCGCGAGCGCTCGACACGCGCAAACGCGTCCACCAGCGCCGCCGTGTCCACCATCTCGCCCTGCAGGCGCAGGCGCTCCTCAAAATGCACCAGGTGGGGTGAGCCGTAGACACCGGTGCGGTAACCGGCCTGGCCCAGGATCGCCTCCAGCATGGCGCAGGTGGACCCCTTGCCATTGGTGCCCGCCACGGTAATCACCGGGCACTGAAAGCGCAGGCCCATGCCATGGGCCACCTGACGTACCCGCTCCAGACCCATGTCGATGTTTTTCGGGTGCAGGCGCTCGCAATGGTCGAGCCATTCGGCCAGTGTGGTGGTCAGGCTGTCACCGAGCGTCAATTCGGCCCCCAGACAGTTTCATGTGCATCATGCAAGCCATTGTCGCGCAGCCGACTTGCGGCATGATGATGGGCATGCAATACCCAACACCCATCGTCTACGGCATTCGCACCTGCGACACCGTGAAGAAGGCACGCCAGTGGCTGAGTGCACAAGGCATCGAACACCAGTTCCACGACTTCAAACTGCAGGGGGTGCCAGAACAACGGCTCGACCAGTGGCTGACCACAGTCGGCTGGCAGGCGCTGCTGAATCGCCAGGGCACGACCTGGCGCAAACTCGACGAAACAAGCAAGGCCGCCGTGCAGGACCGCGCCAGCGCCCGCGCCGTCATGCTTGCCAACCCCAGCGTGATCAAGCGGCCGGTGGTGGAGTGGGATGGCAAGGCCGATGGCAGAGTGAGTGTGGGTTTTGCCGCTCCAACCTGGTTGGCGCTGCGACGGGTAGCCTAAAATTCCCCCGCTGCGCATCAAGCGCGTTGCCACCCCTGTCAGCGAACACCTTCCCACCCCAGCCATGACCACAGAAAAACTTGACGGCGCCACCGTCGCCACCCGCGCCAGCGTCTATTTCGACGGCAAATGCGTCAGTCACGCCCTCACCATGCCCGATGGCAGCAAGAAGTCGGTGGGCGTTGTCCTGCAGTCCACGCTCACCTTTGGCACCGCGGCGCCGGAGGTCATGGAATGCACCGGTGGTTCATGTGACTACCGCCTGGCCGGAAACACGGCATGGTCCACCTCCGTGCCGGGCGACCAGTTCAGTGTCGGTGCCGACACGCAGTTCGAGATCCGGGTCACCGAGGCCTACCACTACATCTGCCACTACGGCTGAGCAACGGGCTGCGACCATGGCAACAATACTCCAGCATACCCCCGTCGGCCAGAAGCTCGGCATCGCCTTCTCTGGTGGGCTCGATACCAGCGCAGCGCTGCACTGGATGCGCAACAAGGGGGCAATCCCCTACGCCTACACCGCCAACCTGGGTCAACCCGACGAGCCGGACTACGACGAGATACCGCGCAAGGCCATGCAGTACGGCGCCGAAGCCGCGCGCCTCGTCGATTGCCGCATCCAGCTGGCCCATGAAGGCATTGCCGCCCTGCAAAGCGGTGCCTTCCACATCTCCACCGGTGGCGTCACCTACTTCAACACCACGCCGCTGGGGCGGGCTGTCACCGGCACCATGCTGGTGGCGGCGATGAAGGAGGACGACGTCAACATCTGGGGTGACGGCAGCACCTTCAAGGGCAACGACATCGAGCGCTTCTACCGCTACGGGCTGCTGACCAATCCATCACTGAAGATCTACAAACCCTGGCTGGACCAGGCCTTCATCGACGAACTCGGTGGCCGCGCCGAGATGTCGGCCTTCATGACGCGCGCCGGCTTCGGCTACAAGATGTCGGCCGAAAAGGCCTACTCGACCGACTCCAACATGCTTGGCGCCACCCACGAGGCGAAAGACCTGGAACAGCTGAGCAGCGGCATGCAGATCGTGCAGCCCATCATGGGCACGGCGTTCTGGCGCGACGACGTCGAGGTGCGACGGGAGCAGGTGTCCGTGCGATTCGAGGAAGGGCAGCCGGTGGCGCTGAACGGCGTGGCATTCGCCAGCCCGGTGGAGCTGATCCTGGAGGCCAACCGCATCGGCGGCCGGCACGGTCTGGGCATGAGTGACCAGATCGAAAACCGCATCATCGAGGCCAAGAGCCGCGGCATCTACGAAGCGCCCGGCATGGCGCTGTTGTTCATCGCCTATGAACGGCTGGTCACCGGCATCCACAACGAGGACACGATAGAACAGTACCGCGACAACGGTCGCAAGCTCGGGCGTCTGTTGTACCAGGGCCGCTGGTTCGACCCGCAGGCCATCATGTTGCGCGAGACGGCGCAGCGCTGGGTGGCGCGGGCGGTGAGCGGCGAAGTGACGCTGGAGCTGCGCCGCGGCAACGACTACTCCATCCTGAACACCGAGTCGGCCAACCTGACATACCACCCGGAGCGCCTGACCATGGAAAAAGGCGAGTCGATGTTCTCGCCGCAGGACCGCATCGGCCAATTGACCATGCGCAACCTGGATATCACCGACACCCGCGCCAAACTGGGCATCTATACCCGCGCCGGCCTGTTGGCTGCCGGCAGCGGCAACGACCTGCTGAGCCTGACCGGCGACGGCAGATCGTGAACGACGCTGATCAGTACACCTTCGCCCTGCCGGGCTGCGGTGGGAGCTAGTCTGGGGCGGCCCGGCGCGGTGGTTATCACAACACCTTCGCCCTGTCGGGCTGCGGTGGGAGCTTGCTTGGGGCGGCCCGGCGCGGCGCTCAGACCACGACCGGCTCGGGTTCCAGCATGATGCCAAAACGCTGGTAGACACTGGTCTGGATTGCGCCCGCCAGTGTCATGACCTCGCCCCCCGTGGCCTGACCCCGGTTCACCAGCACCAGCGCCTGACGTTCGTATACCGCGGCATTTCCGACCGCCTTGCCCTTCCAGCCACACGCCTCGATCAACCAGCCAGCCGCCAGCTTGACACCGCCGTCTGCCATCGGGTAGTGCACGATGCGCGGCTCGCGCTGGATGATGTCGGCGCATTGTTCGCGCGTCACGGTCGGATTCTTGAAAAAACTCCCGGCATTGCCAAGGCGGCGCGGATCCGGCAGTTTGGCGCTGCGAATGGCGCACACCCAGTCGAATATTTGCCGCGGCTGCGGGTTGCTGACGCCCGCCTGTGCCGCCATGCGGTCCAGCTCGGCATACCCCATCACCGGCTTCCAGGGCTTGGGCAGGTGGAATCGCACCTGGGTGATGACGGCGCAGTCCTTCAGGCCCATGCCGGTGGCGTGTTTGAACACCGAGTCGCGGTAGCCAAAACCGCACCGGGCAGCGTCGAGGGTGAGCGCCGCACTGGTACGCAGGTCAATCGCGTCCAGCGATTCAAAACGGTCCTGCAGTTCGACACCGTAGGCACCGATGTTCTGCACCGGAGCCGCGCCGACGGTACCCGGAATCATGGCCAGGTTTTCAAGGCCGTGGTAACCCTGCTCCAGGCACCAGGCCACCAGCGCGTGCCAGTCCTGACCGGCTCCGGCTTCCACCACATAGGCGCGTGGTGTCTCGGCCACCAGACGCATGCCCGCAATCTCGATTTTCAGCACCAGCGGCTTGACATCTCCGGTCAACACAATATTGCTGCCACCACCCAGAATGAACTTCGGCATGGCAGCCAGCTGGTCGTCGGCCAGAACATCGAGCAGGTCCGCAGAGTTTTTCACACGCACCAGCGAAAACGCCTTGGCGACAATGTGAAAGCTGTTGTAGGGCTGCAGCGGAACGTTTTTCTCGACTAACATGGCAGGATTGTCGCATTGGGCATCGCCTGCCGTGCCGCACTTTGACTGGGTACAACATGCCTTCATTTGACACCGTGTGCGAAGCCAATCTGGTGGAGGTGCGCAACGCAGTGGACAACACCATCAAGGAAATCGGTACGCGCTTTGACTTCAAGGGCACGGCGGCATCGATCGAGCTCAAGGAGAAGGACATCACCCTGGTGGGGGACGCCGACTTCCAGCTGGGACAGATCGAGGACATCCTGCGCAACAAACTCACCAAACGGAATGTGGATGTGCGCTTTCTGGACCGTGGCGACGTGCAGAAGATCGGCGGCGACAAGGTCAAGCAGGTCATCAAGGTGCGCAACGGCATAGAGAGCGACGTTTCACGCAAGATTCAGCGCCTGATCAAGGACAGCAAGCTCAAGGTGCAGGCCTCGATCCAGGGCGATGCAGTACGCGTCAATGGTGCCAAGCGCGACGACCTGCAGGCCGCGATGGCGCTGATACGCACCAGCATTACCGAGCTGCCGCTGGGCTTCAACAACTTTCGGGACTGAGGCGATGGTGTGCCGCGTCCTGCTGTGGTCCCTGACGCTGGTGGCAGCCTGTCTGTCGGCACCGGCGCGGGCGCAGTCGGTCGCCTTGTCGGGCATCCTGGGCCCGAAAGCCCTGCTGGTCGTCGACGGCGGTGAGCCCCGGGCGGTGGCACCGGGCGAGGTCCATCGCGGCGTGCGGGTGGTATCGGCCCAGGGTGACAGCGCTGTGCTGGAAATCGCCGGGCAGCGCCAGACTATGCGGGTGGGCGGCTCGCCCGTCAGTGTCGGCAAGGCCGCTGCCAGTGGCGGCGGCACACGCATCGTGTTGACGGCCGGTTCCGGTGGACACTTTGTGGCGCAGGGGCTGATCAATGCCAGGCCGGTGCAGTTCTTTGTGGACACCGGGGCGACAACCATCGGAATCAGTGTCGCGGACGCCGACCGTATTGGCCTGCCCTACAAGCAAGGCAAGGCGGTCCAGCTCTCCACTGCCAACGGATACATCAACGGCTGGAACGTGCGCCTGGGTTCGGTGCGCTTGAACGATGTCGAAGTGTTCGATGTCGAAGCCGTTGTCACCCCCAACAACCTGCCCTTTGTGCTGTTGGGCAACAGTTTCCTTACCCGCTTCCAGATGACGCGCACCAACGAGCAGATGGTGCTTGAGAAACGCTTTTGAAGTGAACGTGCAGAACGAAAGCGAGTACGAAGACCTGCTCAGCCTGTGGTCGGACCTGGAAGCCGGCCTGGCCATCGTGCTGGGCACTCCGGGCAGCGTGCAGGAGTTCGAACAGCGGATCTGGCAATACGACCGCTGGATGCAGACATTGCTCAACCGCGACGCCGACGTCGGGCTGTACCTGCTGTTTCAACTGGCGACCAACTCGCCGGTCGGTTATAGCGCATCACACGCCCTGGTGTGTACCGTGTTGTGCCACCTGATCGCCAACGACATCGGCTTGCCGAAGAATGAACGCGACAGCCTGGTGCATGCCGCGCTGACCATGAACATCGCGATGACGGCGTTGCAGGACCAGCTCGCCGGGCAGCTGGAGCGCCCCAGCCCGGAGCAACAGGACGCCATTCGGGCCCACTCCGTCAAGGGCGGCATGATGCTGGCCAACATCGGCGTGATGGACGAACTCTGGCTCGACACCGTCGCCAGCCACCATGATGAGGGAAACCACGGCGGCGAGTTGCATGCGCTGGAGCCGCGTATGCGATTGGCGCGAATCCTGCGCCTGGTGGACCGTTATGCGGCCATGATCAGCCCGCGTAAATCACGCGCCGGACGCAGTGCCACCGATTCAGTGCGCGCCATCATCACCGACAATCCGGAGCATGCGGACGAAGTCGGCCACGCCCTGGTGCGTGCCGTCGGCCTGTGCCCGCCGGGCACCTTTGTGCGACTCGACAGCGGCGATATCGCCGTGGTGATGCGCCGAAGCAACAAACCCAACCATCCCCATGTGGCCATCGTGCTGAGCGAAACCGGGCAGCTGCTGGCGCAGCCGCGCCTGCACCGCACAGCACAGAGCGACCCGCAGATCCGCTCCGCTTTGGCGACCGCGCTGGTGCGCGTGCGGCTCAACCACCACCTCATCCTGCAGCTCGGCGCCTACGCCGCACAGCAGCCCTGAGTGCCACCGGTTGCCAACGGGGCCCGGGCGCGCA
>JANOTG010000076.1:0-8343 GCA_031416215.1 Betaproteobacteria bacterium
GGCCAATGTGCGATCCAGGGCACCCGGATACCGCCTTCCGTCAGGTCCATCTTGCCGCCGACCAGTGGCCAGTTGTCGGAAAAGCGCTCGCCACCGTTGTCGCTGGTGAAGACGACCAGGGTGTTGTCGAGCAGGCTGCACTGGCGCAGCACCTGCACCACCTCGCCAATACCCTCGTCCATGTGGTGGATCATGCGCTGGTAGGTGTGGATGTTGCCGCCGTGCAGGTGGAACAGGTTGTCCTTGATCTCCTGTGCCAGTGCATGATCATCACGGGTTTCCCAGGGCCAATGGGGAGCGGTGTAATGCATGCTCATGAAAAACGGGCTGCCAGCCTGTGCGGACTTCGCCATGCGCCGGATGTAGTCCACAGAGCGTTGCGAGATCAGGTCGGTCAGGTATCCGTCTTCAGGCTGCTCCCGTTCACCGGACCACAGGTCGTGGGCGCCGGACGACGACCGGTGGGTGAAGTAGTCCACGCCGCCGGCCATCGGCCCGAAAAATTCCTCGTAACCGGAACGCAGCGGCCCGAAGGACGGCGGATGCCCAAGATGCCACTTGCCAAAAAGGGCGGTGCGGTAACCCGAAGCGCGCAGCAACGAGGGCAGTGTTGGCACCTCGGGGGGCAAACCCAGCACGTTACTGGTGCGGCTGCGGCTGTTGAGCGGCTCCTCGGCGGCACCGCGCAGGCGGTATTGGTAACGCGCCGTCATCAAGGCAAAGCGGGTCGGCGAGCAGACCGGCGAGTTGGAGTAACCGTCGGTCAACAACATGCCCTGTGCTGCCATGGCGTCGAGCTGCGGTGACACCGGGCCAAACCGGGCATCACGACCGCCATAACAACCCAGGTCTGCGAAGCCGAGATCGTCGGCGACGATGAAGATGATGTTGGGGCGATCCGTGGTGATCACGACGTTCTCCGTTGCGAATCAGGTCCGTGTCGCCAACCAAAGCGCCGCCGTTTGTAGTCCTGCGACAGTCAGCAACAGCGAGCCGAAAAGGTGCAGCGCCGCAGTGCCGCCGGCCAGCGCATAACGCTGCTGTCCGAGCAAGGCCACGACCTCGGCAGAGAAGCTGGAAAACGTGGTCAACGCGCCCAGAAAGCCGGTCACCAGCGCCAGGCGCCAGACCGGATCAAGTTGTGGCAGTGCCTGGAACACGGCGACGCAAATGCCGACCAGATACGCACCAATCAGGTTGGCCGCCAGCGTGCCCAGCGGTATCGCGGCCCACGGGTTGAGCCACAGGCTTAAGCCCCATCGGGCCAGCGCGCCGACACTGGCGCCGACGCAGATTGCGGCCACGGGCAACATGTCACATCTGCTTCGGCAACCAGGTCACGATGGCCGGAAACAGGTAGATCAGGGCCACCGCGACACACATCAGAAAAAACATCGGCAGCGTGACCCGGGCAATCCAGGTCAGCTGTTTGCCGGTCATGCCCTGCAGCACGAACAGGTTGAAACCCACCGGGGGGGTGATCTGCGCCATCTCGACCACCAGCACGATGAAGATGCCAAACCAGATCGGGTCGATACCGGCGGCGTTCACGGTTGGCATCAAGACACCCATGGTCAGCACCACCATGGAGATGCCATCGAGAAAACAACCCAGCAGGATAAAGAACACCGTCAAGGAGAAGATGAGCTGCGCCTTGCTCAGGCCCAGTGTGGCGATCCATTCGGCGAGGTGCCGTGGCAGGCCGATGTAGCCCATCGACAGCGTCAAAAAGGCGGCGCCAGCAAGTATCAGGGCGATCATGCAATACAGCCGGGTTGCGCCCATCAGCGCATCGCGGAAATTGGGCCATGTCATCGAACCCTGCAGCGCCGAAATCACCAGCGAGCCAACCACCCCCACCGCAGCGGCTTCGGTTGCCGTCGCCAGGCCACCGTAAATCGAACCCAGCACCGCCAGGATCAGCGTCACCACCGGTATCAGGCTGCGCGACGCCGCGAGCTTTTCACGCAGGCTGAAGCTGCGTTCCGCTGCCGGCACTTGGCCCGGGTTCAGCAGCGCCCAGGCGGCGATATAGCCCGAGAACAACATCGCCAGCATGATGCCGGGCAATACGCCGGCGATGAACAGCTTGGAGATCGACACCTCGGCGGCAACCCCATAGACGATCATGATGATGGACGGTGGAATCAGCAGGCCCAGGGTCGCAGCCCCGGCCAAAGTGCCGATGACCATGTGTTCGGGATAACCGCGCCGCCCCAGCTCGGGCAGGGTCATCTTGCCGATGGTGGCGCAGGTGGCGGCGCTGGAGCCGGAGACCGCCGCAAATATGGTGCAGCCGATCACATTGGTGTGCAGCAGGCGCCCCGGCAGTGCCTGCACCCAAGGCGCCAGCCCCTTGAACATGTCCTGGCTGAGCCGGGTCCGAAACAGTATTTCGCCCATCCAGACAAACAGCGGCAGCGCCGTCAATGTCCAGCTCGATGACGAGCCCCAGACCGTGACCGCCATGGCGTCGCCGGCCGGGCGCGACGAAAACAGCGTGACCGCCATCCATGCCACGCCGGTGAGCGTCAGGCCGACCCAGACACCACTACCCAGGATCAGCAGCAGCGACAGCAGCAGCAGCCCGGTGATGGCAAGGTCATTCATTACGCAGGGCCTCGCCGCTCGCCAGCTGCACGCGCTTGCCGCGCAGCTCCAGTACCAGCTCGTCGACAAAGGCGATGGCCAGGATCGATGCTCCCACGGCCATGCCGATCTGGGGAATCCAGAGGGGTGTGGCGTCACTGCCGGTGGAGATGTCGTGGAAGCTGCGCGACTGCCAGGCCAGCTTGCAGCTGTAAAACGCAAACATGCCCGATATCAGGCAGGCAAAAACCAGGCCCCACAACTCCAGTGCCTTCTTGGCGCCACCCTGCAGTGCACCCAGCAGCAGCGTGACGCGGATATGTTCGCCGCGTTTGAGCGTGTGGGCCAGCGCCAAGAAGCCGCTGGCCGCCATCAGGTAGCCGGCGTAGGAGTCTGTGCCCGGCACATGGAAGTGCAACTGCCGACCAAAGATCGACAGCAGCACCATGCCGAGCAGGCCGACCATGAACAGCGCCGCCAGCGCCGCCGCACTGTCATACAGGGCGTCAAGCAGTTTGCGCATGGTGTCGTGGCCAGTCAGCGGTTCAGGGTTTGCGGAATGCGTCTACCAGGGCTTTGCCGTCGGCACCGGATTTTTGCAGCCACTCGGTGAGCATCACATCACCGACCTTTTTCATGTCGGCCTTGAGTTGCGCCGAGGGCGCGATGATGTTCATGCCGTTGGCCTTGAGTTTTTCCAGTGACTCGGTATTGGCTTTCCTGGATGCCGCCAGTCCGCGCACCTCGGCATCGGCAGCAGCCTTGAGCAAGGCGGCTTTGGTCGGAGCGTCCAGCGCATCCAGCGCCGCCTTGTTGACGATCACCAGGTTCTTCGGCAACCAGGCCTGCGTGTCGTACCAGTTCTTGATGTGTTCGTAGGTCTTGGTGTCAAAACCGGTCGAGCCGGACGACATGTAGGACTCCACCACGCCGGTGGCCATGGCCTGTGACAACTCCGCCGCCTGGATGGTGACCGGCTGCGCGCCCACCAGTTCGGCAATGCGCGAAGTCTGCGGGTTATAGGCGCGCCATTTGACGCCCTTGAGGTCCGCCGCAGAGTTGATCGGCTTCTTGACGTAGATGCCCTGGGGTGGCCACGGCACGGCATACAGCGGCACCATGCCCTGCTCCGCCAGCTTCTTCTCAAACAGCGGCTTCTGCACCTTCCACAACTTCACCGCTTCGTCATAACTGTCGGCCAGGAAGGGCAGGGCATCGGCGCCAAACAGGTCCCACTCGTTGCTGAAATTGGACACCAGGATTTCGCCGATCTGGGCCTGGCCACCCTGGACTGCGCGCTTGATCTCGGGCGCCTTGAACAGCGCGCCGTTGGCGTGCACCGTGATCTTGAGCTTGCCACCCGTGGCCTTGTCGACGTCGTTGGCGAACTCGGTCAGGTTGACCGAGTGGAAGTTGGTGGCCGCATAACCGGCGGGCAAATCCCACTTGGTCTGCGCGACAGCTGTGGTGGCGAGGGCCCCCAGCGCGAGTGCGAGGGTGGTGGTCAACGTACGTCGTGTCAGAGTCATGAACTTCTCCTGGGGCAGGGTGGGTGGATTGGCAGATCGGCAACGGCAAGCATAAGTGGTCCCTGCGGTTGCAGTGGCCTTTGCTCACTGGGGTTTTCCCGCAGTGCAGAGCTGCCATCGGCCGAAGTGCTTGAATTTCAGGAGTCTGCGCGGCGCACCGGGTCAAAATGCGGCTGTGCCCTCGAAGTTATCCACTGCGCAGCCTTTTCCCGTCAACACAGCCCCCACAAAGAAATGCCAATCGGTACGTCATTAGCAGCCCGCAAGTGGCAGTTCTGGGTCGACCGTGGCGGCACCTTCACCGACGTGATCGGAAAACGCCCCGATGGGCGCCTGGTCACTTACAAGTTGCTGAGCGACAACCCGGAACAATACTCGGATGCCGCCGTCGCCGGAATACGCCATTTGCTGGGGCTTGCGGCGGATCAGCCCATCACCGCGCAGCTGGTCGAGTGTGTGAAGATGGGAACCACCGTCGCCACCAATGCGCTGCTGGAGCGCAAGGGCGAGCCGACATTGTTGGTGACCACGCGCGGCTTTCGCGACGCGCTGCGGATTGCCTACCAGAACCGGCCTCGTCTGTTCGAACGCCACATCGTATTGCCCGAACTGCTGTACAGCGCGGTGGTGGAGGCGCAGGAGCGTGTCGGCGCCCGCGGCGAGGTGTGGTGTGCGCTGGACGAGCAACAACTGCGCGCTGATATGCAGCGCCAGTTCGACGCCGGGCTGCGTAGTGTGGCCATCGTTTTCATGCATGGCTACCGGCATGTCGACCATGAGATGGCGGCGCAGCGGCTCGCCCAGAGTGTCGGATTTGTACAAATCAGTGTCTCGCACCAGGTCAGTCCGATGATGAAATTTGTCGGGCGCGGCGACACGACGGTGGTCGATGCCTACCTGTCGCCGATCCTGCGTCGTTATGTGCAGCAGGTGGCGCAGGAGATGCCTGGTGTGCGCCTGTACTTCATGCAGTCTTCCGGTGGTCTGGCCGATGCAGCCAGCTTCCAGGGCAAGGACGCAATTTTGAGCGGCCCGGCCGGTGGCATCGTGGGTATGGCGCGAACCGCGGCCATTGCCGGACAGACGCGCGTCATCGGTTTTGACATGGGTGGCACCTCGACCGACGTGTCGCATTTTGCCGGTGAGTTCGAGCGCGAGTTTGAAACCCAGGTGGCCGGAGTGCGGATGCGCGCGCCGATGATGGGTATCCACACCGTGGCAGCCGGCGGCGGCTCGATCCTGGCGTTCGACGGCGCGCGCCTGCGCGTGGGGCCGCAGAGTGCTGGCGCCAACCCCGGGCCCGCCAGTTACCGGCGCGGCGGCCCGTTGACGGTGACGGACGCCAACATCCTGCTTGGCAAGGTGCAGCCGCGGCACTTTCCCAAGGTGTTCGGCCGACACGCCGATGAGGCGCTGGATGCCGTGGTGGTGGAGCAGCTGTTTGGTGCACTGGCACAACAAACCGGCCAGGCCCCACACGACCTGGCGGAGGGATTTATCCGTATTGCCGTGCAGCAAATGGCCAATGCCATCAAGAAGATCTCCGTGGCGCGGGGTTATGACGTCACGCGCTACACCTTGCAATGTTTCGGCGGCGCGGCCGGCCAGCATGCTTGCCTGGTGGCCGACGCGCTGGGCATGACCCGGGTGTTGGTACATCCCCTGGCGGGCGTTTTGAGTGCCTACGGCATGGGTCTGGCCGACCAGACCGTGCTGCGTGAACAGGCGGTCGAATTGCCGCTGGATGCTTCGACGCTTTCTGAAGTGGCTGCGTGCCTGACGCAACTGGCCGCGGCAGCACAGCACGAATTGGCGCGGCAGCAACATGCCACCGGTGTGGTGGAGTTGCGCCGCCGTGTGCATCTGCGCTATGCGGGCAGTGACTCGGCTTTGCTGGTGCCGTTTGGTGATCTGGCCCAGATGCAGAGCGCGTTTGAGGCGGCCTACCGGCAGCGCTTCGCCTTCCTGATGCAGGGCCGCGCGCTGGTGGTGGAGGCGGTGTCGGTCGAAGCGCTGCTGGCCGGTGATGCCGCCGACGAGACGCCGCAGCAATTGCACCCGCCGCGGGTGGTGCCACGACGCGACACGGTCCGGGTATTTGGCGACGGTGCCTGGCATGACGCGGCACTTGTGGTGCGTGAAGACCTGCGGCCGGGCGATGTGATTGCCGGCCCAGCCATCGTTGCCGAGAGCAACGCCACCACCGTGGTCGAGCCCGGCTGGGAGGCGGAATTGACAGCCATGGACCACCTGCTGCTGCGCCGGCGGGTGCAGCGCACGGTTCGGCATGCAGCCGGTACCCGTGTCGATCCGATTCTGCTGGAGGTATTCAACAATCTGTTCATGAACATCGCTGAACAGATGGGCCTGCAGCTGCAGAACACAGCCTATTCGGTGAACATCAAGGAGCGGCTCGATTTCAGCTGCGCACTGTTCGATGCCCTGGGCAACCTGATCGCCAATGCCCCGCACATGCCGGTGCATCTGGGTTCGATGGGCGAAAGCATCAAGACCGTGGTGCGCGAGAACGCCGCCACCATGCGCCCCGGTGATGTTTTTGTCCTCAACGACCCCTACCACGGTGGCACACACCTGCCCGACATCACGGTCATCACACCGGTGTACATTGAAGGCCAACCGCTGTTTTACGTCGGCAGCCGGGGCCACCACGCGGATGTTGGTGGCACCACACCGGGGTCCATGCCGCCGTTCTCGACCCGTATCGAGCAGGAGGGCGTTCAGATCAACAATGTCACGCTGGTGGCTGAAGGTGTTTTGCAGGAAGCGGCCATGTTGACCCTGCTGTCCAGTGGGGACTACCCGTCACGCAATCCGCAGCAGAACATGGCCGACCTGCGGGCCCAGATTGCCGCCAACGAAAAGGGCGCGCAGGAACTGCTCAAGATGGTCGCCGAGTTCGGGTTGGATGTGGTCCAGGCTTATATGGGGCACGTGCAGGACAACGCGGAGGAGTCGGTACGCCGGGTCTTGCACAAGCTGCGCGACGGGGCCTTCACGCTGGAGCTGGACAACGGTGCGCTGATATGTGTTGCGATCCGGGTCGACAATGTCCGGCGCAGTGCCGAGGTCGACTTCAGCGGCACCTCGCACCAGTTGGAGAACAACTTCAACGCCCCGACCGCGGTGTGTATGGCTGCCGTGTTGTATGTTTTTCGCACCCTGGTCGACGACGACATCCCGCTCAACGCGGGCTGCCTGAAACCGTTGCGGGTGATCATTCCGCCGGGTTCCATGCTCAATCCCGATCCTCCGGCGTCGGTGGTCGCGGGCAATGTGGAGACCTCAAGTTGCATCACCAACGCCCTGTTTGGTGCCCTTGGGGTGATGGCGGCAAGCCAATGCACCATGAACAACTTCACCTTCGGCAACTCCCGCCACCAGTATTACGAAACCATTGCCGGTGGCTCGGGCGCCGGTCCGGGTTTTGCCGGAACCAGCGTGGTGCAAACGCACATGACCAATTCAAGACTCACCGACCCGGAGGTGCTGGAGTTCCGCTTCCCGGTGTTGCTGGAGAGTTATGAGATACGTCGCGGTTCGGGCGGTGCCGGCCGCTGGCAGGGTGGAGACGGCGGCGTACGCCGGCTGCGTTTTCTGGAGCCGATGACGGCCAGTATCCTCTCCAATGGACGCACCCGTGGCGCATTTGGCATGGATGGCGGTAAACCCGGGGCGGTGGGCCGCAACCTGGTGCACCGCGCCGATGGGTCGGTGCAGGAGTTTGGTCATATCGCCGAGGTCCGCATGGAGCCGGGCGATGTGTTCGCGATTCACACACCGGGAGGCGGTGGTTACGGCGCACCCGGCGGACGCCGGGTGCTGCTGGTCGATGACGACGTTTTTGTCCGCACGACGGTGTCGATGCTGCTGAAGCTGGAAGCCTATGAGGTTGAGGTCGCCGCCGACGGGCAGGCCGGCCTGCGGGCCGCGCTGGTGCAGCCACCCGATGTCATCCTGAGTGATCTGCACATGCCCCAACTCGGTGGCTTGGAGTTTTTGGCCGCTGTGCGCGCGGCACCCAGCCTGGCGCAGACGCGTTTTGTGTTGCTCAGCGGCGATGCGGGTGCAGCAACCCGAGCACAACACGATCGGGCGGCGCCCGACGCGGTGCTGGGCAAACCGTTTGGACGTGACCAACTGCTGGCCCTGCTGCAGCGGCTGCTGGCTTGATACAAAGGATACAAAACCAGCTTGTCAGACATGG
>JANOTG010000077.1:0-3984 GCA_031416215.1 Betaproteobacteria bacterium
GCAGAAAAACGGCATCACCTCGGTGGACGAGCGGCTCGACCACGAAATGGCCAAACTCAACGAAACCTCCAGCCAGCTCACCGGCATCCAGGGCCAGACCACCGACAGCCAGAGCAAACGCCAAAGCGCGAAAGCCGACACCGTGGCCGAAGTGATGCAAAGCCCGCTCATCAACAGCCTGAAAGCCGATATCGCCCGGCTCGATGCCAAGCTGCAGGAGAGTAACGTCAACCTCGGCAAGAACCATCCGCAAACGCAGCGCGCAGAGACCGAGCTGGCCACGCTCAAGGCGCAACTGGAAACCGAAACGCGCAAGATCACCAGTTCGATCGACACCACCTACCAGGTGAGCAAGCAACGCGAGCAGCAACTTCAAGGTGCGCTCTCCACGCAAAAGACCCGGGTGCTGGTGCTGAACAAGCAGCGTGACGAGCTCAACGTGCTCAAGCGCGACATCGAAACCGCCCAGCGCGCCTTCGAGGTCATGAGCCAGCGCTCGTCGCAAACCAACGTCGAGAGCCAGAACAGCCAGAGCAATATCGCCGTGCTCAATGCCGCTTCGCCGCCCAGCGAGCCGTCGCGCCCGCGCGTCCTGCTCAATGTGCTGGTGTCGATCTTCCTGGGCACCCTGCTGGGTGTTGGCCTGGCGCTGATGCTCGAGCTGGCGAACCGCCGGGTGCGTTCGGCCGACGACCTTGCCGAAGCACTGGAGCTGCCTGTGCTGGGCTCCATCGCATCCGCGCGCGGCATGCTCAAACGCGCCGCCCCGCGCAAAGGCGCGGCCCTTGCTGCACACGGAGCCTGACATGAACACCATCACCGACCCCATGGCCCAGGCGGCACCAGCGACCGGCGCAGCGCGCTCGATTGGCGACATCCTGGTGGGCAGCGGGCGCCTCAGCGCCGCCGATGCCGAGCGCATATTGCAACGGCAAAAGCAGGACAAGTCGCAGTTTGGCGATGCCGCGCTGGCGCTCAAGCTGCTGACCAAGGCGGACATCGATTTCGCCCTGTCCAAACAGTTTGACTATGCGTACCTGAGCGAGCAGGACACCCGCCGCAGCCCCGAGCTGGTCGCAGCCTACAAGCCGTTCAGCAAGGTCGGCGAAAACCTGCGCGCAGTGCGCAGCCAGCTGATGCTGCGCTGGTTCAACACCGACCCATCGCGCAAGGTGATCGCGCTGGTGAGCCCGGGTGCGGGCGAAGGGCGCAGCTTCATCGCCGCCAACCTGGCCGTTGTCTTTTCGCAGCAGGGTGAGCGCACGTTATTGATCGACGGCAACCTGCGCCGCGCACGCCAGCACGAGCTGTTCATGCTGGGCAAAAGCGCCGGCCTGTCAGGCATCCTGGCCGACCGTGCCGGGCTGGAGGCGGCCATAGCCGTGCCGGGCCTGCCCGGGCTGACGGTGTTGCCGGCCGGCGCCGTGCCGCCGAACCCGCAGGAGCTGCTGGGCCGCCCGGCATTTGGTGCACTGCTGCGGGCCGCTGCCGAGCAGTTTGACGTCATCATCATCGACACGCCGGCCGGTACCGACTTCGCTGATGCCGAGATCATCGCCTCGCGCGCCGGCGCTGCGGCCATCGTGACGCGCAAGAACAAGAGCCTGCTACCCGACGCCACATTGCTCGCGCGGCGGCTGCAAGACAGCGGCGTGGCGCTGGTGGGATCCATCCTCAATGACGACTGAACACCCGCACCTCCACCCAGCGCTTGACCCGCGTGCGCCAGTGCAGCGCGGTCGCACCCAGTGCTGCACCCACGGCGTCGGCGACAAGGTCATCCCAGCCCGGGCCACGGCCCGGGAGAGACAACTGATGCCATTCGTCGGCTGCGCCCACGGCCAACGCGCCGGCGAAGGCGAGCCACCACATGCGTACACCGCGCAAGCCGCTGGCGTATCCGATGGCGCCCGCCAGCAGGGCAAACACCGCCACATGGGCCAGCTTGTCCCACGGCGCAGGTATCAGGCCCACCGCCACGGGCTGGGCGCCGCCGTAGAACAGCCCCATGGGCAAACCGATGGCTGCCACCATGGCCGCCAGTCGCAAGGCGCGCTGTAACCAGCGCATGGAAAACATCGTGCTCACCCAGGCTCCATTGACACACTGCCGACAAGATTGTCGTGCCTACTCTGTGCTGGAGATTCCAACGTGAGTGCACAACCCTTGCCCAACAGCAACACCTTACACCCGTGGCGCGGCGAGCTGGTGACGTGGCTGCCGATCATCGTGGGCCTGGTAGTCTTGTATGTGCCCAGCCTGGTGGACCTGTTCAAGGGCGTCTGGAGCAACGACGAGCAGATGCACGGCCCCATCGTGCTGGGCATCGCCTGCTGGCTGATCTACCGCAACTGGGGCGCCATGCTGGCCGCCAGCGCGGGCGAGCCGGCCAGCGCCTGGGGCTGGGTATTTGCGGTGTTTGCGTTGCTGTTGTATGCGCTGGGCCGCTCACAAGACATACTGATATTCGAAGTCGGCTCGGTCATCTGGCTGCTGCTCGGTATCGGCCTGCTGAGCCGGGGCGTCAAAGCTGTCAAGGCGCAGTGGTTCGCGCTGTTTTTCATGCTCTTCATGGTGCCGCTGCCCAGCCAGGTGGTCGATCTGGTGACCCTGCCAATGAAGATGGCCGTCTCGTATGTAGCCGAAGTGGTGCTGTATGCCGTGGGTTACCCGATAGGCCGCAACGGCGTGATATTGCAGATCGGCCAATACATGCAGCTGGTGGCCGACGCCTGCGCCGGGCTGCACACCCTGCTGACACTCGAAGCGCTAGGCCTGCTGTATTTGAACCTGGTGCGGCGCGACTCGCTGTTTCGCAATGTGGCGCTGGCGATATTGATCGTGCCGATATCCTTTGCTGCCAACGTCATCCGCGTGATGGCGCTGAGCCTCATCACCTACCACTTTGGTGATGAAGCCGGCCAGGGCTTTTTGCATGGGTTTGCCGGCATGGTGCTGTTTTTGAGTGCGCTGCTGTTGATCATCGGGTTTGACACCTTGCTGCAAGGCTTCGAGCGGTTGCGCGAGCGGCGCGCCGGGCTGGCTGCCTGATCGGGCGGTTCTGACACCACAAGCAACCGCCATGGCCAAGTTCCCGCTCAAATACCTGCTCCTGCTGGCGCTGATGCTGCTGTCGGCCGGTTTGGCTGCTGCCCTGCGGCCCAGCATCAGCCTGGCAGACGAACGGCCACCCATCAACCTGAAAGCCATGGTGCCCGCCGCTTTTGGCGACTGGCGCGAGCAACTGCTCAACTCGGCGCAGATCATCGACCCGCAAACCAAAGAGCTGCTCAGCACCATCTACAGCGAGACGCTCAGCCGCACCTATATCAACAGCCAGGGCTACCAGATCATGCTGTCGATTGCCTATGGCAAAAACCAAAGCGACGCCTTGCAGCTACACAAGCCCGAAGTGTGTTACCCGGCGCAGGGCTTTGCGTTGAAAGACAAGCAAAACGGCACCATCGACCTGGCGCAGCTGGTGGTGCCCGCCACGCGCTTGATGACCTCGCTGCAGCGCCGCCAAGAGCCAGTGACCTACTGGACGGTGGTTGGAGACCACGTCACCAAGGGCGGGCTGGACAAGAAATTCACCGAGATGCGCTACGCCATGCAAAACCGCATCCCGGATGGCATGCTGATCCGCGTGTCGTCCATCGACGGCACGCCGGAGCGCGCCTATGAGATTCACAACCGCTTTGCCAGCGATATGGTGACGGCTATCGCTGCAGAACACCGTGGACGCTTTATGGGTGCGACGAGTGTGGATCACACCAATTAGTAACCCCTGGGGTTACAATCTACCTTGATTAAATCGTTCAACCACAAGGGCCTGGAGCGGTTCTTCACCAAAGGTGATCACCGTGGCATTCCTGGCCAGAGTGCGGCGCGTATCGAGCGCATCCTCGACCGGCTCGACGCGAGCGGTGCTCCTGGCGACATGGACGTGCCGGGCTACCGCTTCCACCCGCTCAAGGGCGCGCG
>JANOTG010000078.1:0-1915 GCA_031416215.1 Betaproteobacteria bacterium
GACAGCACCTGGGCGCGTGTGATGCGGGCAAAACTCGGGATGCCGGTGATGCCTACGGCGACCAGCGCCGCCATCTGGCTGCGACCCAGCACGGCGATCATCGCCATGGCAAACAGGATGCCGGGCAGCGACAGCAACACGTCGACAAAACGCATCAGCAGCATGTCACGCCAGCCGCCAAAAAAGCCGGCCACCAGACCAATGGGAACACCGACCAATGCGGCGATGGTCACCGCGCCGGCGGCTGTCAACAGCGAGGTGCGCGCGCCGAATACCACGCGCGCGAAAAGATCCCGCCCCAATTCATCGGTTCCAAACCAATGGACAGTGCTGGGGGCCTGCAGGATATTGTCGTAATCTTGCTCAAGCGCATCGAACGGCAGGATCCAGGGTGCCAACATCGAAGTCGCGATCATCAGCACCAGGAAGAACAGGCTCAACAGCGCGCTGTGGTGCGATAACACGCGCACAAGGACATCCCAGGTCCGAAGCAAACGCTGCGTCATGACAAGGGGCCGGCGTGGTGGCAGGCCACGTGCGTCGGCGATCCGGGGTAGGCCCGATACGCCGGAGCCTCGCGCTCGCACAAGTCGGTGGCCTTGAAGCAACGCGGGTGGAAATGACAACCGGTGGGTGGCGACGCCGGATTCGGGATATCACCTTCCAGCAGGATGCGTTTGCGTGTGGCGCGCGCTGCCGGATCCGGCACCGGCACCGCCGACATCAGAGACTGCGTGTAAGGATGGGTTGGTGTCTGGTACAGCGTTGCCTTGCTGCTTTCTTCCACGATGCGCCCGAGGTACATCACCGCTACCCGGTCCGAAATGTGGCGCACCACAGAGAGGTCATGCGCTATGAAAAGGTAGGCCAGCCGCAGCTCGCGCTGCAGGTCCTGCAGCAGGTTGATCACCTGGGCCTGGATCGACACATCGAGTGCCGCCACCGGCTCATCGAGGATCAGCAGGCGGGGTTTGAGCGCCAGCGCGCGCGCGATGCCGATGCGCTGGCGTTGCCCACCCGAAAACTCCTGCGGGTAGCGGTTGACCATGGACCCAGAGAGTCCGACCAGTTCGAACAATTCCGACACCCATCGGGCCCCACCGAGCTCGTCGTACAGGTCATGGATGCGCAATGGCTCGGCCACGATGTCGCCGACGGTGAATATCGGGTTGAGCGAGGAATACGGATCCTGGAAGATGTACTGCATGTTGCGCCTGACCGGGCGCATGCCGTCGCGTGACAGCGCCGTGATGTCCTGGCCGTCGAACAGCACGGTTCCGCCCGTCTTGGGCACCAGGCCCATGATGGCCCGCCCGGTCGTGGTCTTGCCGCAACCGGACTCGCCAACCAGGCCCACGGTTTCCCCGGCGTGAATCGCCAGGCTGACCCCGTCGACAGCGCGCACCCAGCCGGTACGCCGGCGCAGCAATCCGGACTTGATCGGGTAATAGACCTGCAAACCGCGCACTTCCAGCAGTGGCCTGCCTACAGCCTTCTCCACGGGCGCTGCGGCCGGCGTAGCCGGGCTGGCTCGAGGAGCGGTGTCGGCCAAGAGCTGTGCCACTTCATCTGCATAGTGGCAGGCACTGCTGTGGCCTTCGACAATGGCGCGAAGCGCCGGATCCTGGGCAGCACATAGCGGTCGCTCGCGCCCGATCGCACAACGTGGGTGAAAAGTGCAGCCGCTGGGCAGCCGCGCGGGCAAAGGCGGCTGCCCGATGATGGGCACGAGACGCGTGTCCACCGTATCAATACGCGGCACGCTGCGCAGCAAACCCACGGTGTAGGGGTGGCGTGGGCGCTCGAAGATGTCCTGCACCGGGCCGGATTCGACGATGCGCCCACCGTACATGACGGCCACCTTGTGCGCCACCTCGGCCACCACGCCCAGATCGTGCGTGATCAGGATCACAGC
>JANOTG010000079.1:0-2230 GCA_031416215.1 Betaproteobacteria bacterium
GTGGAGCGCAGCGGCGAGCGCGTGAGCATCCGGGTGGCCAGCCTGAAAAGCAGCGAAATCAGCCGCGAACTGTGCAACAAGGTGCGTACCTCCATCATGTGTGTGGGCCCCTTGTTGCACCGCCTGGGCAAAGCCACGGTCTACCCGCCGGGGGGTGACGTGATCGGCCGGCGCCGGCTCGACACCCATTTCTACGGCCTGCAGAAACTCGGCGCAGTTGTCAGCACCAACGGCAAATACGATTTCGTCATGCCCGGGCCGTTGACCGGTGCCGAGATGTTTTTCGACGAACCCTCCGTCACCGGTACCGAACATGTGCTGATGGCGGCCGTGGTGAGCACCGGCCAGACGCTGATGCGCAACGCGGCCTGCGAACCCCATGTGCAGGACCTGGCGCATATGCTCAATGCCATGGGTGCACGCATCAGCGGCATCGGCACCAACCTGCTCACGATAGAGGGTGTGGCCTCGCTGCACGGCACCACCCACACGGTGTGCCACGACCATGTGGAGGCGGCGTCCTACCTGGCCCTGGCGGCGGCCACCGGCGGCGAGATTCGGGTCGAGGGCACCGATCTGCACTCGTACTGGATGTGCCGCCGGGTTTTTGCCACCCTGGGTGTGAAGATCGAGCTCTACAAGGACCACATCGCGCTGCCTGGCAGCCAGGAATTGCGCGTCACGCGGGACCACGACGGCGCGATTCCTGTCATCGGGGACGGCCCCTGGCCGCAGTTCGCCACCGACCAGATGAGCTGCATGATCACCCTGGCCACCCAGGTCAGCGGCAATGTGCTGTTTTTCGAGAAGATGTTCGAGTCGCGCCTGTATTTTGTCGATCGCCTGATCAGCATGGGCGCCAACGCCGTGGTCTGTGACCCGCACCGGGTGCTGATCAGTGGGCGTTCGCAACTCAGCGGCACCACCTTGCCCTCACCGGACATCCGCGCCGGCATGGCGCTGCTGGGTGCCGCCCTGTGTGCGCAGGGCAAATCGACGGTGCAAAACGCCAACATGATCGAGCGCGGTTACGAGCGCATCGAGGAGAAGTTGCTGGGCCTGGGCGCGCGCATCACGCGGCGGGACTGAGCCACCTGCTTCCAGGCTCGGTTGCCTGTTTTCAGGCTGCTTTGCCCAGCGTCAGTGCGGCAATCCGCTGCGCCGTGTCCGGATTCGAAAAACAGGCCATCGCCGCCTGGCGCTCCAGCTCCAGAGCGCCGCCCAGTTGGGCCGACAGCCCGGTTGTCATCAACCGCTTGAGTTGAGACGTGGCCAGGGTGGAGCGCGCCGCCACCTGGTTTGCCAGCTGCATGGCGCAAGGCAGCATGTCGGCCAGCGGAACCACCCGGTTCACCAGCCCGAGTTGCAGCAGTTGTGCTGCCGTCTGCCGTTCGCCCAACACGAGCAGCTCCATCGCCCGCTGGTGGCCGAGGGTCTGCGGCAGCAGGTGGGTCACACCGCCGGTGACGAAGTGGCCCAGCTGCATCTCGGGGAAAAATGCCACCAGGTTGTCGGCTGCCACCGTCATGTCGCAGTTCAGCACCCATTCGAAGCCGCCGCCCACGGCGTAGCCATGCACCGCGCCGATCACCAGCTTGGGGCCGAACATGATGTCGCGGGTGATCTGCTGGATCTGGTCACACATGGCACTCACCGAGGCGCTGCTCTCGGCCTGCCGGGTGAATTCCTTCAGATCGTCGCCAGCGCAAAATGCCCTCCCGGCACCGGTGAAGACGATCACCCGCGTGGCCGGGTCACCCTGTGCTGCCAGCATGGCGTGGTGCAGATCGTGCAGTACTTCGGCGCTCATGGCGTTGAGCCGGTCTGGCCGGTTCAAGGTGACGATGGTCACCGGGCCGCTGCGGGTGAGGTCGACGTAGCTCATGGTGTGTTCAGGTTGTGCTGGATGATGTGTTACTTGCCGCTTCGCGGTCCCAGGCACCGGCGCTTCCCGCTTGCTGCAGGCGAAATTTCTCCACCTTGTCGGTCGGCTGCAGACGCCGGCTGCTTCCACAACATGGTCAGCGTTGCGCCCATGAAGTCGAACACGGTAGCCCGCAGGATGCGCATCTCGTCCCAATACCGCGACACGCCGAAGCGCTCGCTTTGCACCAGATTGATGGCGTTGGCCAGCACGGCGCCACGAAATGCGGTATTGACCGGCGCCGCCACCGCACCCAGTTTGGCCAGGCCAAACCAGCTCAGGGCGAACTCGATGCAGTTGGGCAAC
>JANOTG010000080.1:0-24009 GCA_031416215.1 Betaproteobacteria bacterium
GCCTGGTTGCGCCGCTGGTGTTGCAACAGGCAGTGGGTGGGGACGCTCTGAAATGACCAAGCCGGATGCTGGCAGTGCGACCGCCACTGCTTTCTGGCGTAGTGTCGGCGTGGTGCTCAGCGGTTCCGTGATCGCGCAGGCCATTCCCCTGATCGGGTCCCTGGTTATTGCCCGCGTTTATGCACCAGCAGAGTTTGGCCTGTTCTCCGCATGGCTGGGCATGGTCATGCTGGCCGCCGTCGTCGTCACTGCGCGTTTCGAGATGGCCTTGGCGGTTGAAGCGGACGGGGCGCCACGGACAGTCGCCGTTGTGGCGACACTTGCCATGGTTGTGCTGGTCGGCTCGCTGTTGGCGTTGGTTGCGGGGCTGTTGTATTGGTCGGGTAGTCTGCCAGGGGAACTCGCCCTGTGGATGGTGGTGTGGTGGGCACCGGCCGCCGCTCTGGTCGGCGTTACGCATACCTGGCAGGCGTGGGCCGCCGCTGATGGCAGTTATCGTCATTTGTCATCGATTCGTATTGCGCAGGCTGTTGTTCTCACCGTAGCCCAAATAGCGGCGGGCCTGGTTGCGCCAACGGCACAGGCGCTGGCTCTGGGGCATGTTCTTGGCCTGATGGGGGGTATAGCGGTTGCTGCGCTGGTCATGCCCCTTCGTCTTTCGGCTGCCAGCCGCAGAACGATGGGTTGGGTTGATTTCACATTGTTTTGGCGTCGTCAGCGTCGATTCCCGTTGTTCGCGCTGCCGGCCGACGCAATCAACAGTGCGGCCGGGCAGATCCCCCTGTTGCTGATTGCGACCCGGTTTGGAGCCGAAGCCAGTGGTCTTTACGCCCTGACTCTGCGCGTGCTGGGTGCCCCGATAGGGCTGCTGGGCGCGGCGGTGCTGGATGTGTTCAAGCGCAACGCGGCGGTCAGCTACCGGAACAAGGGACACTGTCGGGACGAATACCTGCGCACCTTCTGGCTGTTGGCTGTTGGCGCGCTATTGCTGGTGGTGGGGGTGGTCGTATTGGCAGACCGCGTGTTCGTGGTCGCGTTTGGCGAGCCCTGGCGGCGGGCCGGTACCATCGCGGTATGGTTGGTGCCGATGTTCGCCATGCGCTTCGTCGCCAGCCCGCTAAGCTACGTTTTCTACATTGCAGGCAAGCAACATGTGGACTTGATCTGGCAATGCGCGCTGTTATCCGTGACTCTGTGGGCGTTCCTGTCTGCCGCCAACTTCAAAGAGGCCGTTCTGTTCTATTCCGCCGGTTACGCTGCCCTGTATGTGGTGTATGCCCTGATGTCCTATCGTTTTAGCCGGGGTAGGCCGTGATTGCGATAGTTGACTACGAGATCGGCAATCTGGCGGCGATCGCCAACATGCTGCAGCGGGTCGGTGCAGCCTGTGAAATAACGGCCGATGCGCAGAAGATCGAACACGCTGATAAATTGATACTGCCCGGCAACGGCGCCTTCGACGCCTGCATGCAGGGCCTGCGCGCGACCGGTCTGATCCCGTTGCTCGAACGCCGGGTGCTGCAGGACAAGACCCCGCTGTTGGGCATCTGTGTGGGGGCGCAAATGCTGGGTCAGGGGAGCGCCGAGGGGCTGGAGCCGGGCCTGGGCTGGCTCCAGATGCAGGTGCGGCGTCTGGAGCCTCAGCCTGGTTACCGCGTTCCGCACATGGGGTGGTGCCCGGTGAAGAAGAGCGCAACCGCAGGTGCGCTGTTTGACAACCTCGACGACGAAGCGCGTTTTTATTTTGTGCACAGTTATTACCTTCAACCTGAACACGCCTGCGATGTGTTGCTGACCGCGAATTACGGGTTCGAGTTTGCTGCGGCCGTGGGCCATACCAACATCGTGGGCTTGCAGTTTCATCCGGAAAAAAGCCATCGGTTTGGCAAACAGCTGTTGCGCAACTTCGCGATGGGTCAGCCATGAACCGGGCGCGGGTCATACCCTGCCTGTTGCTGCGCGGACATGGCCTGGTCAAGACGCGCAAGTTCAAGGACCCGGTGTACATCGGCGACCCTGTCAACGCGGTTCGGATATTCAGCGAAAAAGAGGTGGACGAACTGGTGGTGCTGGACATCGATGCATCGCGCGAGGGGCGCGAACCCAACTACGAGCTGATCGCAGAAATTGCCGGTGAGTGCTTCATGCCGGTGGCCTATGGCGGGGGTATCACCACGCTGGCGCAGGCACGCCGATTGATACGCTGTGGTGTTGAAAAGGTGGTGATCAATTCGGCCTCCGCAGGCTCGACCCAGGTGTTTCGGGACATTGCCGACGTGTTTGGCAGCCAGGCCCTGGTGGGCTCCATCGACGCGAAAAAGACACTGATCGGCGGGCACCGTGTCTGGATCAAGTCTGGCAGCGTCGATACCGGGCTCAAGCCGCAAGACCACGCAGTGGCGCTGGCGCAGGCCGGGGCCGGCGAGATTCTGCTCAACAGCATCGACTGCGATGGGCAAATGCAGGGTTTCGACCTGCCGTTGATCCAGAAGGTGGCGCGCGCCGTTGTTGTCCCGGTTGTCGCCTGCGGCGGCGCCGGAACAACGGCCCATCTGCGGCAGGCATTGACGGAGGGCGGTGCGTCAGCCGTTGCCGCCGGCAGCATGTTCGTGTTTCATGGCAAGCACAGGGCGGTGCTGATCAACTATCCGCTGATGGATCTGGGTTCAAGGCATCTTGTTGGCGGCGTGAGGCAATGAGCCATTTGTTGGTGCCCGGCACGCTCGCATTGCTGTTTGTCGGCTTTGTCAAAGGCTTGGCCGATTGGCCGATAGACCTGACATTTGTATCGCTTGTGGTGGTGGTTCTGGCCTTGGTCCCACAACGCAGATTACTGTTGCCGACCATTACGACCACTTCCGGCCTGTTTCTGGTCGGGCTTTGTGTCTACCTTGCCGTCAGGGTGGGGCCCCAGATTCCCATTGTTGGGGTAGAAAAGCTGTCCCGGATTCTATTGATTGGCTTACCGGTTTTTTTTGCGAGTTATTTGATTGCTGGCGATAGGCGTCGATCAGCCACTCTGTCGAAGTCCTTGATGGTTGGTGGCTTGATTGTCAGCCTGACGGTAGGCGTAAATGCCGCTGTAGGAGACACTGGAGTCCGTCAATCGTTTCTTACCGGTGGTTACCAGTTGACCGGGATTCTGATTGGGCTCGCACTTGTCATCGCCGCGGTCAAGCGCAGGCATATGGTTGTAGCCGCTACTGTCCTTGGTTCGACCGTATGTGGCAGCACATCAGCCGTGTTGGCAATTCTGATGGTTTTTGTTGTGTGGATTGTGCGGAGGGATTTGCGCGCGGCTGCGATTGGCGGCGGTTTGTCTCTGGTCCTTGTAGTCGGATTTGCGGCAATCTCGAAACCGCCGGTGTTGTTCACTGTTGTCGGCAGCAAATTGGTGGGCATTGGCGTGAATCTGATGGGGCCTTGCCCTGACGCACTGTCTGGCGCGTGGCCCTGTGTTGACCGGTCTTCAATGACGCAGGTTGCGCCAGATTCAATGAAGCAGGTTGCGCCAGATTCAATGAAGCAGGTTGCGCCAGATTCAATGAAGCAGGTTGCACCAGACCCTCGTGCTGCCACTGAAGCGGCGAGCGCAGACCGATTGTGGCTATGGGTCGATGCGGTGCGACACTGGTCAGCCGCGCCGGTGCTTGGCAACGGTTTGGGTGCTTTGACATACCTGTTGCCGGAGCATGTCTATCCGCACAACATCTTTCTCGAACTGCTTGCCGAAACAGGGCTTGCCGGATTTGCGCTTTTTCTTGCGTTCTTGCTTTCTCTGGTTATGGCTGTAAAACACTGGCCGGATCGGCTTGCCACTGTCGCCCCGGCAGCGTTCTTGCTGTTGATGTCATTGATTTCGGGTGATCTGGGTTCGCGCCTGCTGTGGTTTGGGCTGGGCCTTTTGTTCGCTGCCGGTGATCAATTGCCGACGAATGAGAAGGTAGACGCAAACAAGGGGCCTATACCGATGAAAGGTGTTTGCGTGACCCCTGGCCGACTACTCGGCTAGTATTGAGGCGCAAGGGAGGGTGCACCTGGCGTTGATCCAGAAGGCCGCGCGCGCCGTCGCGGTCCCTGTAGTGGCCTGCGGCGGCGCCGGAACAGCGGCCCATCTGTACCAGGCATTGGCGGAGGGTGGCGCGTCTGCCGTTGCCGTCGGCAACATGTTTGTGTTTCATGGCAAGCACCGGGCGGTGCTGATTCAGTATTTGGAAGGTTCTCCGTTATGAGCAGATCGTGTGGGCCGCGGCCCGTTCGCCCTTGGCGCGGTCAAACGGCAATGTGGCTGTGTTTGATTCTTGTCGTTGCTGCAGCGGTGCCATGTGCTGCGCACGCGCAACGGGTATCGGTTGATTCTTATTCGGGGCAGGCCTCTGTCACGCGCAAGGCGGTTGAAATTCTTCCATTTCGTTGGTTTTTCGCCGACAGACAAGTCCTGCTTGACCCAGCTACCGTGAAGAAAGCTCTGAAATCGGGGGACCCTTTGCGAGCGACCGAACTTGCGTACCGTCTACTGTTGCTGGGCCACGAGAAGCCGGAGTCCAGGGTGGTCGCCAATGGCCGTGCGATGCAATTGCTCGATCACCTCATAGCCGAGTACCAGCCAGCGGAGCGCACGCCCCAGCACCTGCTGCTGAAATACCGCTTTCCGACCGATAAGCTGGCGGCTGGTTGGTGGTCCGCGATGGACGGACTGCTTTTCCCACTGGTTCTTCTAGACGCTGCGATTCTGACGGGCGAGCAGCGGTATCGGGCCGCCGCGACCCGGGCCATGCGCGCGATTACGAGGGATGTCTCCACGGGAGGCAGCGTTTTCCGCAATGACAAGTCAGGCTGCTGGTTGTCCGAGTACACATGGCCCGGCATGTCTGCCGCAGATGAATACTATGTGCTCAACGGTCACTTGTACGGGTTGCACGCGCTGTCTTTTTACGCTCAACAGTCCGCAGATCCTGCTGCAAGGGAGTTACTTCAATGTGCTATTAAAGGTGCCAAGAACCATTTTGCAAAGTTTCGTCGTGCGGGTCTCGACGGTACATATTACATGCTACATCCGAAGACCATCAATCAGACGCACTACATGATATTTGAGAAGATGCAACTTGATGCTCTATACGCGCTTACTGGCCTTGAGGAATTCAAGGCCGAGTCCGAATACCGCTCTCGCGTGCTACAGATTCATCACCAGTTAAGGTACCTGCCCCGTGTCAGCGGGAAAGGCGTGACAGTCGTATTTGCAAGAAATGCACCGCCGCATCCTTACAACCTTGACACATACGATATTCGACTGCGGTGTCAGGGCCCCCAAGGCCAGATTCTTTCAGTCTTGCCTCGCTCTGCATCGACAACCGGTACTGTGGCGGGCAGAAAACGGTTCGTAACGGTCGACCTGAACCAGGTTCCAGCAACTTGCACGGTAGAGTCTGTGGCTGGCGATAACGCCGTCAAACTGTTCGACGCGAAGCCAAGTCTGGCAGCAACCCGTTCCGTGCAGCATTTCCACAACTATACCGTCACCGCCATACACGACGCCGTCGTTCAATCAGGTCGCAATATCCAGATACGTCCAGCGAATGTCAGTAGCCCGTCAACGCCAAGCCATTCCAGCAATAGCGAGGGGCGTATTATTGTCAGTGGCTTACAGATTGGGGAGGTGAACGAAATTTTTGGTGTGGAGCTATTCTCAAGAGCGGCAACCAACCTTGGTATAGGACTGGTTGACTCTGGCGGGAAGGAGTTCTTCCGCTATTACCCGGCTCTTAAGGCCGGTGCGATCAACCTCGTATTGTTGTCGCCTCTTGGATTTGACAACATCGAGGACGCAGTCTTGCCATTCAAGTCGCTCAATATGTACGTGTACACGCCGAATTCGGCTGCCGCTGCATTTGGCATGCGTGTTGGCGATATCTGGGTCAGCGGTGACCGTGCGGCATTGATGCTGCAACTGCAAAAGAAGTTGAATTTGTATATTCCGCATGACGATTGAACGTGTGTCGTGTGGGCAAAGTTGCGCGATTCAACCCAAAAGTGGCAGCGCGGCTCACGTCAGAATCCTGACGGCTACGTCGTCCCTTTTTTGCAGCACGATCACAGTGACGTCACTTCTTACACTCCATCCTGTCTCGGGTCGACGGACAGAATGAATGGTTTCGACCTGGCGTTGATTCATAACGTGACACGCGCCGTCGTGGTCCCGGTATTGGCCTGCGGTGGCGCTGGCACAACGGCCCATCTGCGGCAGGCATTGACACAGGGCGGCGCCTCTACCGTTGCTGCCGACAGCATGTTTGTGTTTCATGGCAAGCACCGGGCCGTGCTGATCAACTACCCATCACAGGTCTTGGGTTGTGTCGTCAACGAGAATGGGGTTAACCGATGACTAACCCGCCAGTATTTTTATCGCCTTGGGCCACCCGCTACAACATAGTGGCCTGGCGCACATAGTCATGCACATCCATTCCCGGGCTCTTGCGTTCATGCGCTCCCTTGGCTTGATAACGCTGTGCTCCGTCGTATTGTTGGGGACATACAATTGGCAAATCGGCGAGGCGAATGAGTACCTTGGCATGCGGCCATGGGTGATGTCGCCAGTTGGATACCTGGCCCTGCTCTTTGGCTTGCCAACGGTTGCCTGGGTTATTTCTGGAAACGCCGGGCGGCCGTCTGACTTTTTCCGGATGTTCTATGGCGCCATCGTACTTACCTCGTTCCTGGTGTTGCATCCTGTTGCGGGGTATTTGCCAGATTCGACGGTGGTCATAGGGCTGCTGGTATTGTTTGCACCGTTGCTGGGTTTGGAATTCGTGGGCCGGGCTTTGCCCGCAATTCGAATTCGGGGTGTGCTAAAAGTCAGTTGGATTGAATTTGCCGTCACCATTGCTGTCCTGCTGGTGGTGGTGCTGTCGGCGACGTATCCACCGGCAAGTGCCGGTTTTGGTATTGAAGAATCCTATGACAGACGGCTTGAAGGCCGGGACATATATGCGGCGGGCAGCTTGTTGGGATATGGGTTAACCATGGCGATGAACGGGCTTGCCCCCTACCTCGGGTTTGTGGGGGGACTGCGTCGTCGTTGGGGGTTGTTGCTGATTGCTGTGCTGTCGGTGGTATTTTTCTATTGGCTGCTCGGCGTCAAGGCTCCTGGCCTCTACGTTATCGTGGCATTTATCTTGGGTGTCATCGTGCGCAGTGGAAGAACCCAGGATATCCCGAGATACTTTCTTTTAGCCATTGTTGGTTTGGGCCTGGTGGTGCTGTTTGAATGGGCACTTTTCGACCAGTATTCGATCGTTGCGGATTATTTTTTCAGGCGACTTTTTGCGGCGCAGGCCGAAGTACAAAGTTATTATTTGCAGTTCCTTTCCAGCGTAAAGCCGATCCCATGGTCTTGGACAATGGGCGGCTCGGATGATAATTTTTCCCCGACCTATTTTATTGGCGAGTATTACTTCGACAACCCGGACTCCAATGTGAATACCAATGCGTTCCTTCACGCGCTGGCAGCCAAAGGCTTTGCAGGCTATCTGTGGGCCATCATCGTGGTAGCGTTGATTTTGGTCACCTTTGATCGCCTGTACCAGATCGACCGAAATCCTACATACCTGTTTCTTGGATTTTTGTATGGCCTGCTTGTTGTTGAGCAGGCGTACTCGGTAGCCTTCGTTTCGTCGGGGGTAGGGGTTCTATTCTTGCTTGCTTTGCTTGAAGCGCCGCGTAAGGCGGAATTTGTAAAGACGGTACAACCACTTCGTGGCAGGAGTCTCCATTGAAGCGTTATCAGCAGTGCTCCCGTTGTGTCATGGACACCAGTGACCCGGCGATTCTGTTCGACGAGGACGGGGTCTGCAACCATTGCCACACCTTTGAGCAGGTTACCCGGGCACACTGGTTTCCCAACGATGACGGTGCGCGCAAGTGGGAGGCGATGGCCGCGCAGATGCGCCAGGACGGTCGGGGCAAGGATTACGATTGCATTCTTGGTTTGAGTGGCGGCATCGACAGTTCCTACCTGGCGCTGAAGGTCAAGGACTGGAATCTGCGACCGCTGGTGGTGCATGTGGACGCAGGCTGGAACAGTGAACTGGCAGTGGCCAACATAGAGGCGGTGGTCAAGCATTGCGATTTCGACCTGCACACGCATGTGGTGGACTGGGAAGAAATGCGCGACTTGCACCTCGCCTACCTCAAGGCGGGTGTTGCCAATCAGGATGTGCCGCAGGATCATGTGTTTTTTGCCAGCCTGTACCACTTCGCGACCCGCAACGGCATTCGCCACATACTCAGCGGCGGCAATATCGCCACGGAAGGCATCTTTCCGTCGGCCTGGCATGGCAGCGCGATGGATGCCGTGAACTTGCGGGCGATTCACAAGAAGTACGGCGAGCGGCCGCTGCGAACCTACAGCACCATTGGCTTCTTCGACTATTTCGTGTGGTACCCGTTCGTGCGCAAGATGCGCACGGCGCGGCCGCTCAACTTCATGCCGTATGACAAACAGCAGGCCATTGCCGAGATGGAGCAGAAGATGGGGTGGCGTGCGTACGGGCGCAAACACGGGGAATCGCTGTTCACCAAGTTGTTCCAGAACCATTACCTGCCCACCAAGTTCGGCTACGACAAGCGCAAGCCGCATCTCTCCAGCCTGATCGTCTCCGGCCAGATGACACGTGCCGACGCGCTGGCGAAATTGCAGGAGCCGCTGTACGACCCGCGCGAGCTCGAGATCGACATCACCTACTTTTGCAAGAAGCTGCGCATCAGCCGCCAGCAGTTTGACGGGTTTCTTGCGGCGCCCGCGCACCATTACAGCGACTTCCCCACTTGGGAAGCCCGTTACAGGCTGCTGAAGAAAGCCCAGGGGTTGGTGGAGCGCGTCTTGGGCCGGCAAGTCAAGGTCTACTCCTGAAGCGCCGATGATTCCGTTGCAAGTGGTGCATCTGAGCACGGTCCATCCGCGCAACGACACGCGCATCTTTCTCAAGCAGGTGCAGACCTTGCACGAGGAACTGCCAGTGAAGGTGTCGCTGGTGGTGGCCGACGGCCTTGGCGATGACGTCCGGGCCGGTGAACCGGCGGTATATGACCTGGGAAAATTGTCTGCTGGCCGCTCCAGGCGTGCGCTGGCCGGCAACTTTCGCGCCCTGCGGTTTCTTTGGCCGGCGCGCCCCCGCGTGGTGCATTTTCATGATCCCGAGCTGATTCCGCTGGGTTTCCTGCTGCGTCTGCGTGGATGCAAGGTGGTCTATGACGTACATGAGGATGTGCCGCGCCAGACCATGAGCAAACACTGGATACCGGTCATTTTCCGCTGGCCGGTGGCCCTCGCCACCGCTGCCGCTGAGTGGTTGGCTGCGCGGGCTTTTGCCGCCGTGGTGCCGGCGACACCAACGATTGCGGCCCGTTTCCCGAGCGCGAAAACGGTGCTGGTGCAGAATTTTCCAATTCAATCGGAGCTGGTGCTGGCAGCACCGCAACCGTACCGGCAAAGGCCCGAGATGTTTGCCTATGTCGGCGGCATCGCCGATATTCGTGGTGGCATCGAGATGGTCCGGGCGGTCGATCGCCTGACGGACCATCCTCGCGCCTACCTCGAGATGGCGGGTGGCATCAGCCCACAGTCGTTCAAGGCGCAGCTGGATGCTCTACCCGGTTGGCCCGCTGTTCGTTACCGCGGTTCATTGGGCCGTGCTGATGTGGCCCGGTTATTGGGTGCGGCGCGTGCGGGCTTGGTATTGTTCCACCCCATGCCCAATCATGTCGATGCCCAGCCCAACAAGATGTTCGAGTACATGTCGGCTGGTTTGCCGGTCATCGCGTCCGACTTTCCTTTATGGCGCCAGATCGTGGCTGGTGCCGAATGCGGCGTACTAGTGGACCCGATGGACCCGAACGCCATCGCAGATGCAATGCGCTGGATGCTGCTCCACCCCGACGAGGCCGAGCAGATGGGCCAAAACGGCAAGAAGGCAGTTCACGAGCGATACAACTGGGCCCGCGAGTCGGTTAGGCTGATCGCGTTGTACCGGCGCTTGCTGGCACCTTGAGCTGAGGCATGTCATGAGGAAAATTGTCACGGTGTTGGGCGCCCGCCCGCAATTTGTCAAGGCCAGCGTGGTTTCCGCAGCTCTGAAGGGTGCTGGCCGAGTTGACGAAGTGGTGGTGCACACCGGCCAACACTTCGACGCCAACATGTCGCAAGTATTCTTCACGGAATTGGGCATGGCCCGGCCAGCCTACCAACTGGATATTCACGGCGGCTCCCACGGTGAGATGACGGGGCGCATGCTGATCGAGACCGAGCGTGTGTTGCTGGCGGAAAAGCCGGATGCCGTGCTGGTATACGGCGACACCAATTCGACCTTGGCTGGTGCCCTGGCAGCGGTGAAGCTGCATATACCCGTGGCGCATGTCGAAGCTGGCTTGCGCTCGTTCAACATGCACATGCCGGAGGAAATCAACCGGATCCTGACCGACCGCATCGCGTCGTGGTTGTTTGCGCCGACCGCAGCGGCCAGCCACCATCTGGCGGCGGAGGGTCTGGAGCCCGGCCGCGTGCATGTGGTGGGTGATGTGATGTACGACGTGGCGCTGCATTACGGTGCCCGGGTTACCGCCCGGGGCGGGCCGATGCAGGTACTGGGTCTGGAGCCCGGTGGCTACGTGTTGGCGACAGTCCATCGGGCCGAGAACACGGATGATCCGCAACGCCTGGCGGCGATAGTGGACGGGCTGGCCGCCGTGGCAGCGCATATCCGGGTGGTCTGGCCGCTGCATCCGCGAACCCGTGCTGTATTGCAGCAGTCTGGCAGGTACCCGTCGCTGGCGCAACAAGTGACGCTGATCGACCCGGTTGGGTACCTCGATATGGTGCAGCTGGAGAAACACGCGGCATTGATCACAACCGACTCGGGTGGGGTTCAAAAAGAAGCGTTTTTCTACCAGGTGCCCTGCGTGACCCTGCGCTCCGAGACCGAATGGGTCGAACTGGTGGAGGCGGGCTGGAACCGGCTCGCACCGCCCAGCAGTGCCGCAGCGGTGTTGCAGGCGGTGCTGGGTGCCATCGGAAGCCGCGGCCAGGACGTTCGCCCCTATGGAGACGGGCAGGCAGCGCAGGCCATCGCGGAAATCCTGGGTGCGCAGCCATGACGGCGGCCGGCGGCACCGATGCCGCGACCGCAGCCGCGCAGCCCCGCTCCCTCTCGGTCTGGATTCTGCAGACCGGCGAACCGCTGCCCAGTGACAGCGGCAACCCGCGCCCGATGCGGGCGATGAATCTTGCCAGCGCACTGGTGGCGGCCGGGCACAAAGTGGTCCTTTGGAGCTCGTCCTTCTACCACCAGGAAAAACGCCAGCGCACGCCCCATTCGCTGAGGATTGATTTTGCGCCCTTGCTCCAGATTCGGCTCGTTGCGAGCCCGGGCTACCAGCGCAACATTGGTCCTGGCCGACTTTGGGACCATGCCATCCTTGCCCGCAACCTGGCCCGTGATCTCGCACATGAGACGGTTATTCCGGATGTGGCTTTTGTCGGCTACCCACCGATCGAGACAGCCGCAGTCATGACGCAGTGGTTGAGGCAACGCGGTGTGCCGTGCGTGCTGGATGTCAAGGACCAGTGGCCCACAATTTTCACTGACCCGTTGCCGGCGCCGCTGCGCCCGCTGGCGCGGCTGGTGCTGGCGCCATATTTCCATTACGCTCGCCGCGCCATGCGCGACGCCAGCGCCCTGTCGGCGATGGCGCCCGATTTCCTGCAATGGGCGGCGACGTTTGCCGGCCGGGCGGTGCAGCCGCAGGACTTGGTGGTGCCGCTGACGGTGCCGGCAGGTCAGGTGTCGCCACCGGAACTGGCACAGGCCGACGATTGGTGGGACCAGCAGGGCGTGCTGGCAAACGGCCGTCCGCGTATCTGTTTTGTGGGAAGCCATTCGCAGGCGTTTGACATCGAACCAGTGGCTGTGGCTGCAAAGGCACTCGCTGATATGGCAATAGATTGCCAATTCGTTTTGTGTGGGGACGGCGCCAACACGCCAGCCTGGGTGGCGCGCATGCAGGGGTTGCCGAATGTACGTTTTCCAGGCTGGGTTGATCGTTCAAAAATCGAATCCCTGGCGCGCCGCAGCACGGCTGCGCTGGCACCCTATCGCAACAGCGGAGACTTCATGCTCAGTGTGCCCAACAAGGTCATCGATGCTTTGGCACTGGGCCTGCCGGTGTTGAGCCCGCTCAGGGGTGAGGTGATGCGGCTGATCACTGCGCACGGCACTGGTCTGGCGTATGGTGAGCAAGTCGGCCCGACACTCGCGCAATGTGTGCAGCAGCTGGTTTCGCAGCCTGCGCTTCGGGCGGCCATGGCGAAGCGGGCACGCGAGTTATATCGCGCCCAGTTCTCCTTTGAGACCGTGTATGGCGGGCTGGTCAGCCACTTGGAGCGGATGGCCCGGGGAGGACCTGCCGCGTGAGTGAGACGGACAAGGAGCTCGAGCGCGGGCGGTACGACGCGCGGGCGCGCGCCGAACTGGAGCGCCCTGGTGCGCAGGTGCGGCTAGTCCCTGGATCGCAGTTGGTACCAGCATATCTGAGATCGCCGTACCTGGCATATGAGGCGCATATCGCGCGCCTGTTGCGGCCAGCGCACCGTGTGCTTGAACTGGGTGCGGGTGCCGGCATGCACACACTGGCCTTGCTGCAGAGTGGCGCGCGGGTGCTGGCGAGCGATATTTCGGCGCCGTCACTCGCGCTGTTGCGGACCAGGTTTGCGGGATTCGGCCAACAGCTGGAAACACAGGTCGCCGACATGGAGCAGACCCCGTTCCCCGATGCGTCGTTCGACGTGGTCGCCTGCGCCGGCAGCCTGAGTTACGGCGCGCCAGAACTGGTCGATGCCGAAATCCACCGACTGCTGGTGCCCGGGGGTATGTTGCTGTGTGTGGATTCGCTCAACCACAATCCAATATACAAATTCAACCGCTGGCTGCACCATGTGCGCGGGGACCGGTCTGCCAGCACCTTGAAGCGGATGCCGGATTTGGCCCGAATAGATAGTCTGCGAGGCGGGTTTGAAGCCGTTGACCTGGATTTTTTTGGCTCCATCAGTTACGCGATGCCCGGTATTGCGCGCTTTACAGGTGAAAATATTGCCCGGAGCTTGTCGGACCGCTTTGACCGCGCCATTGGCGCACGGCGTTCAGCATTCAAGTTTGTGCTGGCTGCCCAGGGCTATCGTCCGGCGAGCCGGATCACTTAGCCACAATCCATCATTTGCCGGAGCTTGCATGAAGACGATTCCCTTTTTCCCCTACGCTGACCTGTTCAAACGCGATGAGGCCGCGCTCACCGAAGTGATGCTGGGTGTTTGCCGCCGCGGCGCGTACATCCTGCAACAGGAATGCCGGGACTTTGACATCAACCTGGCGCGGTTCATGGGCGTGAAGCATGCGTTTGGCGTCGCCAATGGCACCGACGCCATCATCATTGGCCTAAAGGCAGTCGGCATCGGCCCGGGAGACGAAGTCATCCTGCCCTCGCACACCTACATCGCCACCGCAGCCTCGGTGCATATGGTCGGGGCGACCCCGGTTCTGGCTGAATGCGGGCCGGACCACATGCTGGATGCTGGCGATGTCGAGCATCGCATCACGCCACGCACCAAGGCCATCATGCCGGTGCAGATCAACGGCCGTACGAGTGACATGGCGGCACTGCGTGCGATTGCCGAGCGTAACAACATCATGATTGTCGAGGATGCCGCGCAGGCACTGGGATCCAAGTTTGACGGCCAGTGTGCCGGCACCTTTGGCAAATTTGGCACGATCAGCTTTTACCCGGCCAAATTGCTGGGTTGTTTCGGCGACGGAGGCGCCATCGTTACCAATGATGACGAAGTTGCCGCCCGCGTGGCGCTGCTCAAGGACCATGGCCGCAATGCCGATGGGCGCGTTGTGGCCTGGGGCTACAACTCCCGGCTGGACAACCTCCATGCTGCGGTGCTCGACTACAAACTCAAGACCTATCCCAAGGAGATCGAGCGCCGCCGGGCCGTCGCGGCGCGATACCAGGTCGGGCTGGGCGATCTTGCTACGTTAGCGCTGCCGCCGGCGCCCGACGCCGACCCGCGCCATTTCGATGTCTACCAGAATTACGAATTGCAGGCCGATCGGCGGGATGAACTGCGCGCCTACCTGGACCAGAACGGCATCAAAACCATCATCCAGTGGGCCGGCACCCCGGTGCATCAGTTCCGGGAGCTGGGCTTTACGGTCGACCTGCCGCGTACCGACGCATTTTTCAAGCGCTGCATGATGTTGCCGATGAACGCGGCTGTGACCGACGATGAGTTGGACGCCGTCATTGAGGCGATTCGCCGGTTTTATGGCAAATGATCCATGACTGACTGGTCTTTGGGGGCGTTGGCGGACCCGTCAAGTTGCCATCAACCGATTGATATCACCGGGCAGGACAGCCAGCACCTGATGGCGCAATTGCGCATGATGTTGCGCATCCGGCAGGCAGAGCGCTGCCTGGCGGATGGGCGGCGCGAGCGCGTGATTGGTGGGCCGGTACACCTGGGTGTCGGACAGGAAGCGGTCGCGGTGGGCGTAGCGGAGCATCTGCGCAAGACGGACCGGGTGTTTGGAGCCCATCGTTCGCATTCGCATGTGTTGTCCACAGGCGCAAGCCTGCACCGCTTGTTTGCAGAAGTTCTCGGCAAAGACACCGGCCTGTCGCGCGGCATGGGCGGCTCGATGCATCTGTGGGATCAGCCGAACGGGTTTTATGGCTCGGTTCCAATCGTATCGGGCACAGTCGCGCTGGCGGTTGGTGCGGCTTTGGCCGCGAAGATGCAGGGCAGTGGCGATGTGGGAGTGGCCTATTTAGGTGACGGCGCGGTTGAGGAAGGCGTAGTCCACGAGTCGCTCAACCTGGCCCGCATGCTGATGGCGCCCGCCATCTTCGTGGTTGAGAACAACCTGTTTGCCAGTCATATGCACATCTCGCTGCGGCAGCCCCGAGCGGCGACGGCACGCTTCGCGCAGGCCAATGACCTGCCGTTCGAAATTGTCGATGGCAATGACGTAGTGGCCGTGCAGGCCGCATCTGGACGCTTGATCGCGCGTGCGCGTCAGGGCGGTGGCCCGGGGTTCCTCGAAGCCGTGACGTTCCGCTGGTACGGCCACGTGGATTGGCGTGAGGATGTTGATGTGGGTGTGAACCGCAGCGCGGATGAGTTGGGCAACTGGCGCAAGCGCGACCCGATTGCACGGTTGGTAGCCGCATTGGTGGCGGCCGGCAAACTGACTGCGGGCGACCTGGCTGAGATCGAGGCCGGTATCGCAGGCGAGGTTGCGGTCGCCTGGCAACAGGCACAGTCTGACCCGTATCCGCTGCCCGAGCACCTGATGTCCAGGGTGTTTGTGTCTCAGGGAGCGCTCACATGACGCCGCAACAGCGCCTGGACGGGGAAGCCGTCGACGCCGCGGCTGGCGCCGCCACAATGCAGGGTGGTCATTTCAACTACGGTACCGCGATGCTGTCGGCGTTCGAGTACCTGCTGCGCACCTACCCGGAGGTGTTTGTCATCGGCCAGGGTCTGTGGAGCCCCTGGTACGTTGGCAACTCGATGACCGACCTGGACAAGAAATTCGGTGCGCACCGCGTGATCGACACGCCGGTGTCCGAGTCGGCCTGCACCGGCGCAGCCGTCGGTGCCGCGCTCGCCGGCATGAAACCCATCGTCGTGCACCCGCGCATGGATTTCATGCTGTATGCGATAGACGCTGTAGTGAACCAGGCTGCCAAGTGGTCCCATATGGTGGGTGGCCAAGCGGCACCTGGCCTGACCATTCGCAGCATCATCAACCGGGGCGGTGAGCAGGGCGCCCAGCATTCGCAGTCGCTGCACGCCTGGTTTGCCCATGTGCCTGGGCTGCGGGTGGTCATGCCGGCCACGGTTGCCGACGCGCGTGATCTTTTGATTGCCGCCGTGTTATGCCCCGACCCGGTGATGTACATAGACGACCGCTGGCTCTATGACCTGGAAGACGAATTGCCGCCGATTGTCGAGCGCGTCTTGCACGTTGAAGGGCCGCGTTGCCTGCGCCAGGGAGGCGATTTGACACTGGTCGCCAGTGGTTATTCGACCCGGCTGGCGCTGCAGGCGGCGGAGACACTGGCGCACGAAGGTGTCAGCGCCGAGGTGATTGATCTGCGGGTGCTCAACCCCTACCGGCCGCAGCAGATTGTGGAATCGGTAGCCAGGACAGGCCGGCTCGTGGTGGTTGACGGTGGCTGGAGTCCATGTGGCATGGCGGGTGAGGTGATTGCCAGCGTCGCAGAATCCGGCGCAGTACGCTGGAAGAGCACACCCCGGCGCCTGACACTGCCGTTCGCCCCGGCGCCGACCTCGCGCGTGCTGGAAAAAAACTACTACCCGAACGTTGGGCAAATAGCCGCTCTTGCCATGGCGTCGATGAAGGAAACATGCTGAAGCGATTATTCGATATTTTGGGCGCGGGGTTTGGCCTGTTGCTCGCCAGTCCAGTCCTCGTGCCGGTCATGTTCCTGGTTTGGCGCCAGGATCGTCATTCACCGTTTTATGTTGCGCCACGGGTAGGACAAGACGACCGCCCGTTTCGCATGGTCAAGCTGCGCTCGATGGTCATCAACGCCGACAAAACCGGCGTGGACTCAACCGGCGCCAATGACAACCGAATAACCGCGGTGGGACAATTTATCAGGCGCTACAAACTTGACGAGTTGACGCAATTGTGGAACGTATTGCTGGGCGACATGAGTCTGGTAGGGCCAAGGCCCAATGTCAAACGGGAAACTGACTTGTACACTCCGCTCGAGCGCCGACTGTTGAGTGTCAAGCCGGGTATTACCGATGTCTCCTCGATTGTTTTTTCCGACGAAGGCGACATACTGAACGACCATGCCGACCCGGATATTGCCTACAACCAGCTGATCCGGCCCGGCAAAAGTGCACTCGGCCTGTTGTATATAGACAACCAGTCGTTATGGCTGGATATTCAACTCTGCCTGCTGACCATGTTGGCCATAGTATCCAGGGCGTCGGCTTTGGGTCGATTGCAGAATGTCCTGCACCGCATGGGAGCGGCGCCTGATTTGATCGAACTCGCCCGCCGCGACCGACCGCTGGTGCCACGACCACCACCAGGGGGGGACAGGATCGTGACATCGCGCGACGGGAATCCGTTTGTCTAGATCGGCCAGGCTGCTCGTCGTTCCGAGTGGAAGTGGCTTTTCCGGTTGGTTCCGCGGCTGCTGTCCCGCCATCGAATCCACGCCGTGTGGCTGTTAACGTTGATCATCAAAAGGCCCCTTAGGGAGACGCAAGCAATGGCAGTTGGGGCCAGCCCTCGAATACTCAATGCCTTCTGGCTGGGTTTGTTTGCCGTCAGTGGCGCGGCCTCTCTTACTTACCAGATTGTTTGGCAACGTTTGCTGACGCAAGAGATCGGCGTTGACTCGGTCTCGGTCACCTTGATCGTGGCCATCTTCATGCTTGGCCTTGGTTTCGGCAGCTTGGTCGGTTCTGGCCTGATTTCACGCGTGAAGAATGTTGCCATGGCGCTGGCGGTTTTGGAGCTGGCCATTGGCGTATTCGGCTTGTTCAGCGTTGACATGATCAGGCTGTTCAACCGTGAACTTCTTTCGGGTAGCGGTTTGGCTGTGCAGTTGTGCGGGAACTTTTTCTTGCTGCTCGTCCCGACGCTGGCGATGGGCGCCACCACTCCGCTCATGGTCGACCTCTATCGCAATAAAGCAGGACGAGGTCGAAGCGTAGGGGCGGCTTATGCGGCAAACATTGCTGGCGCCGCTGTCGGCGTCGTGCTCTGTGGTTTTGTGCTGGTAGGCACCTATGGCCTGACTGCTTCTTCGCGCATGGTGGCGCTTTTGGATTTGGTGGTCGCGGCCCTGTTTTTCTTGGCCGCGAAGTCCGTCGGCCCAAGGCCTGCCGGGCCAGGGGCTACTGCACGAAGCCAAAGCACAGTTCCGGTCCCAGTGCTGATCGGTGTCTTTTTCATCGGTGTTGCAACACTCGGTTATGAGGTTGTATTCTTCCGGCTGTTCACAAGCTATTTCGGCGTCACGCCCTATGTTTTCCCGATGCTCCTGTTCGCCTATCTGGCGAATATGGCGATCGGTACCTGGCTTGGCGGGTGGCTGTCTGGCCGCTGGCCGATATCAAGAATCCTCGCAGTTTCGCTTTGTGCCACCGTGCTTCTGTCACTGCCAATCCTGTGGCTGCAGGAGGCAATGCTCGTCCACGGTTCGCAATTGCGTTGGGTATTCAACCCCACGATCACCGTCTTTGAATTGAATGTTCGCGTTCTGAGCGAGGCTGTGTTGCTTTCCTTTTTGCTGCTCATGCCAGTTGCCGCCAGCAGTGTGCTGCTTCCGGCCATCGTCGCATCGACGCAATCAAAACTGGGCCAGGGTGCCTTGTTCGGCCGGTTGTATTTCTCCCAAACCATTGGCAACACGGTGGGTTGCCTGATCACCGGGTTCGTTCTTTACGGCCTGCTGGACTCTCCCCGCGTGTTGGCAGTGCTTGCAATCATCCTTGCCGGGGGTGTTGCCCTGGTTTACCTGGTTGATCGCGCGCCCCGGACATCCTTTGCGCGAACTGCAGTGCCGGCGCTTCTTGTCATTCTTGGTGTTTCCGCTTTCAATTTTGACTACACCAAGAGCGTTCGATATTTCCGCACCTCAGCGGACGCAGCAAGCCCCGTGTGGGCCCGTGATTCCATTCATGGAATGACGCTCGTATACGATAATTTCGGGAACGGTGCCTCCTATGCCGCGATGGCTGGCGGGAGGTTCTGGATCACTGGAATTCCCGGCAAGACGGGCTGGGACCGAACAGTGGGCGGTGGAAAGATGGAATCCACCGTCTATGCCATCAATCCTTCAGTCAAGAAAATCTTGTTCATCGGGCTCGGCACTGGTGAGGAGTTGCTTGTCCTGCGTGAGCTTTATCCCGATGCCGCCATCACGGTGATTGAAGTGAACCCCGATTTGATCGAGGCGTTTCGGGAGTTCAGCTACCAGCCAATTGCGGATGAACTAAAGCGGAGCAAGGTGTTTTTGACGGACGGTCGTCGCTTTCTCCAAACGCAACCGGCAGCGCGTTTTGACTATATCCACATCGGCGTCCATCGCGCCTCGACCAGTGGCACGGGCAACCTGTTCAGCAAGGATTTTCTGGCGACGTTAAAGGGCCATTTGTCCCCTGGTGGAGTGGTCACTTTCTACGCCTATCCGCCGGTCGTCAAGGGAGCGCTTGATATCTTTGGAGATGTCGTGGTGTCCACCAGAAATAGCGGTATCGCTATTACGTATTGCACGGCCGAACCGGATTTCATTTTTCGCTCTGGATTCAGCGATCGTTATGCGACCGGTATTTCCAAAGTATCGAAGCCCGCGATTGCGACGGGTAACCCACCGTGGTTCGATTTGGAGCCAGTGATATATCGAAAAAAGGCGCTTGCGAAATTGCTGGAATCGATGCCTGTGGCCACGGACGACCATCTTGTTACTGAGTATTACCTGAACAACCGGACAGAACTGGTGCCTGGATTGATCCGCGCCGACAGGCAGGTTGATTACCGTAGCTGGTCATTTAGCGAGGGTGGGGAACCGTTCCCGGGCCAAGGCGGCGGTCAATTCGATTTGGACAAGCCCAGCAGCCAGGTGATAGTTACCAGTGAACAGATCGCAATGTCACTTAAAGGCGGAGGCGGAACGCCTGTATTCCACGCTCTCGACAGTTCCTCGACCGTCAATATCGATGGATTGTTTTGGCAGAAGAGAAGCCTGCAATGGGACATGCCGGTAGTCAAATTCGATGACGCTGGGGCCAGGCGATTTGTCCACTTCGATGGCACATGCGAGAAACGCGGCCGAGGGATATGGGGGTTAAAGGCCTATTTCGTTGGTCACGACGGCATGAAAGTGTTCACGGTGCAGAGCGCGGCCCGAGGTGAAAATTCGCTGCCCTTGATATTTGAAGTGCCTGGCGAAGTCAAAGAAGTGCAATTCGCTATGACTTTCGACAATGCTTCGGGCTTTGGCGGCAGCACGGAACTTCACTGTTCGGAGTTTAGGATTCGCGAATACCACTGAATGTGCAAATGCCGGTTCCAGTCCGACCGTTCAACTACATCTTGCAACACGAGAGTAAGGCAACACCGTCGCACGTGGGTTGTAGCGATATTCAATCTTTGATCGAGCAAAGAATGTACGCCCGATGGACCTCAATATAATCCAGCAAACAATAATCCGGTTTGTCAGCGCGTCCAGTGCTTGCCGCCTATATGGAGCAATAGAACATGAGCAACCTCATCGAGATTCAAAACCAGATTAACAAGCTGCAAAAGCAGGCGAGTGAAATAAAGTCAAAGGAATTCGACAATACCGTAGCAGATATTGTTGCTCGCATGCAGGCATTTGGAATAACACTGAAGGATTTGCAGGCCGCCAGCAATCGGCGTGCGAAATCTGCACGCAGCAAAGGCAAACTGGGCAGCGCCGCGCCAAAGCGCAAATCTGTGGCTGTTGCCCCGAAATACCGTGGCCCCGGTGGCGAAACCTGGAGCGGCCGCGGCCTTTCACCACGCTGGCTGGCGGCGCTGATCGCGCAGGGCCGGTCGAAGGAAGAGTTTGTTATTGGCGGCTGATCGTTCGCCTTTGGCGGGGTTGGCCGACCCGAAGGGCCGTGGCTTCAGGCATCGGCTTGTGGTCTGGATCGCCACCAGTTGGGGCGTTAGTGCGTTCTTCCCGGTCGGCTTGATGTACCTGCATTTTTTGATGATGCTGTTGGCGCTGGCGGTATCGGGCGATATCCGGGTGCGGTTGCGCCGGGCCCGGGCGAGCGCAGTATTCTGGCCACTCGTAGCCGTAGTTGGGTGGACGCTGGTGGTGGTTGCGGCGGGGCCGTGGTTCGAAGACACGTCGACCCGGTTGTTCCATGTCGTACGCGTGGCCCTGGTGTTGGGTGCGGGAGTCATGTTGTCGACCGTTGAGGCGCGCGCTGCGCTGTGGGGATTCGTCATGGGCGCTGCCTTCGCGGCGCTGGTGGTCGCTGCGCATCAAACTTGGGGGCTGCCGGACTGGCGCATCTGGAGTAGTCTGCTGGTTTCGCGCAACAACTTCAGCAGCGGCAACATGATCTCGTTGGCTGCGGCCTTTGGTGTCTGCCTTGTTTTTGCCATCAACGAGCCATTACCACAGCGCAGGCGCTGGTTGATGCTGGCGCTTGCTTTCTGGTTCGCCGGTACTGTGGCCTTGTATGCCGTGTCGCGCAACGCCCACATTCTGCTTCCAGTTCTTGTTTTGTCCGTCCTGGTTTGGCGGTTTCGTTCGCTGCGCGTGGCACTCGCAGGGGCAGGCGCCGTGATTCTGGCTGTGCTTCTTGTGTGGCAGGTGTCTCCGAATCTGCAGACGCGCATCGGTGGCGCTGTCGCAGACTTCCATCGCATGCAGGTGGCATCCGATTACAGCACCAGTGTGGGCGCACGCTGGCGCATGTACCAGGAGGCGCTGGACGGCATGCTGGCCCATCCGGTATGGGGCACAGGTGTTGGCAGTTGGCTGCCGCATTGGCGCATTGTCTGGAGTGGGCTGCAACAAAACCTCCCAGCCGAGTTGGATTTGAAGAACTCGGAGATCAACAACCCGCACAACGACTTTCTGTTGACCGGCATGGAGACGGGGGTACCCGGCTTGGTGTTAATGGTCTGGTTGACAGGTACGTTTCTGGCGCTCGGATGGAAGAGGCGTTCCACCGGCGGTGGCATGACCTTGGTGCTGGGTGTGACGATTGTGGTCACCGGCATGTTGAATGCACCGTTCCGCGATGCCGCATTGGGCATGACGCTGCTGTGGTTGCTGGGGGCCGCAGTGGCGTCGCACGGAGATGCTGATCGTGAATGAGCGCTTGATGGCATGGCCGCGACTGGTCAAGCAACTTGCCGTGATCGCCCTGGATGTGGCCCTGGCAATGGCCGCCACCTGGCTCGCATTCAGCCTGCGGCTGGATACCGCCCACTGGCCGGTTGCCGCGCAGTGGCGGGTCTATGGACTGGCGCCACTGCTGGCGGTGCCGGTGTTCATCCGCCTGGGTCTGTACCGGGCCATCTTCCGCTACACCGGTTTGGCGGCTTTGCTGGCGATTGCGCAAGCTGTGTTGTTGTATGGCCTGGCATTTTTTGCTTGCCTGATGTGGTTGAAATGGCCGGGTGTTCCGCGCAGCATGGGTGTGCTGCAACCGATCATTTTCCTGTTGCTGGTCGGTGGCAGCCGTGCATTGGCGCGCTCGTGGCTTGGCGGGGTGGGTCGCCGCAGGATGGTTGCCGAAGGCCGCCTGCTGATTTATGGCGCAGGGGACGCCGGGGTGCAGACTGCAGCGGCGATAGCCAACGCCCGGCAGTACGTGCTGGTGGGTTTTGTCGACGACGATCCGGCCAAGGCCGGGCGCAGCATCAACGGCAAGATGGTCTATCGGTCGCAGCAGATCGAGGAGCTGGTCAGTCGCCGTGCGGTGACCGACATCCTGCTCGCCTTGCCCAGCGCCACACGCAGGCGGCGCAACGAGATCATCGCCGGGCTGGCCAAGGTGCCAGTGCACATACGCACGCTGCCAGGCATGTCGGATCTGGCCAGTGGCCGCGTGACCCTGCAGGACTTTACCGAGTTGGATATCGAGGACCTGCTCGGGCGCGATCCGGTGGCCACCGATGTGGCCGTGCTCGAGCGCAATATTTCCGGCCGGGTGGTGTTGGTGACGGGTGCGGCTGGAAGCATCGGCAGCGAGTTGTGCCGCCAGATAGTGCAGCTGGGGCCGCGCCAGCTGCTGTTGCTGGAACACAGCGAGTTTGGCCTGTACAGCATCCAGCGTGAGCTACAAGCCCTGTGTGCCGCGAGACACCTTTCGGTCGAGGTGGTTGCCTTGCTGGGCAGCGTGCGCGACCTGCGTCGGCTGCAGGAGGTGTTTGCCTCGTACCTGCCGACCTGCGTCTACCACGCGGCCGCCTACAAACATGTACCGATGGTGGAGAGCAACCCCGGTGAGGGCATCGTGAACAATGTATTTGGTACGCTCAACGTGGCGCAGGCCGCCGTCGCGGCGGGGGTTGCCAACTTCGTGCTGGTGTCCACTGACAAGGCGGTGCGCCCGACCAACATCATGGGCGCCAGCAAACGTATGGCCGAGCTGGTGTTGCAGGCGCTGGAGCAGCGGCAGCGCCAAAGTGGTGGCGCAACCCGCTTCGCCATGGTGCGGTTTGGCAATGTGCTGGGCTCCAGCGGCAGTGTGGTTCCGCTGTTTCGCTCACAACTCTCGGCCGGGGGTCCCATCACCGTGACGCATCCCGAGGTCACGCGTTATTTCATGACCATTCCGGAGGCTGCACAGCTGGTGCTGCATGCCGGCGCTATGGCGCAGGGTGGCGAAGTGTTTGTGCTCGACATGGGGCAGCCGGTGAAAATCATGCAGCTGGCGCGGCGCATGGTGGAGTTGTCCGGCTTGCGCGTGCGCGATGCGGCCACACCCGACGGCGACATCGAGATCACCATCACTGGCTTGCGACCCGGCGAGAAGCTGTACGAGGAGCTGTTGATCGGCGACAACCCCTTACCCACCGCGCACCCACGCATCATGAAGGCACAGGAAGAGTTCCTGTCCTGGCCAGAACTGGAGTTGCAACTGGAGGCGCTGCACCTGGCCGTGGATCGCGCCGACGTGGCGGCCGTCAAGCAGGTATTGACCAACTGTGTGCATGGTTATGTCGAGGCACCCCCGTCAGACCTCGCGCCCATCGCCGCCTGACGCGCTGTAGGACAATGCGGGCAGCCCGGCCCACCGGACCGTTCGCACCATCTGACGTAGCCAAAGCCATGACCGACACCTCCCATATCGCCCCGCGTGACAAGGCCGAGATACTGGCCCAGGCGTTACCCTACATCCGCAAGTTCCATGGC
>JANOTG010000081.1:0-7658 GCA_031416215.1 Betaproteobacteria bacterium
TCCACATCCGCGTCACAACAACGTCTCCCGCCAAGGCATATAAACAGAAATGTACGAACTAGTTAGTATTGTGAAAATAGGGAATTACCCTGACTACATGAACGCCATGCCGGCCCAGGGCCACAACTTTCAGGCGCGCACGAAACGCACCATCAGTTCGACGATGTTTTGTCGCCGTGTCGCCAACGCCTCGGCAGTCCGGCTGGCAGTCTTGAAAATCATCCCGAATGTATATTGATTCGAAACGTTGAAAAAGGTCAATGCCGAGATCGAGGCGTGAATGTCCAGCGGGTCCAGACCGGGCCGGAACACGCCCTGCGCCACACCGCGGTTGTAAAGGTTGCGCACGGTAGAGATGGCGGTGACATTGAGTTCCTGGATGGTTTTGCTTTGCGCCAGGTATTGGCCACGCTCCATGTTCTCGGTCATGACAAGCCGGATGTAATCCTGATTGCCATCGTGGTGGTCGTAGGTGAACTCCACCAGCCTGCGCAACGCCGCCTCGGGTGGCAGGTCCTCCAGGTGCAAACCAGCCTCTACCAGGCGCACGCGGCGGTACGCCTCCTCCAGCACCGCCACGTACAGCCCCTCCTTGCTGACGAAATAATAGTAAATCATGCGTTTGCTGGTCTTGGTCGCGGCGGCGATCGCATCGATGCGTGCGCCACTGAGTCCGCGGCTGGCGAATTCCGAGGTAGCCACCTCCAGAATGCCGGCCATGGTGCGCGCCGGGTCATTGGTGCGGCTGGTTTCCCGCCCGGCTTTACCCTTCGCGGTGGTCGCAGACGTCGTTTTTGCGCGCGCCTGGCGAGTTGTACTGCGGGGTGCGGCAAAATGTACTGGTTCGTTCATTCCTCCAGTATAGGAGGAGGAGGCCGCTCGCGGCAAAGGCCACACCACCCATGTCGGCGGGCTCACCGACCGCATCGTGCGCCGGTGCTCAGCTTGCCAACTGCCGCTCCAAATCATGCAGCACCTGGTAACAGCTCAGCACCTGCGCCACACTGGAATTGGGCTCGCGGCCTTCGCGGATGGCGGCAAAGAACTCGCGGTCCTGCAGCTCGATGCCATTCATGGACACATCCACCTTGGAGACGTCGATCTTCTCTTCCTTGGCAGTAAACAGATCGTCATAACGGGCGATGTAGGTGGCGCTGTCACCGATGTAGCGAAAGAACGTACCAAACGGGCCATCGTTGTTGAAGCTCAATGACAGGGTGCAAATCGCGCCATTGGCGGCTTTGAGCTGGATGCCCATGTCCATCGCGATGCCCAGGGTCGGGTGCATCGGCCCCTGCACCGCGTTAGCCTGCACGATCAGACTGCCGCACTGGTAGGCGAACAGGTCCACCGTGTGCGCGGCGTGGTGCCACAACGAGTGGTCAGTCCAGGAGCGGGCCTGCCCCAGCGCATTCATGTTCGTGCGGCGGAAAAAATAGGTCTGCACATCCATCTGCTGGATGTTGAACCTCTTTGCGGCGATTTCCTTGTGCACGTACTGGTGGCTGGGGTTAAAGCGCCGGGTATGTCCACACATAGCCACCAGGCCCGACGCCTTGGCCTGGGCTGCTGCCGCCTGCGCGCCGTGCAGCGAATCCGCCAAGGGGATCTCCACCTGTACGTGTTTGCCGGCCTGCAGGCAGGCGATGGTCTGGTCGGCGTGCATCTGTGTCGGTGTGCACAGGATCACCGCGTCCACATCCTTCAACGCCAGACTGTCGGCGAGGTCCGTCGTGACATGGCCGATGCCGTATTTGGCGGCCACCTCACGTGTCTTGTCCAGCTCGCGGCCGACCAAAGAAATCACCTCGACAGCATCGACGTTCCTGATCCCGTCCAGATGCTTGATGCCGAAGGCACCGGCGCCCGCCAGTGCGACCTTGATGGTCTTGGTCATAGGTTCTCCAGAATCAGGTGGCCCACCGCTGTATTGGACGCAGGTACATGGTAGAAGCGGTGCGCGACACGCGGGGGGGCAGCACCCGATGCCTGCGCCACGTCAGCCATCGCGCCGCGGGCAATCAACCACATGACCAGTTCAATTCCCTCCGAGCCGGCCTCACGCACATAGTCGATGTGCGGCTTTTGCGCCAATGCCTTCGGGTCGCTGATCAGCTGGTCCAGAAAGGCGTTGTCGAACTCCTTGTTTATCAGGCCGGCGCGCGGGCCCTGCAACTGGTGGCTCATGCCGCCGGTACCCCAGATCTGCACCTTCAGCGGTGCATCGTAGGATTCGACCGCCTTGCGGATCGCCTGGCCGAGCTCGAAGCAGCGGCGCCCCGACGGCACCGGGTACTGCACCACATTGACGGCAAAGGGAATCACCGTACACGGCCAGGCCTCGGGCTGGCCACACATCAGCGACAACGGTACGGTGAGGCCGTGGTCCACGTCCATCTTGTTCACGATGGTGAGGTCGAAATCCTGCTGGATCACCGACTGGGCGATATGGGATGCCAGCTCCTGATGGCCCTGCACCACAGGGACCGGCCGTGCGCCGTAACCCTCGTCAGCCGGCTGGTAGGACGCCGCAGTGCCGATCGCAAACGTCGGGATGATGTCGAGGCTGAAGGCCGTGGCATGGTCGTTGTAGACCAGAAAGATCACATCGGGCGTGTTGTCCTTCATCCACTGCTTGGAAAACTCGTAACCCTTGAAGACCGGCTGCCAGTAGGGGTCGGCTGTCTTACCCATGTCGATGGCCGCGCCGATGGCGGGCACATGCGAGGTGTAGACACTGGCCGAGATGTGTGCCATGTCAGAGCCCCGCTTTCTGGCCGGCTTTGCCTTGCGGCTGGCGGTGCGCCTGCGCGTCGCCATCCTCGCCCAGGTAGCGGTTGCCTTCGGGCGAACGCCCGCCACAGACCATCATGTGGCGGTATTCCTCCTCGGTCATCCCGGTCATGCTGCCGGCCATCTGCTGGAAGCTCTTGCCGTCGGTGGCGCCGATCTTGGCCAGGAAGTAGATGTTGCCGCCCAGCGAAATCGCGCGGTTCAGGTCACGCGCCAGTACCGCCTGTTTCTGATCCCCGGTCATCGGCCATTCGTCAAGGTACGCCCGCTCGTCGGCCTTGAACCGGGTCCGGTTGTCGGCCCTCATCAGCGACATGCAGAACTGGTTCAGGTGGTAACCGAGACGGCTCTGCTCGGCATAGAATATGGTGGTGCCAGGCACGTCGAGGTAAGGTTTGTCGAGGGACATGGTGCTTGGCCTAGGAGTTCCAGTAGAGACGGGTGGGATTGTCGACCAGCAACTTGCGCTGCAGCTCAGCCGTGGGCGCAATCTGCGGGATGTAGTCGACCAGCAAGCCGTCGTCGGGCATGTGCTCCTTGAGGTTGGGGTGCGGCCAGTCGGTGCCCCACAGCACCCGGTCGGGAAAGGTCTGCACCAGGTGCCTGGCGAACGGCACGACATCCTGGTAGGCCCTGCGTTCGCCGTTTAATGCCTTGGGTCCGCTGACCGACAGGCGCTCGGGACAGCTGACCTTGCTCCATACGTTGGGGTGCTCGCGCATCATCTTCAGGAACAGGCCGAACTGCGGGCCGTCCACCGGCTGGGTCACATCCGGGCGGCCCATGTGGTCCACCACCACCGTGGTCGGCAAGGCGGTGAAGAAGTCGATCAGCTCGGGCAGGTCATGGGCCTCGAAATACACCACCACATGCCAGCCCAGCGGCGCGATGCGGTTCGCAATGTCGAGCAGCACTTCGCGAGGCGTGAAATCGGCCAGACGTTTCACGAAGTTGAAACGCGTGCCGCGCACGCCGGCCGCATGCATGGCATGCAGCTCGGCGTCGGTCACGTCGCGGCTGACCGTTGCCACACCACGCGCCTTGCCCTTGGCATGCAACAACGCATCGACCAGCGCCCGGTTGTCGCTGCCGTGGCAGGTGGCTTGCACGATCACGTTCCTGTCGACACCCAGATGGTCACGCAGAGCGAACAGTTGTTGCTTCGACGCGTCGCAGGGCGTGTACTTGCGCTCCGGCGCATAAGGAAACTGGGCACCGGGCCCAAACACATGGCAGTGCGCGTCCACGGCTCCCGGCGGCAGCGTGAAACGGGGTTTGCTGGGGCTGCTGCACCAGTCGAGCCAGCCGGGGGTCTTGGTGAATTCCATGCTGCTCAGTCGATGTACTTGAGGCCGGCTTTTTCCAGCGCGCCGCGCATGTTGTACATGTCCAGGCCCAGCACACCGGCGGCCAGCTTGGCGCGTTTCTCCGACTCGTTGGCTTCGCGCGCGGCGGCGGCGTCGGCCACCTGTTGCGCTATTCGCCCCGGCACCACCACCACGCCGTCGTCGTCAGCGATCACCACGTCGCCGGGGTTGACCAGTGCGCCGGCGCACACCACAGGGATATTCACCGACCCCAGGGTCGCCTTGATGGTGCCCTTGGCGTGTACCGCCTTCGAGAAGACCGGGAAGTTCATGGCCGTCAGGTCCTTCACATCCCGCACACCGCCATCGATGACCAGGCCGACCGCGCCGCGCGCGCGAAACGAGGTGGCCAGCAGATCGCCAAAAAATCCATCGGTATTTTCGGACGTGACCGCCGCCAGCACCACGTCGCCTGGCTGCAGCTGCTCGGCCGCCACATGCATCATCCAGTTGTCACCGGGATGCAGCAGCACAGTCACGGCGGTGCCGCACAACTGCGCGCCGGCGTAGATCGGTCGCATCGTCGGATTCATCAGGCCGACGCGGCCCATCGCCTCGTGGATGGTGGCGACACCAAACCTGGACAACTGGTCCACGGCGCTTTTGTCGGCGCGCACGATGTTGCGCTTGACGATGCCCAAGGTGTTGATAGTTATGCTCATGTTCAATGGCCTTTCTGCTTCAGTGCGGCGTCCAGCCGCGGGAACACGCGCCGGGCGTTTCCCTCGTAGATCTGGAAACGGTCCGCGTCGCTGAGAATCCTGGACGCCTGGATGTAGCGCTTGGTGTCGTCGTAGTAGTTGCCGGTCTCGGGGTCGATGCCGCGCACCGCGCCGATCATTTCGGAGGCGAACAGCACGTTCTTGACCGGGATCACGGTGTTCAGCAGGTCGATGCCGGGCTGGTGGTAGACGCAGGTGTCGAAGTAGATGTTGTGCAGCAGGTGCTCGGACAACAACGGCTTCTTGAGCTCCTGCGCCAGGCCGCGGAAGCGCCCCCAGTGGTAAGGCACCGCGCCGCCGCCGTGCGGGATCAGGAAACGCAAGGTCGGGAATTCCTTGAACAGGTCGGAAGTCAGGCACTGCATGAAGGCCGTGGTGTCGGCATTCAGGTAGTGTGCGCCGGTGGTATGGAAACACGGGTTGCAGCTGGTGGACACATGGATCATGGCCGGGATGTCGTATTCGACCATCTTCTCGTAGATCGGGAACCAGTGCCTGTCGCTCAGCGGGGGCGATGTCCAGTGGCCGCCACTCGGGTCAGGATTGAGATTGATGCCGACGTTGCCATACTGCGTGACGCACTTCTCCAGCTCGGCGATGCAACTGGCCGGGTCCACGCCGGGCGACTGCGGCAGCATGGCGGCAGCGATGAAGTTGTCCGGGAAAAGCTGTGCGACGCGGTGGCAGAGTTCATTGCAGATCGCCGCCCAGGTGGACGACACGTTGAAGTCGCCGATGTGGTGCGCCATGAAACTGGCGCGCGGCGAGAAGATGGTGAGGTCGGAGCCGCGCTCGCGCATCAGCCTGAGTTGGTTGGTCTCGATCGACTCGCGCAGTTCGTCGTCACTGATCCTCAGCTCGGAAACTCTGGGCATGGAGGCCGGATCGGCGATGCCGGCGATCTGCCGATTGCGCCAGTTCTCCAGCGCCTTGGGGGCCGTGGTGTAGTGGCCGTGGCAGTCGATGATCAGGGGTGCACGCATGGATACCAGTCTCCTTGATGGCTTGTTCTCCATTGTGGTTCAGGACTGTCCGAAAATGAAGCTGCAGCAGCTACTATCAGATATACCATTGCGGCATGGCGAACGCCTGGTTATTTCGACAAAGCGAACCATCCATGGACCTCAAACAGATCGGGTATTTCGTCCGCGTGGCAGAACTGGGCGGCTTCACACGCGCCGCCGCGGCGCTGGGGATCGCGCAGCCTGCCTTGAGCCGCCAGGTGCGCCTGCTGGAGGTGGAATTGCGGCAAACCCTGTTGACCCGTGACGGCCGTGGCGCGGTGCCGACCGAAGCCGGGCGTCTGCTGCTGGCGCATGGCCGAGGCATCCTGCATCAGGTGGAAAGGGCGCGGGAGGATCTGGGCCGGGTACGTGGAGGCCTGGCCGGCCGTGTGGCAATCGGTCTGCCCAGCAGCCTGGCGCGCATGTTGACGGTGCCGCTCACCCGAGCCTTTCGGGCCCGCATGCCCGACGCGACCATCCCCATCAGCGAGGGCCTGTCAACCGCCATGCAGGAATCGCTGGTCAACGGCCGGTTGGACATTGCCGTGTTGTACAACGTGCGCCCGAGCCCGGATCTGGAAACAACGCCAGTGCAAACCGAGGAGTTGTTCCTGGTGCAAGCCCGACACGGCACGACCGCGGGCACCAAGGGTCAGGCAGCGGTCTCCCTGATGTTGCTCGCCAAGTTGCCACTGGTGATACCGAGTCGGCCCAACGCGATTCGCATGCAGGTGGAGGCGGAGTTGGCCAAGATCGGCTGCCGGCTGACGATTGCACTGGAGATCGACGGTGTTCCGGCGATCCTGGACCTGGTGGCTGACGGTGCCGGTTGTGCCGTGCTGCCACGCAACGCAGTATCGAGCGCGGTCCACCCCACGGGCTTCACTCTGCGTGCCATCCGCAATCCGGCCCTGCGCACCCAGATATCGGTGGCCACCAGCGCGCTGCGCCCCAGCACCCTGACCCAGCAGGCGACGGTGCAACTGATCCGCGAGACACTTGCCAGCAATGGGTCCGACAGCAAAACCCGCACCCAACCGGTCCGCGCCGTGCACGGCATGGATTGAGGGCATGGGCGTGTCAACCAGGGCGGTCGATAATCGGCCAAGACCCGCGGCGCGGCAGGCCCGTGCCTCCCTTCATTTGACCCGGCAGCAGGAGACCGTCCCATGACCTCACTGGTAGTCACCATTCTCGGGCCGGACCGACCCGGCCTGGTCAGCGCGGTATCCGACCGCGCCACCGCGCACGGAGCAAATTGGGCCGACAGCGTCATGGCGAACTTCGCCGGCCAGTTTGCCGGCATCGTGCACCTGCAGGTGCCGGCGCAGAACTGCGCCGCCCTGATGGCCGAGCTGGCCGCGCTGCAGTCGCCCAACCTGCACATTGCGCTGTCACTGGGCGCGGACGGCAGCACCGAGCCGCCTCGGCGGCTGCAACTCGATTTGCTCGGACACGACCGGCCCGGCATCATTCACAGCATATCCAGCCAGTTGGCGCACCACGGCGTCAGCATTGAAAAGCTGCAGACCCATATCGCCAGCGGTGCCATGTCGGGCGAACAGATGTTTCACATGAGCGCACAACTTTCCGTGCCCCGCGCCCTGGAGTCCGACACCCTGCGCAACAGCCTGGAGGGGCTGGCAAACGAGTTGATGGTGGACATCAGCTTCGAAGACGGCGCGAGCGCTTGACCGCCCGGGCCTCAGCCCAGCGGCGCCTGCTGGTGTTTTGCGGCTTCGCCACCTCCCGCGCACGCCGTCATCTTGGCT